>DXZZ01000007.1:0-3325 GCA_019419425.1 Collinsella sp. | reverse complement strand
GAGGAGGTAACGTGGCAGACGATATCAACAATAACGAGGGTATGGACGAGGCCGGCGATGCTGGTATGCCCGACGATCTGAAGCGCCTGCTTGCCCGTGCTGAGCAGGGCGAGGACGGCGATCCTGACGCCTATAACCCCGATGCCGATGATGATGAGGAAGAAGACGACGCCGAGCTCGAGGAGAGCTTTGGCGAAGTCGACCGTGGCGCCTCGGCCGGCGAGGATATCAACGGCGGCCAGCTCCAGATTTCGGAGTTCGGTCGCGAGATGAAGCAATCGTTCATCGAGTATTCGATGTCGGTTATCACAGCGCGCGCCCTGCCGGACGTGCGCGACGGCTTAAAGCCGGTGCACCGCCGCATTCTGTACGCGATGAACGAGAGCGGCATCTACCCCAACCGCCCACACAAGAAGTCGGCCTGGACGGTCGGCGAAGTTATCGGTAAGTACCACCCGCATGGCGACTCCGCGGTCTATGAGGCCATGGTTCGCCTGGCGCAGTGGTTCTCCATGCGCACGCCGCTTATCGACGGTCACGGCAACTTCGGCAACATCGACGGCGACGGCGCGGCAGCCATGCGTTACACCGAGAGCCGCCTTGCCAAGCCCGCCATGGAACTGCTGCGTGACCTGCAGAAGGATACCGTCGACTGGCAGCCCAACTACGACGAATCGCTCGCCGAGCCCGTGGCACTGCCTGCGCGCTTCCCCAACCTGCTGGTCAACGGCAGCCAGGGCATCGCCGTCGGCATGGCCACCAACATCGCCCCGCATAACCTCACCGAGGCAATCGAGGCCACCTGCTACCTGATCGACAACCCCGACGCCACCGTCGACGAGCTCATGCAGATCATGCCCGGTCCGGACTTCCCCACCGGCGCCATCATCATGGGCAGCGCCGGCATTAAGCAGAGCTACGAGACCGGCCGCGGTTCCATTACCGTGCGCGCCAAGGCCCACGTGGAGTCCACCAAGACCGGCCGCAGCCGCCTGGTCTTTACCGAGATCCCCTACATGGTCAACAAGGGCACCCTGCAGGAGAAGATTGCCCAGCTCGTCAACGACAAGCGCATCGAGGGCATCTCGGATATGCGCGATGAGTCCAACCAGAAGGGTATCCGTCTGGTCATCGAACTCAAGAAGGGCGTCATCCCGCAGGTCGTGCTCAACAACCTGTACAAGTACACCTCGCTGCAGACGACCTTTGGCGCCAACAACCTGGCGCTTGTCAACGGCGTTCCCAAATGCCTGAGCCTGCGCGAGATGCTGCAGCACTACATCGACCACCAGGTCGACGTCGTCACCCGCCGCACCCGCTTCGACCTTAAGAAGGCCCAGGCCCGCGCGCATATCCTTGAGGGCTACCTGATGGCTCTCGACCATATCGACGAGGTCATTAGCATCATCCGCTCCTCGCAGACCGACTCCGAGGCCAGCAGCCGCCTGATCGAGCGCTTTGGCTTTACGCCCGAGCAGACCACGGCCATCCTCGAGATGAAGCTGCGCCGCCTGACCGGCCTGGAGCGCGACAAGATTCAGGAAGAGCTGGACGGCCTGCGCCGCGCCATCGCCTACTACGAGGACCTGCTGGCGCACGAGGAGAAGATCCTGGGCGTCATTAAGGAAGAGATGCGCGAGATCTCCAAGAAGTTCGGCGATAAGCGCCGCACCGAGATCAGCCATGTCGAGAAGGACCTGGACGTCGAGGACCTCATTGCCGACGAGGACATGGTCGTGACCATCACCCACACCGGCTATGTCAAGCGCATCCCGGTGGCCGCCTACCGCGCCCAGAAGCGCGGCGGCAAGGGCGTGTCGGGCGTCAACCTCAAAGAGGACGACGTTATCGACGAGATGTTCATCGCGTCCACGCACGAGTACGTGCTGTTCTTCTCGAGCAAGGGCAAGGTCTATCGCCTGAAGGTGCACGAGCTGCCGGTGGGTACGCGCCAGGCGCGCGGTACCGCGATCGTCAACCTGCTGCCCTTCGAGGAGGGCGAGAAGATCGCGAGCGTCATCAGCTGCCGCGAGTTCCCTGCCGACGAGTATCTGATGTTTGCCACCAAGAGCGGCATGGTCAAGAAGACCGTAATGAGCGCATATGACCGCAGCCGTCGCGACGGCCTGATCGCTATCAACCTGCGTGACGACGACGCGCTGCTGAACGTGCGCCGCGTGCGCGAGGGCGACAAGATTATCCTGGCCACCACCGCGGGCAAGGCGATCATGTTCTCCGAGGAGCAGGTGCGCGCCACCGGCCGCGATACCAGCGGCGTTCGCGGTATCGGTATGAAGGACGGCGTGAGCGTTCTGGGCATGGAAGTCACTAACGGCAACGGCGATCTATTCGTCATCACCGAGCGCGGCTACGGTAAGCGCACGCCGGTCGCGGACTACCCGGAGCAGAATCGCGGCGGCCAGGGCGTCTACACCATCCAAATGACCGAGCGTAAGGGCAACCTCGCGGCCATGAAGACGGTGGGCCCGCAGCACGAGTTGTTCATCGTGACGGAGGGCGCGACGGTCATTCGCGTCAAGACCGATGAGATTAGCCAGACTGGCCGCGCTACCCAGGGCGTCAAGATGATGACCGTCGACGACAACGACCGCATCTGCGCCGTAGCCCGCATGACGGCCGCCAAGGAGAAGCCCGAAGGGGAAGCCACAGAAGACGGCTCCGCCCCCGAAGAAACCCCTGTCGATCTAGGCGACGGCAACGACATGCCAGAGGATCTTCTAGACGAGTAAGAGGCCCTAGCTGGTAAAAATCATCAGACCTCTTATATCGGCGGTCGGCGCACTGCGCGCCGACCGCTTTTTTGACAATCTTGAACCTCGCGTCGGCCCCGGCTGCCCGGCGGCATGCGAAGTCGATCGCGAGTTCCGCACGAGCCGGAGAGCACTTAATGTGCTCTCCGTGCGAGCAGGACTGTCCGAGCAGGCGACTTCGCATGCCGCCGGGCAGCCGGGGCCGACACCCCTCAAAGATTTTCAAAAAAGTTGTTGACGCGCGCGTAACGACTCGTCTAATATATCCCTTGCGCGATGGACCTGTAGCTCAGTTGGTTAGAGCGTCCGGCTGATAACCGGGAGGTCACAAGTTCGAATCTTGTCAGGTCCACCACTTTCTTTCGCAATAAACACCCCAGCGAGAGCCGAGTCGCCGCTGGGGTGTTTATTACTGTCTCCGTGGGGGTTTAGCTCAGCTGGGAGAGCGCGGGCTTTGCAAGCCTGAGGTCAGGGGTTCGATCCCCCTAACCTCCACCATGATGGACCTGTAGCTCAGTTGGTTAGAGCGTCCGGCTGATAACCGGGAGGTCACA
>DXZZ01000069.1:2271-8112 GCA_019419425.1 Collinsella sp. | reverse complement strand
CGCGCATAAAGAAAGCCTCCCATTTCTCATGTCCAAGAAATGGGAGGCAGTTCACAAACGTGAGGCGGGCCGTTTTCGTTTGAGCAATCATGCAGCGATGTGATGGGGCAAACTAATCCACGCGCTTGTCGCCCATAAAGAAGAGCGCCACCGTACCAGGTCCGGTATGCGAGCCAATCAGAGTACCGATGTTATTGATCTCAATCTTGCCTTTAAGCTGCGGAATCTGTTCCTCGATCAGCGCCGCAACTGCCTCGGCATCCTCGCGGCACGCCGAGTGCGACATGACGCACTTACCCGAATAATCCGCACCGTCCTGCACGTGTGCCATCATGGTCTTGGCCATCTCGGAAATCGCGCGCTTCTTAGTGCGAATCTTCTCACGTGGCGACAGCTTGCCGTCGCAATCGACCGTCATAAGCGGGCAAATCTTAAGCGCCGTGCCGATGATCGCACTCGCAGCCGAAATGCGACCGCCGCGCAGGTAGCTCGACAGATCGGTCGAGAAGAACCAGTGGTGCAGGTTGAGCTTGTGCTCCTCGATCCAAGCGGCCGTCTCGTCGAGCGAAGCGCCGCTATCGCGCACGTCGGCGGCATATTCCAGCAACAGGCCAAAGCCCGAAGACGCCGCCAGCGAATCGATGACGCGCACCTTGCCGCCTTGGGGATAGCGATCCGCGAGCATCTGCGCCGCAACGCAGGCCGATCCATACGTGCCCGAAATACCCGACGACAACGTCAGGTGCAGCACGTCTTTACCCTCGGCAACAATCGGCTCCCAAAACTCCTTATACTCACCCACGCTCACCTGAGACGTCTTGGGCATGGCACCCGCGGCAATCTGGGCAAAAAACTCGTCCGGCGTAATCGACTGATACAGATCGTCCGTATAGACGACATCGTCGATCTCATAATGAAAACCCACGACAGGGATATTGCGCGACGCAAAGAACTCACGGGTTCGGTCGGCGGCAGATTCACAGGTCAGGACAAAATCACTCATATGAGGCTCCTTACTCATTGCTGCGCAAATTATCGCACAGCAAGCGTGAATACGGTACAAATGTCCACTATTTACCAATGCGAACCGTTTGTATTGAATATCTTTATCATGAACATCCTCATCCCCGCCATGGGCCAACGTGGGCAAAATCACCCTCTGTCGTCTCCACTCAACCGCCATATCTACCTCAACTAAATCGATTTACCAAACCGTTCAGCCGACAATTCAGCCGCTGGCGCAAAATCGAAACAAAAGCGGCGCATACTGATAAACGTTTGACGCTGTTTATCAGTTTTACCAGCTCCATCGGAAGGTGTTTCATGGTCGCATTCGATCGCAATCCGCAAGACTTCAAGTATCTGCGTCTGCTGTCGAGACAATTTCCCACCGAGCAATCCGCGTTTACCGAGATTATCAATCTCTCGGCCATTCTCAACCTGCCCAAAGGCACCGAGCATTTTATGAGCGACGTGCATGGCGAGTACGAAGCCTTTATGCACATCCTCAACAACTGCTCGGGCGTCGTGCGCGAACATGTCGACGAGATTTTTGGCGACACGCTTTCCTTTGACGAAAAGGGCGAGCTGTGCACGCTCATCTACTACCCGCGCGAGAAGATCGACCTGGTCCGCAGCCGGCGCGAAGACTCGCCCACCTGGTACAGGACGATGCTTGACCAGCTCATCATGGTCGCCCGCTCGCTTTCGAGCCGCTATACGCGCTCCAAGGTGCGTAAGGCCATCCCCCGCGATTACGCCTACATCATCGACGAGCTGCTGCACACGCATCCGGACGAGAACAACTATCGCGTGCGTTATCACGAGCGCATCGTGGAGTCCATTCTGGAGACCGCCAGCGCCGACGACTTTATCGAGTCGCTCGCCTCGCTCATCAAGCGGCTGGCCGTCGACCACCTGCACCTGGTGGGCGATATCTTCGACCGCGGCGGCGGCGCGGCCAAGATTATGGACCGTCTGCTCACCTACCATTCGCTCGACATCCAGTGGGGCAACCACGACCTGCTGTGGATGGGTGCTGCGACCGGTGAGCCCGCCTGCATCGCCACGGTGTTGCGCAACAACCTACGCTATGACAACTACAAGATCCTCGAGAACGATTACGGCATCTCGCTGCGTGAGCTTGTTGCCTTTGCCGATGCCACCTACACCGCCGGTGAGTCCATCACCCCGCTGATCAAGGCTATCAACGTGTTGCTCTTTAAGCTCGAGGGCCAGATTATCCAGCGCCACCCCGAGTTCGATATGACCGATCGCCTGCTACTCGACAAGATCGACCGCGACACCGGCACGGTCACGCTCGCCGACGGCAGCGTGTGGCCGCTCACGACCAACGACTTCCCCACCGTCGACCCGGCGGACCCCTATACGCTCACGCCCGAGGAGCAGCACATCATCGACAAGCTCGTGTCCGAGTTTGTCACCGCCGATCACCTGCATCGCCATATCGATTTCCTCTATTCCCATGGCTCGATGTACAAGGTCGCCAACGGCAACCTGCTCTTCCACGGCTGCGTTCCGCTCAACGAAGACGGCACCTTTAGCAGCATGAACTGCTTGGGCACCTGGCACGCTGGCCGCGATTATCTCGATTTTTGCGACCACATCGCCCGCCGCGCCTGGCGCGTGGGCGACCGCGACGCTCTCGACTGGATGTGGTACCTGTGGATTGGCTTTAACTCACCCGCCAGCGGACGCCTGGTGCGTACCTTTGAGCGCGCCTATATCGCCGACAAGAGCACCTGGGTCGAGCCGATGGACCCGTACTTTACGCTTACCAAGTCGCCCTCGGTCTGCGACGACATCATGCGCGAGTTTGGCGTCGCGCCCATGGCATGCTCACCGACCGGTCACATCATCAACGGCCACACGCCCGTTAAAACCACCAAGGGCGAGCAGCCCATCCGCGCCGAGGGCAAGCTGCTGGTCATCGATGGCGGCTTCTGCCGCGCTTACCATCCCAAGACGGGTATCGCCGGCTATACGCTCATCTCGAGCTCACGCGGCTGCCGTCTCAAGTCGCACCGAGCCTTTACGACGGTTGCCGAGGCACTCACGCGCAACGTGGACATCGAAAGCGAGACCAACCGTTTTGACCAAGCAGACCGTCGCCGCATGGTGAGCGACACCGATTCCGGAGCCAAGATCCGCAGCCAGATCCAAGACCTGCGCCAGCTGCTCGATGCATATAGAAACGGTGCTATCGAGGAGCGCGCCTAGCCCCACCCGCGGGGATTGGCTAAACTGGGCCAAGTTTGTCATCCCCGCGGCGCTTCGGCGCCAGCTTAAGGCAGGTACCATGCAAAAGCTCCTTGCGCAGATCATGAAGTTTGGCGTCGTCGGTGTCATTGCCACGATCATCGACTTTGGCATTATGAATCTGCTCCACTACGGTCTGGGCCTTAACATCCTAATCGCCAATACCAGCGGCTTTATCGTCTCGCTCATCTTTAACTACCTCGCCAGCATGAAGTACGTGTTTGCGCACAAGGAGGGCATGAGCCGCCGCCGCGAGTTCATTATCTTTGTCGTGCTGTCCGTGATCGGTTTGGTGCTCAACGACGGTATCGTGCTGGCGCTCAACGCCGGTCTGGGGCTCGAAGCCAATATCGCCAAGATTTGCGCCACCGCGCTTGTCATGGTCTACAACTTTGTGACCCGAAAGATCTTCCTGGAGGGCGACGAGACCAAATAGCTCGACACCCCTGCAGCATTACGGCGCCCACGGACGACGCGCGCTCAGCGCAGTATCGTCCGTGGGTGCCGCTCGTTTACGGGCAAATTTTCAACGTTTGCGGATTAGCACTTGATAATTTGGCGAGTTCGTATAGTTCTTGGCAAAGACCTTACGTTTCCCTTGCAAAAGCTCTAAAGTATCCTCTGCTCGATTCATCAACGCATTGGATGTGATTACGTGCGCAAGGCACTGGCACAACCTCATACTAAGCAGTTCCTCAAGTTCGCTGTCGTGGGCCTTATCTCCTTTGGCATCGACTGGGGTATGCTCATTGCGCTCGTCGAGCTGTTCCACCTCGACTTTTTGATGAGCACCACGGTCTCGTTCATCACGTCCGTCGTGGTCAACTACTGGCTCAGCATGAAGTACGTGTTCGACCATCGCGAGGGCATGAGCCGCAAGCGCGAGTTCACGATCTTCACCATCCTGTCGGTGATCGGCCTGGGCCTCAACGACCTGTACATGTTTGTGGGCGTCACGTTTTTGAGCATCGGCTACCAGGCCATGAAAGCGATCGCTACGTTCCTCGTCACCTGGTACAACTACTTCAGTCGCCGCTTCTTTCTCGAGGGCGCACGGTCGTAGTCGATCACTATTTGCTTGAATGTATAACCGGTTGGAATTCCCGTTCCAACCGGTTTTTTGTTTGCCGAGAGACCCGGCGACCCAGTCCTCTACGCATGAAAAAAACGGGCGGCCCGGATGCTTATCCGAACCGCCCGTTTGGTGCGATATGTCGAGGCCTCTAGCCTGTAACGTAATACCAGACCACGTTGTCGCCGTTGGAGAGAACGTAGTTGCTGCAGGCCGTCATGGGCGTTGTGCCGTTGACGGAGTACATCCAGCCGCTCGTGCCGCCGTACTGTTTCTCGGCCAAACCACCAATCGCAGAAACATACGTGCCGTACGATGAGCCGTGTGCGTTGACGGAAAGGCCCAGTGCACACAGGGCATCGTAAACGGTGGCGCCTTCGTTAAAGGTAAAGGTGCCGCCAGAAGACACAGGATTGCCCACGGCGCTCGATGTGACCGAAACCGTCACCGTTACGTAGTTGGACTCCTGCGAGCCGCCCTGACCGCCCGAGGGAGCGCTTCCGCCATTAGAGCTGGAGGCCCCATCAGACGACTGACCGCCGCCCGAAGAAGCACCGCCAGACACATTGGAAGTATCGCCGGCTCCCGTATTCTGGGCAGCGGATTTATCTCCAGACTTCTTGCCGTCCCGACCATCGGACTTCTTGCTATCCGAGCTTTTATCCGATTCCTTGTTTGAAGACTCGGAATCGTCCTTGGACTCATCTTTTGCGTCATTCGATGACTTGGAATCCTTGGAACTGGCCTCGCCCGAAGTCGTAGTCGAGTCAGACCCCCTGGTGTCCTTGGTGACGACGCTCTCCCCCGTCACGGTCTGAACGATCCAGTCAATGGACCAGGCGCCGCTCTCGGAAGGATGGACGAAGCCCAGCGATATGACAATCAGCGCAACGCACGCGGCAATCAGAACGCCAAGAAGCGCCTTCCGTCGAGGGGCGGACGCCGCCGAAGCGGCGCCCTGTTGCTTTGCATCGTCGAACTGAATGAACGAGGAATTTGGTTGCTTGGGGTCAGCGTCCTTGGATTTATTGGACACAGCCCTCACCTACCGACGTTTGGTGAACACGAACACGCCGACGATGGCGAGACCGATGACGCCGGCGGCAACGCCAACAATGGCGAGCGGGTTGGTGCCAATCTCCTGCTCGGAAGCACTAGAGGACTTCTTAGCAGTGGTCGTGGAAGCAGCGCCCGTATCGGACTTGGAATCGGACTTTTTGTCGGACTTGCTGTCCTTCTTGTCAGACTTCTTGTCAGACTTCTTCTCGTCCTTCTTATCGGACTTATCGGCGTCCTTCTTGTCGGACTTGTTGTCCTTGGTCTCGGTCTTGGTCGACACCGTCGTCTTGGTCGCCGGCTTATGACCCGGGGCGACAACGCCGCCAGCCTGCTGGCCCTTCGTGCCAGAGCCGGAACCCGTGCCAGTGCCGGCACCAGCACCAGAACCGTTGCCAGCGCCACCGTTACCACCATTAGTGCCAGAACCGCCA
>DXZZ01000069.1:0-2261 GCA_019419425.1 Collinsella sp. | reverse complement strand
CCGCCATTGCCGCCAGGGTTAACAGCATTCTTGGTCCACTTGGCATACAGCGTCAGATCGGCCGTCACCGGCGTGCTAAAGTCATACGCCTGCGTGCAAGCCTCATCGGTATACCAGCCAGCGAAGGTGTAGCCATCGCGCGTCGGATCGGCCGGCTTGACCAACTTGCCGTCGGCCGTAGTCTGGGAGTCGACCTTAGAACCCTCGCCAGTCTCAAACGAGACCTTAACGCCACCACTCAGCTTGAAAAGCGTGCCGGAATCGTTGATGTAGTAGAGGTTACCCTTGGCATCGCAGGCAATCGGCGAGTCACAGTAATTGTTGTGTCCCGCTGCGCTAAACGCATCGGTCGCCTGCGCGTCACCCATCTTGTAGCGATACACGCCACCGCCCGAGGTGTAGCTCACATAGTCGGAAGTCGCACCATAGTTGACAGTGAAATAAACGTACGCGTCATCCGCCTGGACACTCACGAGCGGTGCGCCCTTGATGCCACCGGCAGGAAGCACGGAGCCATCGGCAGACGAAACCAACGTCGTAGCAAAGTCATTATCAAGGTCGACAATCGCCAGCGCCGAACCGCCAGAAACCTCGCCACCGACAATTAGCTTATTGCCATACAGCGTGGGCATGCAGGCACAACCCGTAAGACCAAGATCGATGACGCGTTCTTCGGAAATGCGCGAAGAGGCCCTTGCGTTTGCGTCCGACAGTGCCAGCACGTGGAGCTTGCCGTCACGCGAGATCACATAGGCATGCTTGCCGTCTTTGGACAGTACACAGCCGGAGTTGACGATGGCACCAACCGAAACGCTGCCGAGCACATCACCCGTCGACTTGCTAAGCATCTCAACGGTACCCGCACTCGTCGGAACCAGAATATAGCCGTCGCCCACTGTAGCGCTCGTCCAGTAGTAGCCCTCATCAGCATTAACATGCTGCCAAGAAACAGCGCCGGTCAGTATATTAATACGCGTCAGGTGACCGTTATTGTACGTACTCGTTCCATAGTCGACATCAACGGTGCCAACGTAGAGATAGTTGCCATCGACCGTCAGCTGGGAATTTGACTGGGCAGATTTGCTCACAGAGTCAGTGACCCAAACCGTCGTCAGCGTATCGGCCGTCAGAGCCTGGACCGCACCGCCGTCGAGCGGGACGATGACCAAGCCTTTCGTATAAATCGGACGCGTGGTGTAGCCAATCGCAGTCTGAAGGTTCGACTCGGCAAGCACCTTGCCCGACTCGGCGTCGATCTTAAGCAAACGCTTGTTCACGGCAAGGTAAACGTTGCCGTTCACGACAATAGGCTCACTCGCATTGGGATACGTGGCACCCGAGTAGGCCCTCCAATCGAACGTCCAAGAGCTTGCCAGCGCGCCCGTAGGCGTGGACACGTTCTTGACCACCGCATTGGAATTGCCACTCCAGTCGGCTTTCCAATCGGTCGGGCGCGAAGCGCTCGGATCGACTACGACTTCATCGGGATTAGGAACGGTGTCGCCAGGGGCGTAAGCCCAGACGATTTTGTCGCCCGACTTGAGCACGTAATCGCTATCGAGCTGAGGCCCGGGAACGCCGTTGACAAAGAACGACCATGCACCCGACAGCTCGGTGCCATCAAGCGGGGAGACAAGACTATGAACACCCCAATAACCAAATTGGTCGTACATCTTGGACTCAATGCCAATGGCATCGAAGTAGGCAGCGGAAGCGTCCTTGATCGTCGTGCCCTCGACAAACACCTGCGTCGAAGGATCGGTCCAGCGCTGCGCCTTCTCATCCTTCTTACCGATGATCTCCATTGAAACGGAAACCTGGCCGGGCATGGTTCCATCAAAGCCATAGACCCAGGTAACCTTGTCCCCGGCCTTGAGTGTGTAATTGCCCGCGCCGACATTGGCCGCCTGACCGTTAACGAAGAACTGCCAGAATTTCCAAGTGTTTTCGTTAACTTTCTCGCTCGAAAGCGTCACGGTCTTGTTGAACGGTGAAGTCAGCGACTCGAGATACCAGCCGTACGTGCCTTTTCCCGTTTTGGCGCCAATGCCGGCCTTTTTAAAGGCCTGCTCGGAAAGATCAGCAGCGGTCGTGCCCTCTTCCACCAAAGCTGTCGTGGGCTGCGCCCATGTCTGCTGAGCGCCCGAGGCGTCCTGGCCGACAACGGTGCAGCTAACGGAAATCTGATTGGCGGGCGCGGGGTCACCGTACTTCGAGTAGCACCAGACGACGGAGTCGCCGTCCTTGAGCGGGTAGCCGCC
>DXZZ01000068.1:0-8229 GCA_019419425.1 Collinsella sp. | reverse complement strand
GCGGAACCGCTGTCGCCGCCGTTGGAGGAGCAGCCAGCTAGAATGGACATCGCCCCCAGACCTGCTGCGCTCGCGATAACGCTCCTGCGATTCATAACAGGGTTCAATGACTTACCGGTGAGGCTCGACATGCGGCTCTCCTCTCAAATCTCGTCGGGTTTTGGTTGCCCGACAGGCCATCCTTCGCCGTGTTCGGCGTTCGCAAAATAGTAGACGCTTTAGTTAGGAAAAGTGGCGATTATTTCAACTTTTCTTTGGATTTGTTCATTTATCCATATTTCTGCGTATTTCTATTATTTTATGCAGTAATGCCACTTTATTGTGTAAAAGTAATGTTTCCATTCTGTTACAGGCGTCCCCGCCCTGAATAAAACAGCCTCACCGGTAGCGTTTTATGCGCACTTAGGCGGCGATGTACTTGCCGTCCTGGATCACATAGGCCGTAGCGGGCTTTTCGACCTGGCCCTCGTCATTCCACGTCAGCTCGCCCGTCAGGCCCTCGATCTTGATCTTGCGCATGGCGCGGGCAAGGTCGTCGGCAATGTCGGCACCGTCAGCCGTAATGTCG
Organism: Collinsella sp.; assembly: GCA_019419425.1. Lineage (GTDB taxonomy): Bacteria > Actinomycetota > Coriobacteriia > Coriobacteriales > Coriobacteriaceae > Collinsella. The sequence continues at coordinate 7,661 of DXZZ01000068.1, read as the reverse complement.
ATGCCCGCTTTATCGATAGCCTCGGCAATCGCATGGACGCAGTCATAGGCATCGGCGGCAAACTGATTGGGCGTCTCGTCGTAGGCGTCCTTATAGGCCTTGACGAAGTCGGCGTTCTTCTCATCGTCAGCAGAGAACGGGGTCATGAGCAGCACGCCCTCGGCAAGAGAGGTATCGAAGCCCTCAACGGAGAGCAGGCCGTCCATGCCGTCGGTGCCCATAAGCGTCATGTCGTACCCCATGTCCTTGGCGTTCTTGAGCAGGACGGACGCCGGCGTGTAATAGATCGGAGCAAAAATAAGCGTGGCGCCGGCCTCCTTGGCCTTGGTGAGCTGGTTGGTAAAGCTCGTGGAAGAGTCGTCCTTAAAGGTCTCGGTATCGACGACATCGAGCTTGGATGCCTTGGCCTGCTCGGCAAAGGCGTCGGCAACGCCCGAGCTGTACGTATCGCCGGAGTTGTAGAACAGGGCGATCTTGGCGTCCGCGTACTTCTCGGCCAAGAACTTCGCGGCGCTGGCGCCCATGGTGGGGTCGGTGAAGCAAACCTGAAAGACCGTGGTCTTTCCCTTGGTGACATCGAGCGACGAGGCCGAAGGCGTGACCATGAGCATATCGTCGGCGATCTCGCCCGAGACGGCGACGGCGGCGCCGGTGGTAACGGGGCCGACAAGCGCCTGCATGCCCCAGTCGCACAAGGTATTGAAGGCGTTGATGGCCTTCTCGCCGTCGGCGACGTCGTCCTCGGACTTAAGCGAGAGTTTGAGGTCCTTGGTCGAGAAATCCTCGGCGGCGAGCTTGGCACCCTTCTCGGCCGAAACGCCATAGGTTGCCGCGGCGCCGGTCAGAGGGCCGATAACACCGATCTTGAAGGTCTTGCCGTCATCGGCGGAGCCGCCGTCAGAGCCACTCGAAGAGCAGCCAGCGAGCGCGGCGGTGCTGCCGAGCGCCGCGGCTCCTGCCAAGAAACTCCTACGGCTCAGTGCGTTGTTGATACTAAACATGGTGTCCCCCTTTTCGCTGGCCGCGGTGCGGCTGTTTTGCGGTACGGGGCAAACCTTATGGCGCAAACGTTGACAGTTTGTTACGGAAGTTCATTTGTAGCGAGCATGTTTCCAATGTTTCCGCAGCGTTTCGGGGGTGCCGTTTTGTGCGACTCCTGTTGCCTGGCGAGCATGCGCCCTCGGTTCACGCTAGAATGCACTCAACCTTTAAGCGGTTAATCCATCCATAAGATGCACGAAGGAGCTATCTATGAGCGAATCCCTGCGCACCGTGAACGTCGGTCTGATCGGTCTGGGGACCGTCGGCGGCGGCGTGGCCCGTCTGATCAAGAGCCACCACGATGAGTACCTGGCCGCCTACGGCATCGACCTTAAGCTGACCCGCGCCTGCGCGCTTGCCTGGGAGCAGGCCGAGGCAGCCGGTATTGAGCGCGAGGCCTTTACGAGTGACTGGCACGATGTCGTCACCGACCCCGCCGTCGACATCGTCGTCGAGCTGATCGGCGGCGAGCATCCCGCAACCGAGATCTTCACCACCGCCTTTGAGCACGGCAAGCATGTCGTCTCTGCCAACAAGGCTCTGCTGGGCCGTCACGTCGAGACGCTTGCCGAGAAGGCGCGCGCGTGTGGCGTGCAGATTAAGTGCGAGGCCAGCTGCGGCGGCGGCATCCCCATCGTGAGCACGCTTGAGCACGACCTGGTGGGCAACAAGATCCTGACCATCGCTGGCATTCTCAACGGCACCACCAACTACATCCTGTCGCGCATGGACGCCGAGGGCGCCGATTACGCTGACGTGCTCGCCGACGCCCAGGCAAAGGGCTATGCCGAGGCCGACCCGTCCGCCGACGTCGACGGCTTCGACGCCGCCAGCAAGACGGCCATCCTCGCTTCCATCGGCTTTGGCACCCGCGTGACCACCGACGATGTCTACCAGCAGGGTATCCGTACCATCGGCGCCGAGGACATTGCCCAGGCCCGCGAGCTCGGCTACACCATCAAGCTGCTGGGCATCGCACGCAACACCGACGCCGGCGTCGACGTCCGGGTGCATCCCACGCTGATCCCCGCCGACCACATGCTTGCCAAGGTCAACGGCGCCATGAACGCTGTCTACGTGGTGGGCGACGCCGTGGGCGAGACCATGTTCTACGGTGCCGGCGCAGGCTCCTTCCCCACCGCGAGCGCCGTCGTGGGCGATATCCTGTCGCTCTCCGAGCAGATCAGCCGCGGCGTGGCTCCGCTGCCCGAGATTGAGCCCTATGGCCACAACCTCGCCTTTAAGCCCATGGACGAGCTCCAGACCAAGTACTATGTGCGCCTGAAGGTCGCCGACCGCGTGGGCGCCCTGTCCGAGACGGTCGACATCTTTGCCAAGCACAACATCTCGATCTCGCTCATCAACCAGGTCGAGGACGGCAAGTCGGGCGTCAGCGATGCCTGCTCGGTCATCTTCCTGACGCACCGCGCACTCGAGAAGGACGTCCAGGCTGCCGCCGCCGAGCTTGCCAGCGTCGACTGCGTGGCCGAGGTCGCCAACGTCCTGCGCATCGAGGACGTCGAGGCCTGGACCGAAGGCGTCATGGCGAACTAGTCCAGTCCTTGGCACACAACATAGCACCTGAGGGGCTCCCGTCCGTTTGGATGGGAGCCCCTTTGTTTGAAACCGCCCATTGCGTTCATCAAGCAAAAGTTTGAACAACTTGGCCATTCGCTGACAACCGAGGGTGCCGTTTACCGATATGCGAACGAAGTTGATTTTGCGCGCCGTTATGCTGTGCTGCGTATGTCCACCCCCGAAGAATGGAGGCACCATGTTGCTCGAGGGTAAGAAAGCAATCATCACCGGAGGCACGCGCGGTATCGGCTATGCCATCGCCTGCCGTTTTATCGAGGAAGGCGCCGCCGTCACCGTCTTTGGTTCGCGTCAGGAAACCGCCGACGCGGCCGTTGAGAAGCTCGCCGCCGCCTATCCCGAGGCAAAGATCTGGGGGCGTTCGTGCAACCTCACCTCACTCGAGGCCGTAACCGAGGCCTTTACGCAGGCCGCAGCCGACATGGGCGGTCTCGACACGGTCGTCAACAATGCCGGTATCTCCCAGCGCTCGCCCCTTTTGGACTACACGGCCGAGGAGTTCGCCAAGGTCATGGACCTCAACGTCGTCGCCGTCTTTAATGGTCACCAGGCCGCTGCCAAGATCATGACCGAAGCCGGCCACGGTGGCACCATCACCACCACGAGCTCGATGGTCGCTAAGTACGGTCAGCCCTCCGGCGTTGGCTATCCCACGTCCAAGTTCGCCGTCAACGGCATGGTCCAGTCGCTCTCACGCGAGCTCGCCCCCGTGGGCATTCGCGTCAATGCCGTCGCCCCCGGCGTAACCAGGACCGACATGGTCGCCAACCTGCCCGAAGAAGTCATCAAGCCCATCATCGCTACCATCCCGCTCGGCCGCATGGGCGAGCCCGAGGATGTCGCCAACGCCTTTGTCTTCCTAGCGAGCGACATGGCCGCCTACGTTACGGGCGCTGTGCTCCCCGTCGACGGAGCTGCCCGCTCTTAAGGGACCACAAGCCTCAGCTCCCAGCCTCAACATTGCTCAACTAAAAGGCGCGCTTCCTGCATCAACTGCAGGCGGCGCGCCTTTGTTCTGTTTGTATGGGAAACTGCGTCCCGGTATTTCAGCTCAGAACGGGGCGCAGCTTCCCCCAGAGCCTTCTTTCGGAAACTATGTCCCATTCTGGGTCCGGATTCCGGGATGCGCTTTCCGCAACGGACTTCTCGTGGAAAGCGCATCCCACTCTAGACGCCAATTCCGGGATGCATTTTCCGCGGCGACGTTGGCTACCTGCCGTCGTCGTCCTGGGCCTCTTCGTGTGCGTAAAGCTCCAGCATGCGGCGGCGGTATTCGCGCACGGCGAGCTTGGCGCGCTCCAGGCGGCGGCGCTCATGCGGGGTGAGCTTGCCGGGGTCGATCTCGTCGCCGTAAGTCTTTTCGGCCAGCAAATGGGCGGCGTCCACGATACGGGCATCGATGTGCCCGCTTGCCGCCTCGGCCGAGAGGCGGTCGGCAATGGAATCAAGGGTAGGTATGCCGTCGAGCGTGCGACCGTGACCATGCGAGGTCAGCAGCTCGTGCTCGCGTGCGAGCAGGCTCGCCAAATCGTGATGGGCACGCAGGATGTCGAGCGCATCGGATGGATGCTCGGCAACCTCTGCCACGGCGGCAACCGGCGCGGCATCGACCACGCGGTAGAAGAGCTGCGCGAGCAGTGGCATCAGGAACACCGTGATGGCGCCGGCCGCCACCATAACCGAAGCGACGCCCTGTGATAATGCGCCGGCGTTGACAGCGACGCTCGTCACGGCGACGATAATCGGCAGCGCCGTGGTGCAGTACAGGGCCACGGTAATGCGGCCATACGCCGACACATCGCGCGTCGCAGGACAAATGCTCATAGAAATAAGAATGGGCACGGCGCGGATAACCAGCAACGCCACGATAAAGCCCACGAGCAGGCCAGGGCGCGATGCTACAGCCGTCAGGTCGATCTTGGCACCCGACACGGTAAAGAACACCGGGATTAAAAAGCCATAGGCAAGGCCATCGAGTTTAAGCTCGAGCGTATGGTTGCCCTCGGGGATGATATAGCGCAGGACAAAGCCCGCCGCAAAAGCGCCCAGCACGATATCGAGGCTAAATATGGCGGAAAACGCCACGAGCGTGACCAAGATGAGCACCGTAAGGCGCACGAACGTTTGGGAAGTCGTATCGGCGCGCTCCTGAATAAAGGCAAAGAAGCGGCTGCCGATACGCTTGGAGCGGCTGGGGACCACGGCAAGCAGCACACACACCACGGCGAACAGGCCCAAGATCAGCAACGTCTCGATACCCGCACGGGCAGACAGCAGCACCGACATGGCGAGCACGGGGCCAAGCTCACCCCACGTACCGTAGGCAAGAATCGAATCGCCGACGCGCGTCCCGGCAAGCGACCGCTCGCGCAAGATGGGCATGAGCGCCCCAAGCGCCGTCGAGGTCAACGCCAGCGTCACGGCGATGCCATCAAAATGACTGACCGAAAACCACGGGGTAAAGCGCACGGCAAGCCAGGCGATGCCAAACGTGACGACCCACGTCGCCATGCCGTAACGCCCCTCGATGCCCGTGATGTTCTTGGGATCGATCTCAAAGCCGGCAAGCAGGAACAAAAAGGCCAGGCCGAGCTCGGACACGAGCGAGACCTCGGCATCCACATGGATAATGCCGAGCATATGAGGTCCCAGCACCGCGCCAAACACGAGCAAAAAGACCGTCTCGGGAACGGGTTTTCCGGGAATCGCCGAGGCGATGAAGGGGCTTGCAAAGGCCACGAGTGCGATGATGGCGAGCGAAACAAATGCCATGTGATGCCTTTCTCTTGTTTGCGCTCCACTGTAGCACCCTCGCCGTCCTCAACGCGCCACGAGCTGTCGTATCATAGTGAGGTTTAAAAGTATGCGGCTCAAGGCGACCGCGAGGCTTGCCCCGCAAACCGACCGCTGCCGCATACCGCACCGTACGCCCAACCGATCAGGAAGGCAGGAACCAATGGTCTCTCGTATCTACGTGGAGAAGAAACCCGGGTTCGACGTCGAGGCTCAGCAGCTCAAGGGCGAGCTGACCGAGATTCTCGGCATCAAGGGCATCGAGGCCCTGAGGATTATCAACCGCTACGACGTCGAGGGCATCGATGAGGAGCTGTTCCGCTCCTGCGTGCCGACCGTCTTTAGCGAGCCCCAGGTCGATGTGACCCACAACGAGCTCCCCGCAAGCGACGGCGCCGTCTTTGCCGTCGAATTCCTGCCTGGCCAGTTTGACCAGCGCGCCGACTCCGCCAGCGAGTGTGTGCAGCTCATCAGCCAGGGCGAGCGCCCCGCCGTACGCTCCGCCAAGGTCTATATGATCTCGGGCGCCCTGGACGAGGCCGCCATCGAGGCCATCAAGCACTACGTGGTGAACCCCGTCGAGGCGCGCATCGCCTCGCTCGACCTGCCCGAGACGCTGCACATGGAGACCCCCGAGCCCCAGCCCGTCGAGGTGCTTGACGGCTTCCGCGAGCTCGACGAGGCCGGTCTTGCCGCCTTTATCTCCGATCGCGGTCTTGCCATGGACGAGGCGGACATCGCCTTCTGCCAGCAGTACTTCCGCGATGAAGATCGCGACCCCACCATCACCGAGATCCGCGTGATCGACACCTATTGGTCCGACCACTGCCGCCACACCACCTTCGGTACCGTCCTGGATGACGTGACGATCGACGACGCCGTGGTGCAGCAGGCCTTCGACCGCTACATGGAGATGCGCCACGAGCTCGGTCGTGACGCCAAGCCCGTCTGCCTCATGGATATGGGCACCATCGGCGCCAAGTACCTTAAGAAGACCGGTGTCATGACCGATGTCGACGAATCCGAGGAGATCAACGCCTGCACCGTCAAGGTAAAAGTCGATGTCGACGGCGAGGACCAGGACTGGCTGTTCCTCTTTAAGAATGAGACCCACAACCACCCGACCGAGATCGAGCCCTTCGGCGGTGCCGCCACCTGCGTGGGCGGTGCCATCCGCGACCCGCTCTCGGGCCGCAGCTACGTGTACCAGGCCATGCGCGTCACCGGCGCCGGCGACCCCACCGTCCCGGTTTCCGAGACGCTCGAGGGCAAGCTGCCGCAGCGCAAGCTCGTGACCACTGCCGCCGCCGGCTACTCCAGCTACGGCAACCAGATCGGCCTTGCCACCGGCCAGGTCAACGAGCTCTATCACCCCGGCTATGTGGCCAAGCGCATGGAGGTCGGCGCCGTCGTGGGCGCCACCCCGGCAAACCACGTGCGTCGCGAGTGCCCCGCCCCCACCGACAAGATCATCCTGCTGGGCGGCCGCACCGGCCGCGACGGCATCGGCGGCGCCACCGGCTCCTCCAAAACCCAGAACACCGAGTCCATCGAAACCTCGGGCGCCGAGGTCCAGAAGGGCAACGCCCCAGTCGAGCGCAAGCTGCAGCGTCTGTTCCGCCGCGGCGACGCCTGCCGTCTGATCAAGCGCTGCAACGACTTTGGCGCCGGCGGCGTCTCGGTCGCCGTGGGCGAGCTTGCCGACGGCCTGTACGTGGACCTGGACACCGTGACTAAGAAGTACGACGGCCTGGACGGCACCGAGCTCGCTATCTCCGAGTCCCAGGAGCGTATGGCCTGCGCCGTCGCCGACGGTGACGTCGATGAGTTCATGGGTTACGCCGCCGAGGAGAACCTGGAGGCAACCGTTATCGCCGAGGTTACCGCCGAGCCGCGCATGCGCATGGCCTGGAACGGCGTCGCCATCGTCGACCTGTCCCGCGAGTTCCTCAACTCCAACGGTGCGCCCAAGCACCAGGTCGCCCACGTGTGCGCCCGCAGCGTGTGGCAGCCCAGCTGGGCCGGCACCACGCTTGCCGAGCGTATGACCTCGCTGGTCACCGACCTCAACGTCGCCTCCAACAAGGGCCTTTCCGAGCGCTTCGACTCCACCATCGGCGCCGCGACCGTGCTCATGCCCTTTGGCGGCAAGACGCAACTCACCCCCAGCTCGGCTATGGTCGCCAAGTTCCCCGTGGACGGCGAGACCACCACGGCAAGCGCTATGGCAT
>DXZZ01000067.1:0-8330 GCA_019419425.1 Collinsella sp. | reverse complement strand
GCAGACCTGGGCCGCCGCGCAGCAGATCGCTCTGAAGGAGGGCTCGACCGCGGAGACGCTGCCGTTGACGAACAGCTGCCAGTGCGCGCCGGTCGCCGGGTCGTAGGCGAGCGTGCGGCCCGCGTCGAAGGGCGACGTGATCGAGTTGAGCGCCCAGCCCCAGGAGCCGTTGGGGTCGTAGTCGGCCTTGAGGCCGGCCTGCCTGAAGAGCTGCTCGGAGAGGTCGGCCGCGGTCGAGCCCTCCTTCAGAGCGATCTGCTGCGCGGCGGCCCAGGTCTGCTGGGCGCCCTTGGCGTCGGTGCCGACGACGGAGCACGTGGCCGCGACCTCTTGGCTTGCGGCTTCGGTAGGCTGAGATTCAGCCTCATCGGAAGCGGCTACAACACTTTTGACGTTCTGTTCGGATGAATCCGGCGAAGCAGTAGAAGCCTCGACTGCGGCAGAATCGTCCGACGCTACGCCGTTGCTATCTGCGGCATTCGCCGAAGCGCCATCGTTAACCGACGCATCGCTCGCGTTAGAGCCGGTTTCAGAAACGACACCGTCGGCAGCACCGTCCGCGGCACCCGTGCCCTCGCCCGGCGTCGCAGCCTGAGCCACAGCCTCGGCAATGCCCTCGGCGCCCTCGGCCCACAGCTGAGCCGGCGTGGTGCCAAAGGCCATCGCGAAGGCCAGGAATGCCACCAGGCCGCGCTTGGCTATACCGCGTGCAATCGCGCCACGGCGATGCAACGAGGCGCACACACGCTCGTCCTCAAACATATCCATTTGTCCCCCATTGTCTGTACTTGGAGCGTTGCCTTGAGGCTGCCCCACGTCATCGCGCATGTTGCGCTCGAGTTCCCCCATCGGGGTCCTCCTTCCCTCCAGAGCCCTATGCACACCGGCGGCATACGCCGCAGCCGCACGCAAGATGGGAGGCGATCCGACTTAACCTTAACGACTCGGGCGCGCCGTCCGATCTGCGACGCGAACATCCCGAGCCAAGAGGAATTACGGTTACTGGTACAGCCGGGGACTTGCACCCCGATTCTCCCAAACGCGCAGGAAAACCGCGCATTCGTGCGTCTCCGCACCACCATCTAGGCCATCGATTATTACCGTCAAAATGGTATCACGCAAAAGGGCCTCGCACGCAGGCGAAGCCCAAGGTAAAAGCTATTGTTTGCGATAGGAAAATGCGGTGACGGCCGCAGCCTCTAGTGCTTGCCGCCGTGGCTGTTGAGCCAGATATTGCGGCCCAGCATAAGCGCCAGCACCAGCGCGCTCACGTAGCCCATAAAGCCAATGACCGGGATACCAAACACAACCGGCTCGATGCGTGCGTAGTACACCACCGACGAACCGATAAACAGACCGGCGATCACGATAGCCATCGACATACGGTCGATAATTCCGCCCAGCTGTCGCAGCGCCTTATCGCTGCTCATGATCTGCGTGTTCACCTTAAGCTGGCCGCGCGTGAGCATGCGCGAAGCCAGGCCAAGATACTCGGCCGCCTCGAGCGAGCCTTTTGCCGCGCGATAGCTGCTCGCGGCAAGATCGCGTCCCATGTCGCGCACGCGCGCATAAGTGCTTTTTTCGTTTTTGATATGCGTCTGAATGATCTGGATCATGTTGACGTTGGGCATGTACTCGGTCAACAGGCCCTCGAGCGTCACCATGCCGCGGGCGAACATCGTTACCACGCTCGGCAGCTCAACGTCGTTTTTGCGCGCCAGGTTTAACAGCGAGGTCAAAAACTCGCCGATATCCAGATCCTTCAGGTCAAGGCCCGCAAAGTCAGCCACGATAAAGTCCAAATCGGACAAAAAGGCCGAATGATCGAGCTCAGCCGAGTCGCCACGCGTCACGGCGAAGCGCATGAGCGAATCCTTGAGCTTGGGCACGTCACCCTCGGCCACGGCGAAAATCATGTCCTTGACGATACCGCGATCGTGACTCGACATGCGTCCGACCATGCCCAAGTCGATAAAGTAAACGATGCCGTCCTTGAGAATAATGTTTCCCGCATGCGGGTCGGCATGGAAAAAGCCGTCATCGAGCACCTGCGTCGAGTAATCCTCGACGATTGCGGCACCGATCTTTTCCAAGTCATAGCCCTCGGCCACCAAGCGTTCAGGATCGGCGATCGAAATGCCGTCGACGTAGTCCATAACCACCACGTGCTCGGTGCACAGGTCCAGATAGGATTTAGGGCACGTCACGCCATGAACGCTCTTATGGAACTCGTAGAAGTCGTTGAGGTTTTTGGCCTCGGCCAAAAAGTTGGTCTCCTCGCGAAACGAGGTCCACAACTCCTCGACTACGCCGTGCAGGTCAACGAATTGATCGGTGTTGACGAACTTGGAAACGATACGCACCACCGAGCGGATGATATCGATGTCCTGTGCCATAACCTGCTGCGCACCGGGGCGCTGCACCTTGACGGCCACGTCCTCGCCCGTCACCAGACGAGCGCGGTGCACCTGCGCGAGCGATGCGCTACCAAGCGGATTGGGGTCGATCGCATCGAACATCTCTCCCAGGCGCAGGCCGTATTCTTCTTCCAGACAACTGAGTACGACCTCGTACGGCACCGGCTCCACGTCGGACCGCAGACGACGCAGCTCGTCGCAAAAGCGTTGCGGCAGAATCTCGGACCGGTTGGCCAGAATCTGCCCCATCTTGACGAACATGGGGCCGAGTTCCTCGAGCAGGCGGCGCAAACGAACCGGCGTGAGGTTATCCCACACGCGGTACTTTTTGACCAGGCGAACAATCTGCCCAATGCGTTCGCGACGACCCGCCGGCGTGAGCTGGTATTCCTCGTCCGGTGCCATCGCGTCGGGCTCCTCGGGCACCATATCAACAGCGCGTGGCTTCTTGCGAGCGCCCGAGACGGCAGCGTCGACCTCGTCGACAACCGCCGCCTCGTCACCCAGAGGATCTAGATTGTTGTAATCGGTGGTGGAATCTGCCATCTGCGCTGCTACTCGGCCTCTTCGGTATCCTTCGCATCGTCGGGCTCAACAGACTCGACGGGCACCGAGGTCACGTTGTCCTCGACCGAATCGACGATGTCGCGCACATGAGCCAGGAAGGCCGTGCGCTCAGGCGCGGTCATAACGCGGACGCGAGCCAGAATGAGCTCGTCGAGCACGCGTTGGGCCGCGGTCTCGCCCTGCATGCCCAGACGCTCGGTCAGGTCGGAGATGGTGCCGCCGGCCTGCTCGAACATGTCGGACACACTGCGGGCGATACCGGGGGCGCCTGCGTCCTTGCGCACCTGCTCGCCCTTGGTGTTAAGGTCGTCGAGAACCTTCTTGCTGCCCTCGACGGCAACGGCGGCGGCGCCGAAGCCCACGTTGATGGCGCCGTTAACAAGCTGATCGAGTTTCATAACCATGGTTGTCTCCAATCACAAACAACTGCATTGGCGTTCTTGTACCCAAGATTGAGTGAAAGCGACAAAGCGTTTAAGCGCTATTCGATCGACGGGAAATCCCTATCTCACGTTGTCGTTCATCGCGAAAGAGTTCTTCATGGCGCAGCTCGTGGTGTAGAGCACCTTGCCCAACAGGGCATCGGTCTCCACGCGCACGAGCTCGGCAAACTCCTCGTTGGCGCGTGCAAGCTCGGCAGGCACCTCGGCCTCGGGCAGAACGGCTACGGCAGCGTCGACGTCATGAATCTGCTTGTGGCCCATGCCGCCGACCTTCTCCTGATAATCCTCGACTGCGCGGCCGCACTCATGGAAGCGGACGTCGGCCAGCGCGCCGATCAGGCGGTTGGCCCAGTAGAAGTTTTCGGACGTCACGCGAGCCTGCGTGTCGGCAAAGTACTCGGGCATGGTCTCGACGTTGGCGTACAGCGGAACCAGCGCGTTAAACGAGTTGGAGCCAAAGGCCATCCACTGCACGGCGCGGTAGGCCGGATGCGCATAGGGGCGCAGCTGCAGCACAGCGAGCTGGCTGTTGCGGTTGATGCCGATGGGGCGATAGGCGCCACGCGTGGCGGGCGTGCCCTTGCTGCCGTAGCAGTCGTACTCCGTGCCCTGGTAGTGGCTCGAGAGTACGTACTTGATGTCCTCGATGGTCACCTTGCGCTCGGGCACGCGGCTCCAGGGAATATCGTCGCTCTCGGGCGTGTAGTCGGCCTCGGGACCGTCCCACACATCGCTGGGGTTAAGGCAGCGCTGCATATACCAGGCGCGCGGCGTGTTGTAGACGTGGTCGCTGTCGCTGTGCGAGCCAAAGGCCTCGCGCGGGTTGAAGACCGCGGCCGGACCGTCGCCCTCGACGCCCAGCGTCAGGTCCAGATGCCACTCGGCCATCCAAGCGCGCAGGTCGGCGGAGCACATGTGATCGGCCTGGGCGCCCTCGGCGTCATCCAGGTCAAAGCTGTCGATACCCAGCTGGTTGGGCATGGTCACATAGGCGTCGTCAGGCACGCGCTTGGCGATCCAGTGGTGACCGCCGATGGTCTCGAGCCACCAGATCTCGTCCACGTCGCTAAAGGCGATGCCGTTGTTCTCGTAGGTGCCATAACGCTCGAGCAGGTCACCCAGAATGCGTACGCCGTCGCGGGCGGATTTGGCATATGGCAGCACCAGGGTCACCATGTCCTCCTCGCCCAGACCGCCGGGCTGCGCCGGAACATAGCCGTCCTCGTCCTCGTTGCCCTTGGCGGGCACGTAGTCGACGAGCGGGTCGGCGCCGCGAACGCGCTCGTTGGTGGTGAGCGTCTCGGTTGCGGACATGCCCACATTGAGCTCGTTGAAACCGGCCTCGGCCCAGATGCCGTGGCCCGGGACAACATCGGGGACGCTCGTGTAGCGCATGGGGTTATCGGGCAGTTCAACGGTCAGGTGACTCAGGACGCTCGTATAGACGCGCGGCTGCTCGTCGGGATGCACCACACGCATACGCTTGGGCTCAAACACCCCGTTGGACGAATCCTCGTTGCGGGCGACCAACGTCGACCCGTCGTAGCTCGCGTTCTTACCAACCAAAATCGTTGTGCACGGCATGCGCATCCTCCTTGAGCGAAGAAATCAAACGATAACAGTGTATCGCTTCGGCGCAGAAAGGGCGAAACCACGGCGCTGGCAACCCCTGTGGTCAAAAAATGCCAAATATGAGTACTGTCACCAATTTAGTAACAGCAATTTTGCTACGTATGGGTGTCGAAAGTCTACATTTGTTCAAAAATTAGATGATGTAATTCCTCATAGGTCCAATAAAATAGGCTCTCTATCGATAATAAATATCGTTAGAGAGCCTATTTGGCCTAAAATATATGTGACTATCTTGGCAACAGTACTCATATTTGGCATTTTCTGTCCACGGGGTATAGAGCTAACCCCTCAAACAGCCCAAAACGCCTATTTCGATGCGCGCTCCGTCGCCTCAATCACGTGCTTGGCGAGAATCGCGGTGGTCACAGCCCCCACGCCGCCCGGCACGGGGGTAATTGCGCCAACGATCGGCTCCGCAGCATCAAAATCGACGTCGCCGACCAGCTTGCCGGCGGCTTCGTCCCAATTAATGCCAACATCGATGATCGTCTGGCCCTCGCGAACCGCATCCGCGCCAATCATGCGCGCACGTCCAACGGCCGCAACCACAATATCAGCCGCACGGCACTCGGCAGCCAAGTCGCGCGTATGCGTATGGCACGTCGTCACTGTGGCATTGCGGCCCGTAAGCATGGCGGCAACGGGACGGCCAATCACCAGCGACCGACCGACGACCGCGACTTTGGCCCCATCCAGCTCAACGCCGTAATGGTCCAGCAACGCCAAAACGGCCTCGGCCGTGCAGGGAGCAAAGCCCTCGCCCCGCCCCGAAAGCGTGGTAAGCAGCGACGCCGGCGTCATGGAGTCAACATCCTTGGCGGGATCGAGTGCCGCAGCAACCGCATCCTCGTCAAGACCGGCAGGCAGCGGGCGGAACAGCAGACAGCCATGAACAGTGGGGTTGGCATTGATGTCCTTAATAGCCGCCAGCAGCTCATCCTGCGAAACATCGGCAGGAAGCAAAACGCGACGAGCCTCGATGCCCACCTTTTCGCAGCGTTTGAGTGCACCGCGCTCGTAGGACAGGTCGTCCTCGCGCTCGCCCACGCGAACGATGGCCAACGTCGGCACGATGCCCTGTTCGTGCAAAGCGGCGCAGCGGGCAGCGAGCTCCTCGGTCAAAGCACGGGCAACGGGAGCACCCTTCAGCAGCTCTGCCATGGCTATCCCCTCTTCCTGGCGGCGTCGGCGGCGCGACGCGCCAGCGCATCGGCGCGCGGTAGCCACATATCGAGCAGTTCATCGCACGCCGCCTCGAGCTCCTCGGCGCGCGTCCGGTCTTTCATAGACGTGGTATTGGCAAAGAGCGTCAGGCTCGCGCCCTGCATGGCCGCGCGGCAAAACACGGCACCGCACGCCACATCGGAGAGCAGCTGTCGGGAGCCCTTGTCCGCCATGTCCTCGAGCAGCGCCAGTGCGCGGCCGCAGGCATCCATGATCCGATACGGCGGCATGGCTGCCACGTGCAGCGCATCCTGAATCGCAGCCGGTCGAGCCGGATCCTCGCGCGGAATACCGTATGCCGCAGACACCTGACCGTACGCACGAACGTCCTCGGCGACCAGACCCACGAGCTCCTGAGCCAGCTCGTCTGCCTGAGCAAACGCGTGCGTCAGATCGTCCGCGCGATCGGCAAGCGCGGGGTTCGTCGCGCCATAGCGAGCAACCATCCCGCACAGCGAGGCACCCAGTGCTCCCACAAACGCGCTCGCGCTACCGCCGCCGGGAACCGGCTCGCGTGCAGCCAACGCCTCGGCAAACCCTCGGCAGGTTTTGTCCATCATCTCTTGGCTCATCGAAACACCTCTACCCACCGTGCCGGCCACCACGGGTCGCACGCATAATAAAAATGGGACAACGACGCCAGGAAGCGGTTGTCCCATTCATCGATCTTGTCCAAGCCAGTCTAGCCCATAAGACAAAGGCTGTCAGGAGCTCTGGCTATCGGTGTTTCCGATTGCCGGCTATAGGCGTAGGAGCCTAGTCCACCTGGAACGTCGGCAGCAGCGTATCGATAATCTTCGACCCCATGTCGCGGTTTGCAGTCGAGTACTCCAAATGCGCCGTGGCAATCGTCGAATCCGTGACGATCGTCTTTTCGTAAATGACGATGTCGCCCTCGCGCCACGAAACCACGTACCAGTTGTCGCCCTCCGCGGTATAGAGGTCAGTCTTGCCCGAGGTGTCCTTATCGATAAACATCTCGTGTGCAGTTTCGTCGTTAATGTTGACGTAGCCAAACAGGTTGATCACAAACCCCGTCTCCGGATCCTCATACCTAGTGCCGCTGCCGCTGGGAGTATCAACCATCTCAAATCGATTGGGAATCGACATGCCATAAGGATGCATGTCGTTCATGTACGTATGCACGTCAGTCAGGTAATCGTCCGAATCGCCCGAGCCGTAGTATGCCGACTCGTCCTCGGGAACGGCCTCGTCATCCGATGACGAAGACTCCTTGTCCTTGGACTTGTTGCTCTTCTTCTTGGCAGAAGAATCTTTCTCGTCCGAAGACCCGGTATCGATCACCGAAATCTGCGTGCCGGAGCTCTTTGACCCGTTGAGCACCGTAAGCGCAAACACCGTGCCGCCCCCGATGAGGACCACAGCGGCACATGCCACAGCAATGATGATCGGTGCCTTGCTCTTGGGCTTTTGAGGCGCGGGCGCGACCGGCGGCATCGATTGGGTTAGGCCCGGGCCGGCCGTAGGCGCGGAAGTCGGTGCGGTAGCCGCAGGCGCCGGCACGGAACCACCCGCCAGCGAGGCCCCGCAATGCGTGCAAAACGTCGATCCAT
Organism: Collinsella sp.; assembly: GCA_019419425.1. GTDB lineage: Bacteria > Actinomycetota > Coriobacteriia > Coriobacteriales > Coriobacteriaceae > Collinsella. Next base: position 473 of record DXZZ01000067.1, on the reverse strand, counting down.
CGGGAACTTGCTGTCCGCATTTTTGACAGAACATCGTTCGACCTTTCGTGGTTTAGCTTTTGTCACAGCCAAGTCTAAAACCTCAAGCCGGCATTGCTGTTGCGCAACATTAGGAGCATCAACCAAGCCGCACGCTTGCCCAGCGCCAGGCCCACCTTGCGGCAAGCCCGCACACGCAAACATGGGACATCTGGCCCACCTTTCGAGACTCCCGGGCGGCACAAGCTGGGGCATATCTATAAGTAAGGAACCCGTTGGGGCACGGCCGCTCAACGGCCACAAGCGATGAACGGAGGCATAAGCCGCACAGTACACAGAGACATCCGCCGCCAGCGCAACCAGTACCCCAACAGCATGCGGCGCCGTGATGTCATCGGCAGACAAGGAGGACGCCACCATGAAGAATAAGACCCTATCGATCCTTTCCCTTTGCATCGCCCTCTTTGCCGCATTTGCCCTTGTCGGCTGCGGCG
>DXZZ01000066.1:0-8345 GCA_019419425.1 Collinsella sp. | reverse complement strand
CATACGCAAACCATTATACGGGCAACCCGCAAGCAGCACCGACTCGACAGAAACTGGCGCAAAGGAAACCTGCCCACTTACACCAATGCATCAGGATAAAAATGATCCGTTTTCCTCCGTCCCCAACGGATCATTTCCGACTGCCACAGCAACGCCGATGCCTTGTCAACGACAGCGAAAACCCGCCAGAGCGAGCAAGGTGCCTTGAAACAAGGCGGCATTGATCTTTTGATCATGCCGCCGAAGTTGAAAGACAGATTGCCGCTCTGGCGGGTTTGCAGCGTCAACTGGTTACGCGGTTCGTAGAACCGCGTAACTGTTAGGGCCGCTGGCCCATGCCGCCCTCGAGGGTGACGGTCTCACCGTTCATGTACTTAAAGTCGGGACCGCAGAGCTGAACGACCACGCGGCCGATTTCCTTCTCGACGTCGCCGTAGTGGCCTGCCGGCGGCATGTGGACGTTGGCCTTGAACGCCTCGGGATAAGCATCCTGGAAGTTCTCGAGCGCAGCGGTCCAAGCAAGCGGGCACACGATGTTGACGTTGATGCCGTCCTTGCCCCACTCGTTGGCTGCAACGCGAGTCAGACCGCGGATGCCCTCCTTGGCAGCGGCATAGCTGCACTGGCCGTAGTTGCCAAACAGGCCGGCGCCCGAGGCAAAGTTGACCACGGAGCCCTTGGTCTCCTTCAGGTGCGGATAGGCCTTCTGCATGTACAGATAGGTAGCATACAGACCGGAATAAATGGCCAGGTTAAACTGATCCATGGTGTGGTCGGCGATGGTCACACCCGAGGCGCTGGCCTGAGCGTTGTTAACGACGGCGTCGATGCGGCCGAACTCCTCAATGGCCTTGTCGATGACGTTCTGGACGACGGCCTCGTTGTCCTGACCAGCCGAGACATCGGCCTGAACAGGCAGAACCTTGACGCCGTACTCGGCCTCGAGGGACTCCTTGGCAGCCTCGAGCTTGGCAACGTTGCGACCGGTAATGACGAGGTTTGCGCCCTCCTTGGCAAAAGCGATATCGATGCCGTAACCGATGGAGCCAGCGGAGCCGTCCTTAAGCGTGGCCTTGCCGCCGCCGGTGACGATCACGGTCTTACCAGTGAAAAGTCCCATACAAAGTCCTTTCGAATCGCGACGGGCACGCCCGCCGACTGCGCGTATCCAACTTCACGCGCCAAAAGCTGAAATGCAACTTTAGCGGGTTCAAGTGAAAAATAAAGACCGCACCAGGCGAACGGCGCAACGTCATTCGGCGAAGGGAATGTCAAGCGTAAACTGAATTTAGAGGACGAATTTTTGCTATCCAAGCGAGTCATCGAACACGTTTTGAAACTTTGCTGCGGGGCGCGGGATGTCGGCGCGAGACTTTATCATAGGGTGACAAACAACGATGAGGAGCACATGCCTATGACAGACGAGCTGGACCCCCAGACTCAACAGCATATTGATGATTCAGCAGACGTCGCCGCAGATACTGACGCTGCGACCTGCAATGATACCGACGTCGACGACGCCACTCTAGATAACGGCGCTGCGACGGAAATCCCTACGGCCGAAGATGCCGGCGAGCAAAACGACGATTCGGCCGCTCAGGACGACGCCCCCGAAAAGGACGCCGCCCCGCAAGCAGAAGGCCCTATCGAGGTGTCTTCGGAAGAAGAGCTCGATGCCGTCATGGACTCCATGATGGATGCCGTCAAAGCGATGAAAAACGCCGTGGCCGACGCCGATATTGACGCCGAAGAAGAGGAGGCCGCCGAGGCCGCCTCGACCTTCGTGCCCGGCGAGACCCCCGTTGCCGACCAAGGCAGCACCCTGCCCTCGTTCCTGCAGCTTGAGCACCCCACCATTGGTGCCGATGCAGTCGACCCGCACGCTGCCGGCTTTTCCGTAGTCGAGGGCGGCACCGGCAGCATCGCCACGCCGCAGACGCCCGATGCGGGCACGGCGAACGCCGCTCACCCGACCGCCCTGCACACCCCAGCAGCCAGCCGCGATCTGGGAGGCGCCGTCTCAAACACCGCCAGCGCCGTGGGCGCCTTTATCGCCCAGGGTGCCTCGGCCATGCGCGAGATGAACGCCGCAAAGAAGGCACTCGCGGACGCCCGTGCCCACCTGGCCGAACTTGAGCAGCGCATCGCCGATCAAGGCGAGGAGCTCAAGACACGCCAGGACATCGCAGGCCGCTACGACCAAATCGTCGCCGAGCAGCGCCAGACTATCGACACGGCACAAAAGGCCGCCGCGGCGGCAGAAATCGGCCGCGATACCCATGCTGCCAAGGCAACAGAGCTCAAGGCGCAGCTCGAGCAAATAAAAGAAGAGGACGATGCCACCGAGCGGCGTCTCAAAGCCGCACTCGATGCCGTGGAGGCGCGCGAAGCCAGCTCGCGCGAGACCGGTAACCGCCTCGTTCGCCGCCTCGAGGATTCCAAGCGCATCCGCGACAAGGTGCAGGCCGAGCGCGACGCCGGCGTTGCCGCAGCGCAGCAAACCGTCGATGCCACGCGCGCTCAACTCGAAACGCTGCGCCGCGAGTATGCCGAGCTGCAGCGCAATCCTTCGGCGAATCCCGCCAATTACACGGTGCGCACCAGCGAGCTTTCGATGCAGATCTCCGACACGGCCGATGCCCTGCGCAAAGCCGAGGAAGATGTCCCGCACATCACCGCCGATCTTGAGCACTCACTCGCGGCCGCCGAGCACGCCGTCGAGCAGGCACAAGCCCCCATCGCTGACGCCAGGCGTGCCCATCAGGCCGTGACGGCCGAGGCCGATGCCGCGCGCGACGAGCTGCAGACCGCAAAAGCCGCCGCCGCAACGCGCCAGCGCGAACTGCGCGAGAAGATCGCCGCCGAGGACAAAGCGCGTCGAGAGCAAGAGCAGGCTATTGCCAATGCCCAGGCGGACGTCGCGCACGCACAGTCGATCATCGAGCAGGCGACCGAGGTGCATGACCATCCCGAGATTACCGAATCGCTCGCGGGCTCCCTGGCCCGCGATAAGGCCGAGCACGCCGAAACTGAGCGTGAAGTGGCTCAACTCGAAGCCGCCGAGGACGACGTGCGCGAGCGCACCCGCGACTCACGCATCAAATTCACCGGAGCCATCGTCTGCATCATCGCCGTAATCCTCGTGATCGTCCTGATCGGGCTCTTCGCGAGCAAGTAAACTAGCTGCCAAAAAACACTCAAGGCAGTTGCGGTGAGATAGTTCCTGTTTAGCCATCAAAAAGGCCAATTCAAGAACTATCTCACCGCAACTTTTTGGTGCAAAGGGGTCAGGCTACTTTGCACCAACTTGGTGAATATAAACCAGTCCCCATTGCGCCAACAACGTTTGCCCAAATAAAACCTGCCAAAATAAACCTGTCCCTTTTTGGCAGGTTGAACCACGGCAACGCCGATGTTTTGGCGCGGACAGCGAAAACCCGCCAGAGCGAGCAAGGTGCCTTGAAACAAGGCGGCATTGACCTTCTGGTCATGCCGCCGAAGTTGAAAGGCAGATTGCCGCTCTGGCGGGTTTGCAGCGTCGAGCAGTTACGCGGTTCGTAGAACCGCGTAACTAACAAATGAGCATGGCGTCGCCAAAGCTGAAGAAGCGGTAACGCTCCTCGATAGCAGCAGCGTAGGCATCCATGATCTGGTCGCGGGTGGCAAGTGCGCTCACGAGCATCATGAGCGTGGAGCGCGGCACGTGGAAGTTAGTGATCAGTGCGTCGACCACGTGATAGGTCGAGCCAGGCATGAGGTAGAGCTGCGTTGTCGCGTTCTCGCGTACCACGATGTCACCGCGGCCAAGCGTGTCGGCCCCGTCCTCGCGGTCCTCAAAATAGCGCGCCGTCACGGCCGGATCGGACACCGGCGCGTCCGCGTCAAAAGCGCTCTCGAGCGAGCGCACGGCGGTGGTGCCGACGGCGATCACGCGGTGTCCCTCGGCCTTCGCCTTATGCACGGCGTCGACAACCTCCTGCGATACGTGGTAACGCTCGGTGTGCATGACGTGCTGCGTAGGGTCGTCCTCCTCCACCAAGCGGAAGGTATCAATGCCCACCTCGAGCTCGACGGCGGCAAACTTCGCACCCTTGGCCTCGATAGCGGCCATGAGCTCGGGGGTAAAGTGCAGACCCGCCGTGGGAGCGGCAGCCGAGTGCTCCTCCTTCATGGCGTAGACGGTCTGGTACTTCTCGGGATCGCCCTCGTAATCGGTAATGTAGGGCGGCAGCGGCACGTGGCCGGCAGCATGGATGGCCTCGTCGAGCGTGCGCGGGTCGCCGGCGGCATTGCAGCCGGCCGGCTCAAAACGCACCAGGCGGCCGCCGCGGCTATCGGTGACAAAGTCGACGACCTCGGCCGTCAGCACCACGGGAGCCCCCACGGGCGCATGGGCGCCACCGGCGCGATACTCAATCTGTGCACCGGGCTTCAGGCGCTTGCCCGGCTTGACCAGGCACTCCCAAACATGGCCCAGCGGGTCAATATCCTCGCGGCGCTTGAGCAGCAGCGTCTCGACCACGCCGCCCGAGCCGGCCTTGCGACCGATCAGGCGGGCCGGCATCACGCGCGTCTTGTTGATGACGAGCACATCGCCCGGCTCGATATAATCGATGATGTCGCGGAAGATGCGGTGCTCGACGGTGCCGCCGTGCTCCAGCGGCATTCCCGCCTGGGAGCCTTTGCGATCCACCACCAGCAGGCGGCAGGAGTCGCGCGGCTCGGCAGGCGCTTGGGCGATGAGCTCTTCGGGCAGGTTATAGTCAAAATCATCGGTACGCATAGACACGTCGGATACTCCTTATATAGCTAAAGTCCGCTCTACATCCTAGCAGGCTGACGTCCCAAATGAACTACTTTTTGGCGGCTTTGCGCTCGTCGCGGATGCGGGCGCGGTCCATGGCCGCCTCGACAGCCGAGAAGCGGCAACCACAGTAGTTCTGCCGATACATGCCAAGCTCGCGCGAACGACGCGTGGCCTCGGGATAATACGGGCGAAAATCGCGAATTACCGGAGTAAGACCGCGGGCGGCAGCTAGACGCTCCAACACATCATTGCAGGTTTCGAACAACTGATACGGCGAGACGGCGAGCGTCGTGCCCACAAACTCAAACCCACGCTCCTGGGCCACACGGCACGCCTCGGCCAAGCGCAGGGCATAGCACGCGCGACAGCGACGAGGCCGATCGGCGCCCAGCGGGGCCACGCCGGCCTCCCAGCGCTCGCGGTCCTCCCCCGCCTCGACAAGCTCGATGTCGCCATCGGCACACCACCGGCGCAGCTCGTCCAAACGCCGCTGCCATTCATCGTGAGGCTGAATATTGGGGTTGGTCCAGCAGATTGTGGGTTCAAACCCCTCCTCGCGCAGCAGACGGACCGGCTCAAGCGAGCACGGCGCACAGCAGGCGTGCAACAACAACGGCTTCATCAACATCTTCTCCCCCGCAATGCTTTTTTAATCCCCGTCCCAGAAAAATCATCCCAAAAAGACTACCTTGCGAAAAAGCGCACGCCAAAGGACGTGTCCTCGCAGGCGACAATGCGGCGGTCGCGCAAAATGGTCCGCACGTAATACCAGTCGCCCACACAGCCCGACAAATGCAAGCCGGCAGCCAGGTAGCACAGCAGCGGATAGCCCGAGAACGCAAACCCCAGGGCAAACGCCGCCGTCACAACAACCGTCGGCGCCAGGCAAACCGCCACGTACCGCCGGCGCGAATACACGACACCCTCGGCGCAGGCATAGATCATCGCCGTCTCGCGATTCGCCCCAAAGGTCACCTGCGCGCCCGCAGGCGCCAGCAGCTTAAAAAACACACCGTGCACCAGCTCGTGCACGGCAAATGACGCCGCCGAAACCGCAGCCAAGCCGACCAGCCAGCCCAAAACGGCCATCCAACCGCCCGCGTCAGCCGCATCCAGGTCCGCGGGCCCACCCAGCAGCATAAACACCGGCACCAGGCACACGGCAAATGCGCCAAGCACGGCCATCCCCCACACAAAGCAGGCGTGCAGAAAATCCTCGTCCTCAAACGCATGTATGTTGGAAATCTCATTCATAGCATCTTAGGATAGCGCCCCTGCCACGTACCCGTCCGCATGTGCGATAATGTCGAATGATATGCACGAATTGACCACCGCGTCGCCAGGCCTTGCGCCCGGCTGCGCTCTCACCATATGCGAAGGAGTCCCATGGCATCCAAATACTCCATGAACGACCGTCCCAGCTGGCCTCGCCGCGCCATCGTAACCGCCGGCGAGCCCTACGGCAACAAGGGCCTTCACTTTGGCCACGTTGGCGGCGTCTTTGTCCCGGCCGACTTCTTCGCCCGCTTCCTGCGCGACCGTCTGGGCCGCGAGAACGTCATCTTCACCTCGGGCACCGACTGCTATGGCTCGCCCATCATGGAGAGCTACCGCAAGCTCAAGGAGAACGAGGGCTACGACAAGTCCATTAACGAGTATGTCGAGTCCAATCACTCCCGCCAGGCCGCGACCCTCAACAACTACAACATCAGCTGCGATATCTACGGCGGCTCGGGCCTTGAGCCGGCGGCCCAGATCCACAACGAGGTTACCGCCGAGATTATCGAGCGCCTGCACGAGCAGGGCACCATCTCCAAGCGCTCCACGCTGCAGTTCTACGACGCCAAGGCCGGCACGTTCCTCAACGGCCGCCAGGTGATCGGCCGCTGCCCCATCCAGGGCTGCAAGTCCGAGAAGGCGTACGCCGACGAGTGCGACCTGGGTCACCAGTTTGAGCCCGAGGAGCTCATCGCGCCCAAGAGCCAGCTCACCGGCGAGGTGCCCGAGCTGCGCCCGGTCGACAACCTCTACTTTGACCTGCCGGCCTACCTCGACTTTATGAAGACCTACACCGCCAAGCTCGCCCAGAACCCGCAGGTTCGCTCCGTGGTCTCCAAGACCATGGAAGAGTGGCTGCTGCCGGCACAGCTCTATATTCAGAACAAGTTCCGCGAGGCCTTCGACGCCGTCGAGGATCAACTGCCCGAGCACACCGTGCTGGAGCCCGAGGGCAACAAGAGCAGCTTTACCGTCACCTTCCCCAGCTGGAAGGAGCGCGACGACGCCCACGCGGTGCTCGCCAACGGCGGCGTGCGCTTCCGCAGCGGCAAGGCGCTCGTACCCTTCCGCATCACCGGTAACATCGACTGGGGCGTTCCGGTGCCCGAGGTCGACGGCGTGACCGACGTCACCTGCTGGTGCTGGCCCGAGAGCCTGTGGGCGCCCATCAGCTATACGCGTACCGTGCTCGCGCGCGATGCCAAGGCAGCCGGCGTGACCGAGGGTGTCGCCGCCCAGGACGCCGCCCTCATGGGCGAGCCCGCTGCCGATTCCACGCAGGTACCCGCACCCACCTACCAGCACAGCTCGCTCGACTGGCGCGACTGGTGGTGCTCGGACGACGCGCAGATCTACCAGTTCATCGGTCAGGACAACATCTACTTCTACTGCATCGCGCAGACCGCCATGTGGGAGGCCCTGGGCTGGAACCTCACGCAGAGCACCGTCAGCGCCTGCTACCACCTGCTCTACATGGGTAAAAAGGCCAGCTCGTCCTCGCAGACGCCTCCCCCGCCGGCAGACGACCTGCTTAACCACTACACCTGCGAGCAGATGCGCGCGCATTGGCTGTCGCTCGGCCTGTCCGAGAAGCCGGTGAGCTTTAGCCCCAAGGCATATGACACGCGCGTGACCGGCAAGGACAAGGACGGCAACGAGGTGCGCGCCTGCGACGACAAGCGCGTCATCGATCCGGCCCTTAAGGAGAGCGCCCTTTTGACCGGCGTGTTCAACCGTCTGGCCCGCAGCTGCTTCTACGGCGTCGCCGTCAAGGAGGGCGACGAGAGCCCCTATCGCAACGGCTGCATTCCCGCCGGCGCCGCCTCTGCCGCCGTGGTCGAGGCTGCCGAGCAGGCCGTCCTTGCCTTTGAGCAGGCCATGTACAAGTTCGAGACGCACCGCGCGCTCGCCGTGTGCGACGACTACCTGCGCGCCGCCAACAAGCGCTGGAGCGATGCCTCCAAGGCCGCCAACAAGCTCGAGGGTGAGCCGGCCAACGCCGCCATGACGCAGGCCCTGGTCGACGCCTTCACCGAGCTGCGCGTGGCGACCGTGCTCATGCACGGCATCGTCCCGGCCGGCTGCGAGCTTATCTGCGAGTACTTCGACGTCGACCCGGTCGCCTTCTTTAGCTGGGACAACATCTTTGCCTCCACGGACGAGTTTATGAAGAACCTGGGCGAGAAGCCCGGCGAGCACCGCGTAAAGCCGCTGCCCCCGCGCTTCGACTTCTTTAGCAAGCACGAGAGCCAGTACTAAA
>DXZZ01000065.1:0-8540 GCA_019419425.1 Collinsella sp. | reverse complement strand
AGTCAAATCCTGCGGTTTTGACGCCTAAAAATGTCAATGCTTCGGGGGTCCAAATACAGCCGTTCACTTCTCGGGAAAAGTATTAGACCTCGAAATATGGGCGGCGTTCGCGAACGGCAACTAGCTTGCGTCCGGTAGCCGGCACTTGGGGCAAAGGGACTGCCCTTTTGCCCCTTCACCGTTGCATCGTATCTGGTGTGGAAAAAATATCGCCTGCGTTCTCGCGCCTGCGAAGAGTTCCTGAACCGCTTGAATGGGATGTGACAAAGGGACTGTCCCTTTGTCACATTGATTTGAGAGTGGATGTTGATGAATTTATCGCTGGCCCCCATGGAGGGGATTACCGGGCATGTGTTCCGTCGCGTGCATGCGGAGTGCTTTGGCGCGCTCGATTGTTATTACACGCCGTTTTTGCCGCCGCCGCGGGTGGGCAACCGCTTTGGTGGCAAGGCGTTTAAAGAGGTCGATCCTGCCAATAACCAGGGGCTTAACGTAGTACCTCAGCTGATGTCCAAGAATGCGGACGAGTTTGTGTGGGCGGCGCAGGTGCTCGCCGAGATGGGGTACCGCGAGGTCAATCTCAACCTTGGCTGCCCCTCGGGTACGGTTGTTGCCAAAGGCAAGGGTTCGGGCTTTCTGCGCAACCTGGATGAGCTCGAGGTGTTCTTGAGCGACGTGTGCGAACGCTCACCCTTGCCGGTGTCGGTCAAGACCAGGTTGGGGTTGGAAAGCGATGACGAGTACGAACGCGTGCTCGACCTCTATTGCCGCATGCCGCTGGCAGAGCTGATCGTGCATCCGCGCGTGCAAAAGGACCGTTATACGGGCTCGCCGCGTAAAGAGTTTTACGGCGAGACGTTGGAGCGGGCGCCGTTTCCCGTGGCCTATAACGGCGACATCTTTGATCTTGAGGACATGGATGCGCTGGTGGGGGCCTATCCCGGAACACGCCACGTAATGTTGGGGCGCGGCTTGCTCGCGAACCCCGCGCTGGCTCGCATGGTTAAGGGCGGCCCTGCTGCCACGGCCGCTGAGCTGCAGCGCTTCCACGACATGCTGTTTGTGGCCTATGCGGACGAGATTGGGGGCAACGCGGTCTTTCGCATGAAGGAGTGGTGGTTCTACGCCAAATGCGCCTTCGCCGATCCCGCGACCGTTCACAAGCTCGTTCGCAAGACCAAAAAGGTCGATGAATACCGCGCTGCTGTCGAGCGCGTCTTTCGCGAGCAGCCGCTTGCGCCCGCTGCCCGCTTTTGCGGCTAAATGTGGGCGTTGGGGACGTTCTTAAACGACTAGTCATTCAAGAACGTCCCCAATGACTAGATTGAAAAGCTGTACGCCAGCATCCAAAGATGTCGAAAAATGTCGACCTTGGATGCTGGCGTACATGTTTGGTTCGTATGGGCTTGGACGTCGGGGCGAGCCGACCGCGGCGCGCGGACTAGAGCAGGTTCTCCTGCACCCACGCGATGATGTCGCCCGACTCGTAGAGCGGCGCGCCGTCAATGAACAGGCAGGGAACCTGGCGCTTGCCGCCGACGGCGATGAGCGTCTGCTCGGCATCGGAATCGGTCGAGATATTACGCTCGGGGATGGTCACGCCGTTATCGGCCAGGAAGCGCTTGACCTTTATGCAATACGGGCAGCCGGTCATAACGTACAACACGAGCTCGTGATCAGTAGCCATGGGTCTCCAATCGGTTGAGGTTTCGATTGAGATACCCAAAGTCGCCGCGGTCTATGCGCGAGCCAACGATGACTCGATCGCCTGGGCCAGAAACGCCGTAGCCCCGGCGCCGCAGGGCTTGTCGTAGTAGTCAACAAAGCGCTGATCGGCAAGGTAGCCGTGGGCGAGCCCCAGGTATGCTTCGTCTTGGGGCTCGCCTCCCCAGTTAAGACCAATCCAGCGACGATGCATCGCAACAAGTTTTTGAGCCTCGGTGCTCTTGGGGTCGCCGTCTTCCATGGCAATCGAGAGCTGGCCCAAAATTGCGCGCTCGAGTTCTTTCATGTCGTTCCAGGTTTCGGGGTCCATATCCAACAGCGCCTCGTTTGACACATCAATGGCCTCATCGCCATAGCGCGCCCGGGCTTCGGCCCCGTAGCGCTCCTCGTTTTCCTGCACGGTGCGCCAGCGCTCCAGTTGGGGCAGCACGGCGCCCATGAGCGAGACGGCTTCGTCGAGCGACATGCCGGTGTTTTGTGCCAGCCGCGGAGCACAATCCTCGATCATTGCCTCCATCGTGGTGTCGTAGGTGTACTTGCCGCGGTCGTAGCACCACTTGCAGTAATGGTCGGTCGTTGCGCCGTGAGCATCGGTGCCGCAGTCGTCGGGCGTGAGTATCATGCCGCAGCTCTGGCAATAGTGCTCGGGCATTTCGAGCAGGTGCGACAGTGGCTCTCCGGTAACGGCGGCAATGAGCTTCATCATGTCGATGCCCGGGATGACTTCGCCGCGCTCCCAGCGGCTCACGGCCTGGCGCGTGACATAGAGCTTGGCGGCGAGCTGCTCTTGGGTGAGGCTGTTGGCACGACGGACGGCGATGAGTTTTTCTGCAAAGGCCATGACGGCTCCTTTCTGCTGCTTGTTGGTTTAAGCATACGCGGCGGTCGGCACCCTTCCAAGCAACCGTTAGTTGCATGCAGATGGCGAAGAGAGGGGGATCGCGACCCCTCGCCCGCGCGCCTGTGCCGTACAATGGCCGGCATGGAACCTATTGCACACATACATACCGACCTGCCGCAGAAGTTCGGCATTCCGCGCAACAGCTTTTTGGCGCCCCATCTTGAGGGACGCATCATCTTTGAGCCGGAATTTGCCTCCAACGCGGCGGTTGAGGGCTTGGACTCTTTCTCGCACCTGTGGCTGCTCTGGCGCTTTGAAAACGGCACGCCCGGCGGCACGGCGGAGGATATCGCCGCCGATGCCAAGACGCAGGACAGGTCCGGCGCCAACGCCAAGTGGTCGAAGACCGTGCGTCCGCCGCGCCTGGGTGGAGCAGAGCGCGTGGGCGTGTTTGCCACACGCAGTCCGTTTCGCCCCAATCCCATCGGTCTTACCTGCGTCAAACTCAATCGTGTCGAGCTTACCGACGACGGCCCCATCATCCATGTGCTGGGAGCAGATCTGCGCGACGGCACGCCCATATACGACATTAAGCCCTACATTCCGTTTGCAGACTGTCACCTGGACGCGACCGGCGGCTGGATTGAGGAAGCGCCGTGGCAAGAGCTCGACGTTGAGTTTCCGCATGCGCTGCAGGATATGGTCCCGCCTGCAAAGCTCTCCGGCTTGATAGAGGTCCTTCGCCAAGATCCGCGCCGCGCGGGCAGCAAGCACGAGCCAAACCGCGTGTACCACTTGGCTTACGCCGGGCTCGATATATCGTTTACGGTTGACGGAACCAGCTTGACGGTAATCGCCGTCAACGACGCGCGGGACTAGCCGGCCATTCGCCGGCGCCCGCCAAATTCAACGCCAAACCCTCATGACAAAATTGCCCGCGCTGGTGGACAATAACGCCTACCAAAACAATCCGCTTTGCACGGGAGCTCAGCATGAAATACGACTTTACTTCTCTTATCGACCGCCACGGCATGGACGCCATCGCCGTTGACTCCTGGGGCGAGATCCCCGGCATGGCTCCGAACGCGCCCGACGAGGGCTTCGACCGCATCCCCATGTGGGTGGCGGACATGAACTTTGCCACGGTGCCCACGGTCCAGGAGTACATCATTCAACGCGCCCAGCATCCCATGTTTGGCTATTTCGATCCTCGCCCCGAGTACTTCGACCGCATCATTGAATGGCAGAGCCGCCGTAATGGCGTCGAGGGCCTGCTCCCGGAGCATATCGGCTACGAAAACGGCGTGCTGGGCGGTGTCGTGTCGACGCTGCGGGCGTATGTCCAGCCGGGCGATGCGGTGCTGGTCCACAGCCCCACCTACATCGGCTTTACCAAGTCCATCGAAGCCGCGGGCTATCGCATTGTCCACAGCCCGCTTAAGCTCGACGACCAGGGCGTATGGCGCATGGACTTTGAGGACATGGAGCGCAAACTCACCCAAAACCACGTCCATGCCGCGGTGTTCTGCTCGCCGCACAACCCCTGCGGCCGCGTATGGGAGCGCGATGAGATCGAGCGCGCCATGGACATCTATCGCCAGCACGATTGCGTGGTGATCTCGGACGAGATCTGGTCCGACATCATCTTGCCCGGTCACAAGCATATCCCGACGCAGTCGGTAAGCGAGGATGCCCGCATGCGCACGGTCGCCCTCTATGCGCCGAGCAAGACGTTTAACCTGGCTGGCCTGGTCGGCAGCTACCACATCATCTATAACGAGACGCTGCGCGACCGCGTGTGCGCCGTGTCCAATAAGACCCACTACAACGAGATGAATGTCCTTTCGATGCACGCGCTTATCGGCGCCTACCAGCCGCAGGGCTACGAGTGGCTCGATGAGCTTAACGAGGCCATCGAGGGCAACATTGACTACTTCTGCGATTACGTGGACGAGCATTTTGAGGGCGTGTCCTATTCGCGCCCGCAGGGCACCTATATGGTGTTCCTGGACTGCACGAAGTGGTGCCGCGAGCGTGGCCGCGATATTCAGTGGCTGCTCGACGAGGGCACACGTGTGGGCGTGGGCTATCAGGACGGCCGTCCATTCCATGGACCTTGCCACATTCGCGTGAATCTGGCGCTGCCGCTTTCGCGCGTGAGGGAAGCGTGCGACCGCCTGGACCGCTACGTTTTTAATGCACGATAGGCGTGTGCTGCATGCGGGGCCTTCTGCCAAGTCGGCTGGAAGGCCCCGCATGGTAAAACGCCTGTAACCATTGGGCACTCGCGTGGTTTCGTTTGCTATTATTTTTTTCCGTTTCAGTCTGTGAATAGGATCTTCTGGAGCTCGATGAAAAGACCCCGTCGCTCGGTTGCCATATCGTTGTTTGTTGCGCTTGCAGTGGTGGGCGCCTTTGTCGTGGCGATAGCTGACTGTTCCGGGTTGAATGATGGGGCTGCGGCGTCTGCATCAGAAGGCGCAGCCGCCTCGCAGGTCAAAGACGACAACCTTAAGACGCTCAACGTTGGCAGCGACCTCTATCCACCGTTTGTGTATAGCAACGAGTACGGCGATATTGTTGGCCTGGATGTCGATATTTTGACCGAGGCTTTGGGCCGCATTGGCTACAAGCCAAAGTACCAGCTGATCGACTGGGAAAAGAAGAAAGAGCTGCTGGCGAGCGGCGAGCTCGATTGCGTCATGGGCAGCTTTAGTATGACGGGCCGCGAAGGCGAGTATCGCTGGGCGGGGCCGTACCTTGCGAGCCGACAGGTGGTTGCTGTCGATCCCGAAAGCGATATCTACACGCTTGCCGATCTTGAGGATAAGGTCGTGGCGGTCCAGTCCACCACCAAGCCCGAGGACATTTTGCTCAATCATACAAATGAAAACGTTCCGCAGATCAAAGAGCTCTACTGCTTTTCGGACCGCTCATGCCTGAACCCGGCGCTCGTCGAAGGTCTGGTCGACGCCATCGCCGCACATGAGTCCTCGCTGCTCACCTACGAAAAAGACTATGGCGTAACGTATCGCATTTTGGATGAGCCGCTGCTAGAGGTTGGTTTGGGCACCGCTTTCGATATCAACGATACGCGCGGCATCGACGTTAAACTCACCCGTGCCTACCAAGAAATGCTTGCCGATGGCACCATGGAACGTCTGGTGTCAAAGTACTTTGATGACCCTTCGCCATTTTTGAATATGGAGGGCCTGTCATGATCGATGCACCCGACCACGCCGCTCAGGAGCGGGGCAATCGTTCGGCAGGGGCATGGCTCCTTGTCGCTCTGCTGGGGATAGCACTCTCGGTTGCTGCCGGCATGATGAGCTACGGTTACACGACGGCCCAAGCCGAGCAGCGTTTTGCCGACGTTGTCGATTACGTGGCGACGCAGAGCCTTTCCTACGATGTATTCAACAGCGCCTATACGACCAAAAACCTGATTCGCGTTATGGAGATCGCCGGAGAGGCAGCGCGCGATATGGAGCGCGACGGTTCGGTGGATAACGCCATGCTGGAGCAATATGCCGACCAGTTCAACGTGAGCGCACTGATCGTGACGGACGCATCGGGCAATTTGGCGTCCGAGTACTCGACGGATGACGTGGGCTACGAGTCGCTCGCTACGTATCTCAAGGAAGCGCCCGTGCTGGAGGTGGCAGCCCATCCGCTTAAGTCCTATACCGCCCGTATCACGCTTGCGGATGATTCGGTCGCAGACATTGGCTGCGTGACTCGGCAGGATGGCGAGGGCATCGTTGTCGCAGTGAGGCACCAGAGCGCCAAGGCGGTCGCGAGCAATACGCTCAAACTGCAGAGCCTGCTCGGTGGTTATGAGACCATCGACAGCGGCAATATCGTGATCGAAAGCGATGGAAAGGTCGTTGCGACCAATGCCGTTGAACCCACCATATTGGGCGTGTTCGATCTGCCTGCGACGGATGTCTTCATTGTCGACGGTATAAAGGATCGATGCCCGGCTGGTAAGGTCAGATTGGTTAACGCCAATGGCGAGTGGTATTTGGGCACATTTGGAAAAGCGCGCGGGTTCTACGTGTACACCTATGCCTCGGCGCGGCGCTACTTTGAGGTTGTCGCGGCTGTTGCTGCTGGTGTGCTGGTGCTCTACAGCGGTGTTATTGCCGT
The DNA here is from genome assembly GCA_019419425.1 of Collinsella sp. Lineage (GTDB taxonomy): Bacteria > Actinomycetota > Coriobacteriia > Coriobacteriales > Coriobacteriaceae > Collinsella. The sequence goes on along the minus strand of DXZZ01000065.1, from coordinate 1,825 downwards.
TGTTGTGATGGCGCGCCGCCGCGCTGATCGTCGACGTTTGACGGACTTGCTGCAGCAGGAACGCGACTATGGCGACAAGCTGGCAAAGGCGGCGCGTGAAGCCTCGTCTGCCAACTCGGCAAAGACGGAGTTCCTGCGTCGCATGAGCCACGATCTGCGCACGCCCATCAACGGCATTCGCGGTATGGTTGAGGTCGGCGATGCCAATGCGGACGATCTGCAAAAGCAGACCGAGTGTCGCTCAAAGATCTGGACGGCATCGGGACTGCTGCTCGACCTTGCCAACGAGGCCCTGGATATGAGTCGTCTGGAGAGCGGGCAGATCGAACTGGAGCTTGTTCCCACAAACTTGGTGACCCTCAACCACGAGGTGCGCGATATTCTGGAGCGTCAGGCCGAGGAGCGTCTGGTGACAATTATCTGCGACCAGCAGACGCTTGATTATCCCTATGCGCGGGTGAGCGTGACGCACCTCAAGCGTTTGTTGCTCAATATTGCCGGCAATGCCGTCAAGTACAACCGCCAGGGCGGCTATGTTCGTCTGGTGTGCCGCGAGGTGGAGCCAGCGGATGGCGTCCCCGTCTATGAATACACGATCGCCGACAACGGTATTGGCATGAGCGAGGAGTTCCAACAGCACCTCTACGAGCCGTTTTGCCGCGAGGAGCAACAGGTGGAAGGTGCTTCATCGGGAACTGGCCTGGGCGCGCCTATCGCAAAACAGTTGGTCGAGCTTATGGGCGGAACCATGAGTTTTACGAGCGTCTTGGGGCAGGGGACGACGTTTACCATCCGCCTGCCGTTCGAGAAATGCAAACGCTCCGAGATTCCTCAGGCAGTTCGCGTGGATGCGGGCGATGGCGATGCGCTCCAGGGCTTGCGCGTTTTGCTCGTAGAGGATAACGATCTGAATGCCGAGATCGCGCAGTTTACGCTCAGCCGTGCCGGTGCCGTCGTGACGCATGCTAAGGATGGCGAGTCTGCCGTCGAGATGTTTGCCGCGAGCGCGCCGCACGAGTACGACGTGGTGTTGATGGACATCATGATGCCCGGTATCGATGGTCTTGAGGCCACGCGTCGAATTCGAGCACTCGATCGCGAGGATGCCGCGACTACGCCGATTATCGCCGTGAGTGCCAACGCCTTTGCCGACGACCGCAGGCTTTCGCGTGAGGCGGGCATGGACGCGCACCTGAGTAAACCCGTGAGTTCGCAGGAACTTGTTGAGGCGCTTGCGCACATAGCTGCCGACGCTTTATAAGCATATGGCCCGGTTCCAATGTTGGTTGGAACCGGGCCATATTGCTATTGATGAGGCCTGCTGATGGCTTACTTTTCCTGAATCTGCTTGCCGCAAAGATGCTCAATCGAAATCTCGTAGAGCTGGACGCCCTTAATGTCCTTGGCGATTTCCTCTTCGACTTCTTCGGCAGAAGGGTAGTACTTAAGCGCGAGCTGGCGGACTTTATCCTCGATAAACGCGGGGGTGTCATTCGCCAGGCGACAACGGCCAAAGACTACGGTACTCATAACGTAGGGAGCCCAGTCACCGTCCTGGTACCACTCGTTGCCGTAAACGGTAAAGCAGACCTTGTCATCGCGCTTGAGTGCGTCGACCTTGTGGCCAGCCTTGGCACCATGGAAATAAATCTTGTCGTGCTCGGCGTCAAAGAAGTAGTTGACGGGAATGGCGTACGGGTAGCCATCGTCGCCGTTGACGGCAAAGACGCCGCGCTTGCAGGTGGCGAGCAGTTTGCGCGCTTCCTCGTCGGTGATGGCGCGTTTCTTTCGACGTAAGGGCCTAAACATCGTTGGCTTCCTTTCT
>DXZZ01000064.1:3304-8540 GCA_019419425.1 Collinsella sp. | reverse complement strand
GCTGCGGAAACGCGGGGCCCGTTCAGGCTGTTGCGTTGAGATTGAAAATCAACCCTTACCGAACAAATACAACCGTTCGCGGCTGTTTGAAGTTGTTTTGTTTCTATACATCCCAGCCGGATGTTAACGTGCTCATTGTCAAATGTTCACGTGCTCATTTTGGTTCTAATCATTTTAAGATAGTGTTTATCGGGCTTTTTCACCGCTGAACGCTAACCAGGGAGCCTCCTGAGCGCAAACGCACAATATCGAACAGCGAGACGAGAGGGTGTATGCATATGTCTTTGCTAAACCGCGTACAGCAGCTGCCGAAGGGCTTTGTTTGGGGCGCCGCAACCGCCGCGTACCAAACGGAAGGTTCCACGAAGGTGGCAGGCAAGGGTAAGACCATGTGGGACGATTACCTTGTCGCCCAGGGTCGCTTTTTGCCCGACCCGGCCAGTGATTTCTACAACCGCTACGAGGAGGATATCCGCCTTTCTGCCGAGCATGGACTCAACGCCATTCGTGTGTCCATCGCCTGGACCCGCATCTTCCCCAACGGCGACGATGCCGAACCCCTCGCCGAGGGCGTTAAGCACTACCACGAGCTGTTCGCCTGCTGCAAAAAGTATGGCGTCGAGCCCTATGTGTCCCTGCATCACTTTGACTCCCCCGCCGCCCTGTTCAACCAGGGCGACTGGCTCAACCGCAAGACCGTCGACGCCTATGTGCGCTATGCCGAGTTCTGCTTCCGCGAGTTCCGCGAGGTCAAGAATTGGTTCACCATCAACGAGCTCATCAGCCTCTCGCACTCCCAATACATCCAAGGCAACTTCCCGCCCAACCATCACTTTGATGTGACGAGCGGCATCCAGAGCCAGCACAACGAGCTCGTTGCCCACGCCCGCGCCGTCAACCTGTATAAGGATCTTGACGAGACCGAGCACCTGGGCGGACGCATTGGCATGGTCAACGTCCTGACGCCGGCATATCCTGCCACCGACTCGCCCGCCGACCAGCACGCCGCCGACCTGTACAACGCCTTCTACACCGACTTCATCATGGACGGCGCCTTCCTGGGTCACTACTCCGCGCGCACCCTCTCACTCATCAACGAGATTCTGCGTGCCAACAACGCCACACTTACGGTTGAGGACAGCGACATGGAGGAGCTCGCCAAGGCGGCGCCCCGCAACGATATGTTCGGCCTCAACTACTATCAGTCGGCGTTTATCGCCGCCTACGATGGCGAGTCAACCAACAGCTTTAACGGCACCGGAGACAAGGGCACCTCGTGCTTTAAGTTTAAGGGCGTCGGGCAGCAGGTCGATATGCCGGGTATCCCCACCACCGACTGGGATTGGCTCATCTACCCGCAAGGCCTCTACGACACGCTCAAGCACATCAGCGCCACCTATCCCAACCTCCCCGTCATCTATATCACCGAAAACGGCCTGGGCCACAAGGACCCCGAGCCCGACGCAAACGGCATCGTCGCCGATCCCGAGCGCATCGACTTTGTCGACCAGCACATGGAGAAGGTGCTCCAGGCGCGAGCCGAGGGCGTCGACGTCCAGGGCTACTTTATCTGGAGCCTGCAGGACCAGTTCTCGTGGGCCAATGGCTATAACAAGCGCTACGGCCTGTTCTACATCGACTTCGACACGCAAAAACGCTACATCAAGCAGTCGGCACTCTGGTACAAGGAGCTCGCCGACACTATGGCGGACGCGCAGTAGCGCATCGCCTCGCTTTCCCCCGAGAAGGGAGCGGCCCTATGCGATACAAACCCAGCCGCTCCCCTCTCTCCCCCTGGGACCGGCCCCGCCTGCACCCGGGCTTTTAGCAAGCGGGAGACCATATAGGTTTTCAACGTCCATGCCATTAAGATTTCATGCAAAGAGGAGCGTGAACTATGGAATCGATCGTTAAGTTCTTGGAGAAAGGTCAGCCGTACTTCGACAAGGTCTCTAAGAACATCTACCTTCAGGCCATTAAAGACGGCTTTTTGGCAGCAATGCCCATTATCCTGTCTTCTTCTGTCTTCCTGCTTATTTCGACCCTGCCGGGCGTTGTCGCCACGGTCGGCGGCTTTACGCTGCCCGACTGGTGGAACGTCGACGTCGTGAACTTCTGCAACAAGGTTTACAACTTCACGATGGGCGTCGTGGGCATCATGGTCGCCGGCACCACCGCAAGCGCGCTGACCGGCTCCAAGAACCGCCGCATGCCTGCCGGCAAGGCCATCAACGCCACGAGCACCATGGTCGCCGCCATGTGCGCTATGCTCATCTTGGCCGTTACCCAGACGAGTGCCAAGATCGACGGCGCCGATGTCTCGGTGTTCTTTACCGACAACATGGGCACCAAGGGCCTGCTGAGCTCCTTTGTCGCCGCATTTGCCACGGTCAACATCTATGCCTTCTGCATTAAGCGAGACATCACCATCAAGCTGCCCAAAGAAGTCCCCGGCGCCATCGCCCAGAACTTCCGCGACATCTTCGCCTTCAGCTTCTCCATCCTGTTTGTCGCCGTCATCGACGTTATCTGCCGCACCTGCTTGGCCGTCCCGTTTGCCAACGTCATCTCCACGCTGGTGAGCCCGCTGTTCGCCGCTGCCGATTCCTACGCCGGCCTCGCCCTCATCTGGTTCATGATCCCGCTGTTCTGGTTCATGGGCATCCACGGCCCCTCGGTCGTTAAGCCTGCCCTCAACGCCGCGCTGTTTGGCAACATCACCACCAACCTCGCCACGCTGCAGGCCGGCGGTCACCCCGCCCTCGCCCTGACCGAAAACTTCGGTAACTACATCGGCGAACTCGGCGGCACCGGCGCCACGTTCATTGTCCCGATCATCTTCCTGCTCTTTATGCGCTCCAAGCAGCTCAAGGCCGTCGGCAAAGCCTCTGTCGTGCCCGTGATGTTCGCCGTCAACGAGCCGCTGCTGTTCGCCGCGCCCATCATCCTCAACCCGTACTTCCTGATCCCGTTCCTGTTTGCCCCCGTGGCCAACGTCCTCATTGGTAAGTTCTTCATCGACTTTTTGGGCATGAACGGCTTTATCTATGCCATGCCGTGGGCACTCCCCGGACCGATCGGCACCTTCATCGACACCAACTTCCAGCCGATCTCTCTGGTCCTGGTTGTCGTCCTGCTGGTCGTTGACTTCTTGATCTACTACCCGTTCTGCAAGGCCTACGACAACGTCCTGTGCAAGCAGGAGGCCGAGACCCTGGCCGAAGAAGAGGCCGAGGAGACCAAGGCCGTCAAGACCGCTGCCGCCCCCGCCGTTGAGGCTCCTGTTGTCGAGACCGCTTCTGCCACTGAGGCCTCCGCAGCTCCGTCCGCCCTTAAGGGCAAGGATCTGAGGGTTCTGGTTCTGTGCGCTGGCGCCGGCACCTCTGCACTGCTCGCCAACGCGCTTAAGGAAGGCGCCGACGAGCTGGGCATCGACATTACCGCCAACGCCGGTGCCTACGGCAGCCACTACGCCATCATGGACCAGTACAACGTCATCGTCCTGGCTCCGCAGGTTCGCACCTATTACAACGAGATGAAGGCCGACACCGACCGCCTGGGCATCACGCTGCTGTCGCCCAAGGGCAAACAGTACATCGACCTCACTAAGGATCCCAAGGGTGCCGTCGCCTGGATCGAGGAAAACCTCGAGGCATAAGACGCTGACACCACCTGCCGCTTGCAGACAATAAATGGCCCGTGCATCGATGTGTGATGCGCGGGCCATTTTGTTTAGACCGCACCCGTCCTCCTGTTCATCTCAATCTGTAACATCTAGCCGAGTTTTTCGGTCCTAGCTGTTACAGATCGAGATGAACGCACAGGCCAAGCCGAAAATCTCAATCTGTAACATGTAGACCACTTTTGACCGTCTAGTTGTTACAGATCGAGACAAACGGAATAGGCCGAGCACGTCTACGCCCGCAAGTCCTTTACGCTGGAACGCTCGACCAACACGCCCGAGACGAGCGTACGGCTTCTGGAGCTCGGAGCTTCCAGACCCGCGACGACCTCGTTGAGCGCACGGACGCCCAGCTCGCGGTGGCGAAACTTCACCGACGTCAGAATCGAGTTGGGAATCGTCTTATAGAGCTCATCGTCGAAGCCGATCACGGACACATCATTGGGCACACTGAGCCCTTTGTCACGTAGAGCCATCATCACGCCGTTTGCCATGCAGTCGTTAGCAGCGAGGACCGCCGTGCAATCGGGCTTATCGGCAAGCACAAGGCCCGCGGCATAGCCACTATCCGCATTCCAATCGCCTTGCAGAGGCTCGGGCGGCTCAATGCCACGCGCCTCGAGTGCCGCACGCCAACCTTTCATACGGCACTGGCTCGACAACGACTCTTTCTTACCAGAGACGAAGTACACGTTTTTATGCCCGTGGTTCAAGAAGTACTCGCACGCCATGCGCGCGCCGCCCTCTTGGTCGTCACTGACGGTGGAGCAGGTAGGATGTTCCATCGGTGTGATAATCACCGTCTTGAGGTCTTTCGGTGCCTCAAAAGTATCAAAGTCATCGACCATCTGACGCAGGTTGAAGATCATGCCATCAACAGGCAGCTGCGACATCCTACGCGCCGCTTCGGCAAGGGTCATCTTCTCCCCCGCCCGCTTTTTGATCATCGTGAGCGCAAAGCCGCGTTCTTCGGCGGCATCTGCGATACCGTCAATCATGTCCACGGCACCGCCCGACAAGTGGAACAGCACCACGCCAATGCACCCGTAACGGCCCAACTTGAGCGAACGCGCGGCAAAGTTGGTTCGAAACCCGAGCGCCTCCATTGCGGAATGAACCTTATCGCGTGTCGACTCTCGCACGCTATCGGGCTCGTTGATCACACGCGAAACCGTCTTGAGAGAAACACCCGCAGCAATCGCCACATCGTTCATTGAGACATTTTTCTTGTCCATCGTTGCCACTACTTCTCCAGTCGGTTTTGCATCGCTTGCTTTTTGCGTTCTAGCATACACTACCTGCCCGACTGACAAATCAACCGTTTACCGGACAATATCGACCGCTCACCCGTATATCCTTGTTGCTCTTCCAAAAATGTCTTACGTTGTCATTAACGAAATGACAACGTTGTCATTTCGCAATGCCTTCCTTAAGCAGGAAGGTTTCCGGGCAGTCCTGACCATCCATCGACGACCAGTTCCATCCACATGCATCGCGCATCAAGTAGCAAAGGAGCTCTATGGACGCCATCGTAAAGATGCTCGAAAAGCATCA
>DXZZ01000064.1:0-3204 GCA_019419425.1 Collinsella sp. | reverse complement strand
TCCATGAACCGTCGCATGCCCGCCGGCAAGGTGCTCAACGACGGCTCCACCATGGTTGCCGCCCAGTGCAGCATGCTGCTGCTCGCTGTTACGCAGTTCACCACCAAGTTCAACGGCTCCGAGCTTTCTGTCTTCGATTGCACCAGCATGGGTACGCGCGGTCTGTTCTCGGCCTATATCGCCGCGTTCATTACCGTGTGGGTCTATAAGTTCTGCGTCTCGCGCGATCTGACCATTAAGCTGCCCAAGGAGGTTCCGGGCGCCATCGCACAGAACTTCCGCGACATCATCCCCTTCGGTGGCGCTGTCATCATTTGCGGCATCATCGATGTGGTTGTGCGCAACCTCATGGGCGTTCCGTTCTCCGAGCTGCTTATCAAACTGCTCTCCCCGCTCTTCACTGCGGCAGAGACCTACCCCGGACTCATCCTTATTCAGGCAGCCACCGCGTTCTTCTGGTTCATCGGTGTCCACGGCCCTTCGATTGTCCAGCCGGGCATCGACCCCATCCGTCTTGCCAACCAGGCCGAGAACCTGCAGGTTCTGCTGGCCGGTGGCCACCCCGCCCACTCCCTCACCTTTAACATGTCGCTCGTGGGTGAGTTCGGCGGCACCGGCGCCACGTTCATCGTTCCGCTTATGCTGATTCTCTTTATGAAGTCCAAGCAGCTCAAAGCCGTCGGTAAGGCCTCGATTGTTCCTGTTGCCTTCGCCGTCAACGAACCGCTGCTCTTTGGCGCGCCCATGATCCTCAACCCCTACATGCTCATCCCCTTTGTTGCCGCCGGCTGCGTCAACGTAAGTGTTGCCAAGTTCTTTATCGACAACGTGGGCATGAACGGCTTCTCCTTCGTGGTGCCTTGGGCTACCCCTGCCCCCATCGGCATCTTCATCACCACGAACTTCCAGCTTATCGCCCTGGTATTTGTCGCGATCATCATCTTGCTGGACGCCATCATCTACCTGCCGTTCTTGAAGGCATACGATAAGCTGCTCTGCGACCAGGAAGCCGAGCGCGCCGCCGAGCTGGGTCTCGAGTCCGATGGTGCTGCCACCATCGCCGCCAGCACCTCTGCGCCCGCTGTCGAGCAGGCCACCGCTGCCGTCGAGCCGACCGCCGCTGCCGCTGACAGCAAGCCTGTCGCCGATCAGCCCGAGCCCGCTGCCGATGCATCCGCTAAGAAGGATGTCGACGGTCTGAAGGTCCTCGTCCTGTGCGCCGGCGCCGGCACCTCTGCCATGCTTGCCAACGCCATCAAGGAAGGTGCCGCGCAGACCGGAGAGAACATCGCTTCCTCCGCAGGCGCCTATGGCCAGCACACTGCCATCATGGATCAGTACGACGTTATCGTGCTTGCCCCGCAGGTCCGTAGCTACTACAACGACATGAAGGCCGACACCGATCGCCTGGGCATTAAGCTGCTCGCCCCGCGCGGTAAGGAATATATCGACCTTACTCGCGACCCCGCTGGCGCCATCAAGTGGCTCCGCGAGAACCTCGACTAGGTTCCTCCCTCTGTTGGTGCCCGGATCCCCAGTTCGGGCACCTCTCCCTATTCGAATCCCACAGAAAGGATGACTCATGACCAACCCCATGCAGTTCCCCGACGGCTTTGTGTTTGGCGGCGCCACCGCCGCTTACCAGGTTGAGGGCGAGACCCGCACGCACGGCAAGGGCAAAGTGCCCTGGGACGATTTCCTGGCAGCTCAGGGTCGCTTCTCCCCCGATCCCGCAAGCGATTTCTACAACAAGTACCCGGTCGATATCGACCTGTGCCAGCGCTTCGGCATCAACGGTATCCGCGTCTCCATCGCTTGGAGCCGCATCTTCCCCAACGGCACTGGCGAGATCAACCACGAGGGTGTCGCCTTCTATCATGAGCTTTTCGCCACCTGCAACAAAGCCGGCGTTATCCCCTATGTCACGCTCGATCACTTCGATACACCCGAGGCCTTTTACCAGGACGGCGGCGAGGGCTTCCTGACGCGCACGACGATCGACGCCTTTGTCGAGTACGCCAAGTTCTGCTTTGCCGAGTTCACCGAGGTCAAGCACTGGTTCACGTTTAACGAGATTCCCGCAACCGCCGAGGGCAGCTTTATCGTCGGCAACTGGCCGCACGGCGAGAAGTATCGCCTGGACAAGGCCTTCCAGCTCATGCACAACATGATGGTGGCCCACGCCAAGGCCGTCGTCGCCTTCCATGAGGGCGGCTTTGAGGGTGAGATCGGCATTGTCCAGAACCTGGAGCCCAAGTATCCCCTCGATCCCAACAACGCCGCCGACTGCGAGGCAGCTCGCATGGCCGACGTCATCAACAACCGCTGGGTACTCGACGCCACCTTCCGCGGCCACTATGCAGCCGACACCATGGAGGCTGCGACCAAGCTGGCCCATATCGCCGGCGGCGAGCTCGACGTCCGCGACGAGGACATCGCCGCGCTGACCGCCGCGCTCCCCTACAACGATTGCCTGGGCGTCAACACCTACAAGTGCCAGTTCCTGCGTGCCGCCGAGGGCGAAAACGACATCAACCACAATGGCACCGGCGACAAGGGCTCCTCGCGCTGGTTCCTCAAGGGCGTGGGCGAGTCATGCGTGCGCGAAGGCGTACCCACCACCGATTGGGACTGGATTATCTATCCCGAGGGTCTCTACGACCTGCTGCTCCGCATTAAGAACGATTACCCCAACTACAAGAAGATCTACATCACCGAGAACGGCATGGGCTATAAGGACGACTTTGAGGACGGCTTTATCGACGACGCCCCTCGCATCGACTACATGCGTCAGCATCTCGCATGGATCCTCAAGGCGATTGACGGCGGCGTGAACGTCGACGGCTACTTTGTGTGGTCGCTGCAGGACCAGTTCTCCTGGACCAACGGCTATAACAAGCGCTATGGCCTGTTCTACATCGACTTTGAGACCCAGAAGCGCTATCCCAAGGCGAGCGCGTACTGGTACAAGAACGTCTCGGAGACCGGCCTGCTTATGGCCTAACTTTTGCCGCATACCCCCTGTCGGCCGCATGCGAATCCCTCCACGGGTTCGCATGCGGCCTATTTTTTTGCTCGGCCCGTGCAGGCCGTTTGTCTCGATTTGTAACATCTAGCAGGGATTTTCAATCCTAACTGTTATAGATTTAGACGAACGGGCGACCAGGGCTGAAAGATCTCAATCTGTAACACGTAGCCCACTTT
>DXZZ01000063.1:0-8808 GCA_019419425.1 Collinsella sp. | reverse complement strand
ATGACCAGAAGGTCTATGCCTTGCCTTTTTCATGCCAACTTGTTCGCTCTGGACGGCGCTCGCTGGCGTTGCCGAAACATCGGCGTTGCCTTGGTCCAGATGTGGCACTTGGGGACGGTCCTTTTCGTCGGGCCTACCGGCGCATTGGGGGTTTGCGCCTTCCATGCATGACAGCCGTTTCTTTTATGTTTCCTTTAGCCGTTGCTGCCTAGGATGGGGGTTAGTCGGTAGGAAAGGAGCGCCTGTATGGACGACGCGAGCGAGCGTGCAATCGAAGAGGACATGCTCGATCAATTCAACTACTTTGATGATGAGGATGAGGAGCTAATCGATCGTCGCGAGCCAGCGCCGCTTGATTCCTTTGATCTGGTCGATGAAGAGCCCAACGAGGACGAGGGCGAATCAACGGAGCCCCCACAGTCTTCGCGCCTGGACTCGCTGCTTTCGAGAGTTCCTATGCACCACGGCGCTCGTGCCGGCGCGCTCCATATGAAAACTGACTGGCACCAGATCGTGACGGCAGGCGATGAACTTGCCGTCGATGCGCCGCTCACCGATAAGTCATCCATTATCTGCCGCACCGGCATGCTTATGCTGGCAAGCGGAACAGGCGCCTGGCGCGTGCGCGATACCATGAATCGTGTTGCCGCTGTACTCGGCGTCACGATTCACATCGACCTGAGTCTCCTGTCGTTTGAGTGCACCTGCATCGAAGATGGCCACTGCTTTAACGAGGTCGTCAGCCTACCCACAACGGGGGTCAATACTCATCGCATTTGGATGATGGAGAGCTTCCTAAAGGAAATCGAGACATACGGCCGCCGGTTTACCGTGCACGAATACCACGAGATGCTCAAGACCGTTGAGAGCTCAAAGCCCGATTACGCTCCCTGGCAACAGGGCCTTGCGGCAGCCTGTGCTTGCGGCGCCTTCGTCTTTTTGCTCGGCGGCGGCCCTATCGAGATGGCCTGCGCATTCGTAGGCGCTGGTGTTGGCAACTTTGCTCGCTCTCATATTCTCAAGCAGGGTCTTGGCCAGTTTAGCGCGCTGACGATTGGCATTGCGCTCGCTTGCGTTTCGTATCTGCTGGCATTGCTCGGCCTTGGCCAGGTCGTACCGGGGGCAATGTCGCACCAAGAAGGCTATATCGGCGCCATGCTCTTTGTGATTCCCGGCTTTCCCCTCATTACGGCAGGCCTCGACATCGCTAAGCTCGATATGCGAAGCGGTATCGAGCGTCTTTCGTATGCTGTGTCGATTATTGTGATGGCGACCCTCGTAGGCTGGATGGTTGCCGAATGTGTGGGGCTGGCGCCGGATGACTTCGCCCCGCTCGGTCTCTCACCGTTGGCTCTTACGCTCTTGCGTATACTGATGAGCTTTATCGGTGTATTTGGCTTCTCGGTTATGTTCAACAGCCCGGTAAAGATGGCCGCGGCGGCAGGGCTCATCGGCGCTGTGTCCAATACCTTGCGCCTTACGCTCGTCGATGCGCCGACGATGCTTCCGTTCCTGGGCTTGAGCGCAGGTATGCCTCCCGAGGCAGCAGCGTTTATCGGCGCGCTGGTATCGGGGCTGCTCGCGAGCTTAGCCGAAATCAAGCTCACCTACCCACGTATCGCCCTCACGGTGCCATCGATTGTCATTATGGTGCCGGGCTTGTATCTGTATCGCTCGATGTATTACATGTGCACCTTCGACACGGTCAATATGCTCGGCTGGTTTGTGCGTGCAGTGCTCATCGTGGCGTTTTTGCCCGTTGGTTTGGGTGTGGCGCGTACGCTCACCGACCCTCGCTGGCGCCACACCAGCTAATTGGTGCAAGGGGGGCAGGTCACTTTGTACCAAATGAGTTGCGGTGAAATAGGGACTGAATTGCTGCTTAAAGGGTCAAAACAGTCCGTATTCCACCGCAACTTATGGGGTCGGGGGATTATCGGTGCCCTGCATCTTCATAAACTCAACGCTTACGAAGCGCATGCGTTTCGTGCTAGGCTGGTTCCACCACATAAGTAGTCGCAGACGCGCGTACCACGGGCGGGCGAGATGAAGTTCCAACAGCTCCATCTTGCCCGCCCGTTTTTGTTGCGTGGCGCCGCGGTACAACACAGAGAGGAATCTGCCCTTTATGCCTATCAACAAACGAGAGAGCCTGCTGTTCACCTTTATCATGTGCTTTTGCATGGTGCTCTGGATGAGCATCTACAACGTTGCCCTGCAGCACGGGGCCATCAACGGCGAGGTCGTTGCCACTGCGTGGCTCGGCTTCCCCGTTGCCTACATTTTTGCCATGTGCTGCGACTGGTTCGTCGCCAGCCCGCTCGCCAAGGGTTTCGCCTTTAAGTACTTGGTCACGCCGGGCAAGAGCTCGCCACTTGCCATGACGCTCGCCGTCAGCTCCTGCATGGTCGTTCCCATGGTCATCATCATGTCGCTGTACGGTGCCTGTGAAGGTCTGACGCACATGCCCGGCGGCATCCTTGCGAACCTGTATTCCGTGCCCGCGATCTGGATGATCAACATCCCGCATAATTTTGTGATGGCGCTGCCGTGGAACCTTTTGGTAGCCGGTCCGATTTCCCGCTTCGTCTTCCGTCGCGCCTTCCCTGTGGGGACGGTTTTCGAGGAGGAGCATGCCGAGCTCTTGGAGCAGGCTATGGCTCCTGAGTGCGAGTAGCTCGCTTAGGGATCTGCTGAGCGCGGGCGACTTGCTTGGTTGGAGCCCTAAGCGTGGATAGCTCTCTCGGCGACATCGCGGGCGTGAGCGGTGCGCATGACCGGAGGGCCCGTGCTGCTCCGTTGCCCGACGTGCTAGCGCGCAGAACAATCTGTTGGTGCATTCGGCGGCTGCTGAAGCGTTTCGGCAGCCGCTTTTTATACGGAGTTTAAATACAACAGTCTGTTGTATTACGTAGAGTGGTATATCTCTAGCGGGAAAAATGCGAGAGACGGAGCATTATGGCGTTGCTAGTAGGACTGGACGTAGGGTCGACGACGACCAAAGTTTACGCGATGCACGAGGATATGACCGAGGCGTGGTGGGGATATCGCCGCCACGGGGCGTGTCAGACAGCGAGCGTGCGCGCCATGCTCGGCGAGCTCGCCGAGCGCTTTCCCCATGAGTCACTGCGCGTTGCGGTGACCGGCTCGGGTGCGCGCGATATCGCGACCGCGCTGGGCGCCTCGTACGTTCAGGAGGTGGTCGCCAACGCGCTCGCGATCAGCAGGTTCTATCCGCAGACGCGCTGCGCCATCGAGCTGGGCGGCCAAGACGCCAAGATGATCTTCTTCCGCACCAACGATAAGGGAGACATCGAGGTTGCCGACATGCGCATGAACGGCTCGTGCGCAGGCGGTACCGGTGCATTTATCGACGAGATGGCAAAGCTCATGGGGGTCGGCACCGAATCGGGCGAGTTCGAGCAGCTCGCAAGCCGGGGAACGACCGTCCACGAGGTCTCGGGCCGCTGCGGCGTGTACGCAAAGACCGATATCCAGCCGCTGCTCAACGAGGGCATTCCTACCACCGACCTGGCGCTTTCGGCGCTTCACGCGGTCGCCCGCCAAACGATCGGCGGTCTGGCCCAGGGTATCGACATCGAGCCGCCGGTAATCTTCGAGGGCGGTACGCTCGCCTACAACCCCACACTGGTCCGCGTGTTCCGGGAGCAACTGAATCTATCGGACGATCAGGTTATCGTCCCGCGCGATCCGCAGATCATGGTCGCGCGCGGTGCCGCCCTGTCGCTGACCGACATGTTCGCATCGTCCCAACCGATCGACCTTCCCGACGCTTTTGTCCGGCTGGATAAGCTCGAGACGGTCGCGCCCGCAAGCGGGGAGGGACGTCTTGCCCAGCCCTTTTTTGCCACACCTGCCGAGCAGGCGGATTTTACGGCACGCCATGGCAAAGAGACGCCGGCAAAGGGTCCGGATGCGTATGCGCCCGGAGAGACGGTGCGTGTGGCGCTCGGTATCGATTCGGGGAGCACGACGACCAAGTTCGCCCTGGTCGATGAGGCGGGTGAGCTTGTCGATTCGTTCTACGCGTCTAATAACGGCAGATCGCTCGACGTCGCCCAACAGGGTCTTGTCAGCTTGAAGAACCGCTGGGAGACAGCGGGAGTCACGCTTGCGATCGATGCCGTGGGCACCACGGGATACGGCGAGGAGCTTTTCGCGCGCGCGTTCCACGCCGACTACCATACGGTCGAGACGGTCGCGCACGCCCGCGCCGCGTGCGCATGCGTTCCCGATGCGACCTTCGTGCTCGACATCGGCGGACAGGATATGAAGGCCATCTGGCTCAACCACGGCGTGCTGACCGATATCGTCGTCAACGAGGCGTGCTCTGCGGGCTGCGGCTCGTTCCTCGAGGGTTTTGCCAAAAACCTCGGAATAGCCGTTGAGGATATCGCGACCGAGGCATTTTCGTCCAAAGCCCCCGCCGTTCTCGGCAGCCGCTGCACGGTGTTCATGAACAGCAGCGTCGTTTCCGAGCAGCGGCGCGGTAAGGGTCCGGGCGACATCATGGCCGGTCTCTGCCGTTCGATTATCGAGAACGTGTTCACCAAGGTCATTCGCGTTTCAAATCTCAACCGTCTGGGCGACAAAGTCGTCGTCCAGGGCGGCACGTTCCGAAACGACGCGGTGCTGCGCGCATTCGAGCAGTATCTGGGCAAACCCGTCACGCGTGCGCCCCACCCGGGGCTGATGGGCGCTATCGGTATCGCCCTGCTCGCGCGCGAGGAATGCCGCAAGGGCGACGCCGGCACGTCGTTTATCGGGCTCGATGCCGTGGAGCGCTTCGAGCATCGCGAGTTCGGCGGCGTTACCTGCCGTCGGTGCAACAACCGCTGCCAGCGCGCGGTCGTGGCATTTGGCGACGGCTCGCTTTACGTCACGGGCAATCGCTGCCCGCGCGGCGGCGCCATCTCATGGGATGAGCTCGTGCGCGAGGTTCCCGCGGCGGAGGAGCTGCGTCCGCAGGGTGCTTGCGAGGCACAGGCACCCGGCACGGGGCGCGACCGGACCGCGGCTGCCCCCAATCTCTTTGTCGACCGCGAGAAGCTGCTGTTCGAGTCGTACCCCACGGTTCCCGTCAGCGGGGGGCGCGATGTCACGATCGGCATTCCCCGTGTGCTCGAGTTCTGGGACACCATGCCGTTCTGGTCGACGTTCTTCAGCACGCTCGGCTTTAAGGTGCGCGTCTCGGGACGCAGCACCAAGGCGATGTACGAGCGCGGTCTGGCGCACGTCACATCCGACACCGTGTGCTTCCCGGCCAAGCTCGTCCACGGGCACATCCGCAATCTCGTCGACGCCGGCGTCGACCGCATCTTCATGCCCGTCATCACGACGGTGCCCACCGAAAACACCGCCTCTACCAGCGAGTGGATGTGCGCCGTCGTAAAGGGATACCCCTACGTGATGCGCAATTCCGATAACCCGGAGGAGCGTTTCGGCGTTCCGTTCGATACGCCGCTGTTCCACTGGTACGACGAGGGCGACCGAAACCGCCAGCTCAAGGCGTGGTGCAAGGAGACCTTCGATATCGATGCCGACCTGGTTGCCAAGGCGACCGAGCAGGCGGACCGCGCGCAGGAGACGTTTGAGAACCAGCTGCAGCTGCGCGGCAGGCAGGTGCTCGAGAACGTGCACGAGGACGGCGGCTACGCGGTGGTGATCGCTTCGCGCCCGTACCACAACGACCCGCTGGTCAACCACGGGCTGCCCAAGCTCTTCTCTGAGCGCGGCATCCCCGTGCTGACGCCCGATGCGGTGCCGGGGGTCTGCAACGTCGATCTTTCCAACAGCCGCATCGACATCGTGAACAACTACCATGCGCGCATGCTGTCGTGCGCGGTCATCGTCGCATCGACGCCCGAGCTCGAGCTCGTGCAGATGGGCAGCTTCGGCTGCGGCCACGATGCGTATCTCACCGACGAGATCGCGCGCATGATGGGCGAGATGGGCTCCAAGGTTCCGATGATGATCAAGCTCGATGAGAGCGACGTCGCCGGTCCCATGGGCATTCGCGTGCGTTCGTTTATCGAGTCGGTCAACCGTCGTCGCGCGGAGGAGCGTGCCGAGGGCGCCCGGGTGCACGCGGTCCATCCGCTCGACGACCCGTATAAGGTCAAGTACACCAAGCGCGACCGGCACGACAAGATCGCGCTGGTCCCCAACACCTCCCATGCGTTCTGCAGGCTCATGACCGCGGCGATGCGCAATCAGGGCGTGCGCGCCGAGGCCCTTGATATCGGGCGCGAGGATGCCATCCGCCTGGGCAAACGCTATGTGCACAACGACATCTGCTTCCCCGCGCAAATCGTGATCGGCGAGGCGCTCGCGGCACTCGAGAGCGGTAAGTACGACCCGCACGACGTCGCCGTGGTGACTGGCAAGTATATCGGCGACTGCCGCCTGACGCACTACATGCCCCTGCTGCGCCGCGCGCTCGACGACGCGGGATACGACTATGTCCCGGTGCTCACCAACGACGACGTCGATGCCCACAATGCGCATCCGGGCTTCAAGCTCGGCCTTGGCCCGAGCATCCAGATCGCCTACGGTCTTCCCATGATCGATGCCCTCGAGGCCATGCTTAGGCGCATCCGTCCCTACGAGCTCGAGAAGGGCGCGGCGGACGCTGCGTTCGACCGCGCGCTCGATGAGGTTATCGAGGGCATGGAGCGCTCCGGGCTGAGAGGCCAGGCGACGGGCTTCAAACGCGCGCTTGCGATCATGGACGCCGTTCCGTACGACCGCTCGAACCCGCATCCGACCGTTCTCATCGTGGGCGAGTACCTGCTCAATTTCCATCTCGGCGCCAACCACGAGATTGAGCGCTACCTCGAGGACAACGGGCTCGAGGTCATCGAGGCGCGCATGACCGACGTGATCCGCAAGACCTATTTCTACAAGCATGCGCAGTCGCGCGAGTTCCACGTCGACCTGTCGCTGCCCGAAAAGGCCTGGTACGCCACGGCGGACAACCTGTTCGAGCTCGCGCACGACCGTTGCGACCGCCTGGGCGCGGCGAGCCCGCTCTACGAGCCGCCGACGCGCATGCCCGAGCTCGTGCGCGCGAGCGATAAGATCCTGCACCATACGTTCGATGCGGGCGAGGGCGTGCTGATTCCGGCGGAGATCCTCGAGCACGCCAAGCGCGGCTGCCGCAACTTCGTGATCCTGCAGCCGTTCGGGTGTCTGCCCAACCATGTCGTGGGGCGCGGGCTCATCCATGCGCTCAAGGAGCAGTATCCCACGGCGCAGTTCCTGCCGCTCGACTACGATCCCGACGTGAGCTTCGCCAACGTGGAGAACCGTCTTCAGATGCTCATCATGAACGCCAAGGCGCAGGGGTGCGGTGAGGTGCATGGCGAGACCGCGTAAGGACGCCGATGCGCCCGATGCACGCACCCGTATCATCGAGGCGTTTTGGGAGCTCATCGAGAACAACAGCATCTTCGAGCTGTCGGTTGGCGAGGTGACCCGCGCCGCCCAGTGCAATCGCGGAACGTTTTACTACTATTTTCACGATTTCGATGAACTCGTCGCCATTGCCATAGCCCAGCTGCTGCAGGATAACGAGCTCATCACCGATGCCCTCTGGCATTTTTCGAGCGAGGGCGACCTTTCGGCGTTCGACCGGCGCGACGTCCGCTGCCTGCTGCGGCGCATCGTCATCACCATGAGGGCGGGTGCCGCCGAGCAGGTCGTGCAGGGCATCCATACGATCATCATCGACCGCGTGAGAGAGATCGTCCACCCCGACGGAGAAGAGCTCAAGGCAGATTCGAGCTTTGCGGTGGGCTTTCTGGTCTCGGGCATCATGGGCTTTGTGATGGCGGTCGGCTTTGCCCGGGAGGGCGGCGAGGAGATAGACCTCGAGCAGCCGGGGGACAGCGCGTGCGCGTACCTGAGGGCGGTCGCCATGCAGACGGTGGAAACGGTCGCGCAAGTCGAGGGCGTCGATACATCCGAGCTGCTCGAACGCGTCTCCAAGGAGGCCGATGCCTATCGCGCATCGCGTGCGACGAGTCCCGACGTGGTGAAAGACGCCTAGGGTTTCTCTTGCGGGGCGCCTGTCGCGCATCGCGCGGTGAGTCCCGCGATGCGGTCATAACCTGCATTCATGTGAGCCGGGTTTATAGATATTCCTCCAGCTGTTAACATAGACAACCTGTGGGTAAAGAGACAAAAGCGCCGCCGACGGGCGGGCGTTTTGATTTCGATGAACTCATGTAAGGAAACGAGCATGTTAGATAGATTTACCGATCGAGCGCGCAAGGTCATGTCGATGGCCAAACAGGAGGCGCTCGATCTGCACTCAAATAAGGTGGGCACCGAGCACCTGCTGCTCGCACTCGCCAAGGAGGACGAGGGCATCGCTGCCGAGGCGCTGCGCTCGCTTGATATCTCCTACGACGACATCATAGACACCCTCAAGGAGGTCCAGACCACGGTTCCCGAGCCCAGTGAGGAGACCGAGGCGGCCAAGCTCGCCTTTACGCCGCTCGTCATTAGTGTGATGGAGCGTTCATTCCGCGTGGCGCGTGAGAACAACCAGACCTACGTGTCGACCGAGCACTTGCTGATCGGCATCGTCGAAGAGGGCAACGGCATGGCCATGGACATCCTCATGCGTCTGGGTGTGTCGTCTGCCTCCATCAAAAAGGCTATCGAGAAACTCACTGCCAAGGACCAGGATAAGAAGCGTCCGCTCGCCGGTGCCGGTGCTGGTCGTCCCGGTGCGGGCCTGCCGTTCTTTAGCGGCTCGGATGCCTCTCAGCAAAAGGGGAG
>DXZZ01000062.1:0-8994 GCA_019419425.1 Collinsella sp. | reverse complement strand
ATATACCCAAAACCAAAGAAAGAGCCGCAATAAAAGCAGCTCTTTCAGCAAAGCAATTATCAGCGAAGACGCCCTTCCCTGGCCCGACGGCACCCGGGCGAGTCAAGCAGCGTCAACTTAGTCCCCGGGGCGCCCGCCTATATCGTCCCGCGCGCAGTTTCGCAGCGCAGCGAGAATGTTTGAGCACGGGATGATATAGGCGGGCGCCCCGGGGACGGACAAACCTACTCCGTCTCGCCCGGTCGAGCGCCGCGGGCCAGGGCGTCCTGGTACTCCTTGACGGCCTTGAGCCTCTGCATGGGCTTCAGTCGCTCGAACATGGTGTTGCCGTGCAGGTGATCAATCTCGTGCTGCAGACACACGCAGAACAGGTCGCCCGAGGCCTCGTAGCGAATCAGGTTGGCGTCCAAGTCGTACGCCTCGACCACGACGTGGTCGGGACGCTCGATCTCGCAGCTAATGCCGGGGATAGACAGGCAGCCCTCGCTAGACGGCACCAGATGGTCGCTCTGCTCCACAATCACGGGATTAATGAGCACGTACGGATCGTAGTCGTACTTGTCGGTGTAGTCGCAGTCGATGGTGACGAGCTGAATGAGCTCGCCGATCTGCGGAGCAGCTAGGCCGCAACCGCTGTTCTCGAACATCATCTTCTTCATCTTCTCGGCAAGCACCTCGATCGCCGGGGTGATCTCCTCGATAACAGCGCACTCCTGGCGCAGACGAGGGTCGGGCGACAGTACGATTCCATTGGCTTCCATGGCCATCCTTTCGGGTTGTTACATCAAATCATAGGCGTCGACGTCAACGCTCACGCTCACGCCGCGCACAGAGCCCACCTCTTTGAGGCAGGCGTCGATATCATCAGAGACATGGTACCCCACAGGCGACTTCGCAAGCAGGTGGAAGCGGTAACGGTCCTTGGCTCTCTCGATTACACACGAAGCCGGGCCCAGCACCTGGGGCACGGCGCTCCCCGCCCGCAAAAAGTCGGGCGCGGCGGCATGCCAGCGGCGCTTGAGGAACTTCGCGATGCGCCCAATATAATCCCGTGCGTCATCTGCATTCGCCGACCACACCAAAATGTTGACTAGTCGAACAAACGGCGGATACAGCGCGTCGCGACGCTGGTCCAGGTCGTAGTCGGTAAAGATCGAGCGGTCGTGCTCGGCGACGGCGCGAATGACCGGATCCTCAGGCAGGTAGGTCTGGATGATCACCTCGCCGGGGCGATCACCGCGACCGGCACGGCCGGCGACTTGCTCCAGCAAATCGTAGGCGCGCTCCCCTGCTCGAAAATCGGGCAGCTTGAGGGCGAAATCGGCATTGACCACGCCCACGAGCGTGACCTCGGGAAAGTCGAGGCCCTTTGCGATCATCTGGGTGCCCAGCAGCACCGCGCAATCGGCGGCATCGAACTGCTCGAGCAGTTTTTTGTGCGCGTCCTTCCCGCGCGTGGAATCGGCATCCATGCGAATAATGGCGACGTCCTCGGGAAGCATCTGGTGCAGTGCGTCCTCGATCTGCTGCGTGCCCAGGCCCATTTTTGCAAGGTAACGGCTTCCGCATTTGGGGCAACGACTCGTGGGCGCGGGATAGGGCTGCACGCGCCAGGACGATCCGCAGGTGTGGCACTGCAGCGTGTGCGTGCGCTCGTGGTACGTGAGCGCGGTGGAGCAGTGGTTGCAGGTGGGCACGCAGCCGCACTCGCGGCACATCAAAAACGGCGCAAAGCCACGACGGTTATGCAGCAGCACGGCCTTCTCGCGGCGCTCGACCACACGCTCAAGGCCTTCCATCAGCGGTTTAGAGAACATGGAGCGACTGCCGAGTGCGAACTCGCGGCGTAGGTCGGCAATGCGAACCGTGGGCAGTACGGCGTGCCCCGGACGCTCGGGCATCTCGACGCGCGTCCAGGTGGCACCGTTGTACGTGCCGCGGCGGCAACGATCGAGGACCTCGGCAGAAGGCGTCGCCGAGCCCAGCACGAGTGGGCAGCGATAGCGACGCGCCATCTCGGCCGCCACCTCGCGCGCGTGATAGCGCGGACTGGAGCCTTGCTTGTAACTGGTCTCGTGCTCCTCGTCAATGATGATGAGGCCCAAGTCGCTGATCGGGCAAAAGAGAGCCGAGCGGGCGCCAACCACCACGCGGGCCGCACCGCTGGCGACCATATCCCACTGGTCCAGACGCTCGCCGGCCGAAAGGCGCGAATGGAACACGGCGACCGTCTCGCCAAAGCGCGAGCGGAAGCGGCCGACGGTCTGAGCCGTCAGCGAGATCTCGGGCACCAGCACGCAAGCCGAACGGCCGGCTGCGAGCACGCGCTCGATGGCGGAGAGGTAAACCTCGGTTTTGCCGGAGCCGGTGACGCCGTCGACCAGCACCACGTCGCCATGAGCGTCTAGACTGGCGCGCTCAATCTGCGCGAGTGCCTGCTGCTGGCCGTTGGTAAGGGAGACCGGCGCCTTGCCGCTTGCCGAAGACAGCGTGGTCTGCTCGCTGCAGCCACGCCACGCACGGCGCTCCTCCACCACCACGACGCCGCGCTTTTCGAGCGCCTTGATGGTCGCCGACATGCTGTTATAGAGAAGGTTGAGGTCGCGGGTCGTGACCGGGCCGCACTGGAGCGCCTCGATAAGCTGACGCTGGCGGACTGCGGTCTTGGGCGGCGTATAGTCGAAGCCCTCGGGCGTAAGCATGACCCAGCGGTTTTGGATAGGCTTGACGGCGGGACGTTCAACCGTCCACACGCCGTCGTCACCCTTGACCACACGCGGGCTGCCGCCCGGAGGCAAAAACAGGCGCAGGCACTCGGAAAGCGTCGCGACGTACTCGTGGCTCATCCAACGCGCGATGCGGGCAGCCTCGGCGGTAAAGAGCGGTTTACTGAGGATAGCCTCGATGGCTTTAATGCGCGCGGTGTCGAGGGCGTTGTTGCCCTGCAGGTCGTCCAGCTCGGGCGCAATGTCGACGATGTAGCCTGCGGCAGCACGGTTGCCAAAGTGGACCAGGACCGTCGACCCGACCTGGGCCTCGTTGGCAAGGGACTGCGGAATACCGTAAGCAAACGGTTCGGACAGCGCACGGGTGGGAATGTCCAGGACCACGCTCGTGTAGGCGGCAATGGGCTCAGGTGCAGGCTCGGGCTTGGCCGGGGCAGCAACGGATGCCGGTGCCGCCGGAACCTCCTCCGGTTCCGGTGAACCAAACAGCGACAGTTGCTCGGCCATGGTCCCAGCACCTCCTATCCCATACGTCTACAGAAACAAGAGCCCCGCTCTGAGTGAACGGGGCTCGGATACATACGTTTGCGCAGCGATTACAGCGCCATCGTACGGGCGCGATCGATGCGCGCCAGGCAGTCGTCGCGGCCGACAAGTGCCATGGTCTCGCCCAGCGGAGGGCTCACCATGTTGCCGCAGACGGCGACGCGCACAGCCTGGAAGACCACGCGCTTCTTGAGGTCCATCTGCTCGGGCAGCGGCTCAAGCGCGGCGTCGATGTTGGCAGCCGTCCACTCGTCCACGCCCTCGAGCGCGGCCTTGGCGGCATCCAGAATGGCACCCATGCCTTCCTTGGCAAGGCCCTTGTTGACGGACTTCTCGTCATACTCGAGCGTCTCGGCCGTAGCGAAGATGGGGGCGGCGACGGTCACGGCGTCGGCCGGCATCTTGGTGCGCGGCTTGACAATGGCGGCAAGCGCGTCGATCCAATCCTCGCCGTACTCGACATTACCCTCGATGAGACCCGCCTCGTGCAGCTCGGGGACCATGATCTCATCGGCAAACTGAGCATCGGACATGCCGTTGATGTACTCGGCATTGACCCAGTCGAGCTTCTTGGGGTCGAAGGTCGCCGGATTCTTGGAGATGCGGTCGAGCGAGAACTTGCTGGTCAGGACATCGCGCGGGATGATCGTGGTCTCGCCGTCGAGCGACCAGCCGAGCAGCGCCAGATAGTTGACGAAGGCATCGGACAGGTAGCCGGCGTCGCGGTACTCCTCCACCGAGGTGGCGCCGTGGCGCTTGGAGAGCTTCTTGCCGTCGGCGCCCAGGATCATGGAGATGTGGGCGAACGTAGGCACGGGCGCGCCGAGGGCCTCGTAGACCATGACCTGGCGCGGGGTGTTGGACAGGTGGTCATCGCCGCGGATGACATGGGTGATCTTCATCATGGCGTCGTCGACGACGGTCGCGAAGTTGTACGTGGGCGTGCCGTCGGAGCGGAAGATGACGAAGTCGTCGAGCTCCTTGGCGTCGAAGGTCACCTCGCCGTGGACGGCGTCGTGGATACGGACGTCGCCGCGGTCCTCGGGCACCTTGATGCGCAGAACGTAGGACTCGCCGGCCTCGATGCGGCGGCGGGCCTCCTCGGGATCAAGATCGCGGCAACGGCGCTGATAGCCCTGGAAGGGGTCCTTGCGCTCCTGCGCGGCCTTGCGGTCGGCGTCGAGCTGCTCCTTGGTGCAGAAGCAGGGATAGGCCTTGCCCTCGTCCCAAAGCTTCTGGGCGGCCTGCTTGTACAGGTCCAGGCGCTCGGTCTGGGCGTAGGGGCCAAAGTCGCCGCCCACCTCGGGACCCTCGTCCCAGTCCAGGCCCAGCCAACGCATGGCGCGCAGGATGATCTGCGTATTCTCGTCGGTGGAGCGGGTGGGGTCGGTGTCGTCGATGCGCAGGATGAACGTGCCGCCGTTTGCACGGGCGAAAGCCCAGTTATAGATAGCGGTGCGGGCGCCGCCGATGTGCAGCTTGCCCGTGGGTGAGGGTGCAAAGCGGACGCGAACGTCTGATGCCATGGAAATCTCCTCGATTGCAGGATGGATGTCTAACCGCACCAGTATAAAGCAATACTGCCCACCTCCGCACAAAGGGCACCGACCTACTCATTGGGGACAGACTTAAATGACCAGTCGTTGGGAACGTTCTTAAACGACTGGTCGTTGAGGAAACTCTTCGGTAAGGCTGATCATTTAAGTCTGTCCCCAATGAGTAGGTGCGGAAAGGGTGTGAATGTTTGATTTACGCGCTATGATGTGCCCTTGCATAGAGAGCCCGGCGGAATGGTAACGGTCGCCGGGACACGTTTTTGAAAGGACAATCATGTCAGAAGAACTTCGTTCCATTCCACCCCAACACGGGTCCTTTGTTTTTACGTCGGAGTCGGTTACCGAAGGTCATCCCGATAAGATCGCTGACCAGATCAGCGACGCCGTCCTCGACGCAATCCTCGCCAAAGAAATAGAGCTCCAGGAGCAGGGCTACATCGCCCCCAACGGCGTGCCTGCCAACGTGGAGAACGTCCGCTGCGCCTGCGAGACCCTCGTGACCACCGGCACTGTCATCGTCGCCGGCGAGATTCGCACCCAGGCCTACGTCGACGTACAGGAAATCGCCCGCGGCGTTATCCGCCGCATTGGCTACAACCGTGCCAAGTTCGGTTTTGACTGCGACACCTGCGGCGTTATGAGCCTCATCCACGAGCAGTCGCCCGATATCGCCCAAGGCGTTGACGAGTCCTTCGAGACCCAGACCGGCGCTACCACCGACCCGATCGACCTGATCGGCGCCGGCGACCAGGGCATGATGTTCGGTTATGCCTCCAACGAGACCAAGACCCTCATGCCCATGCCGCACTACCTGGCAAGCCGCCTGGCCGAGCGCCTGGCCGCCGTGCGTCACGACGGTACCCTGCCCTATCTGCGCCCCGACGGCAAGACCCAGGTCACCGTGCGCTACGAGGAAGGCAAGCCCGTCGAGGTCACGACGATCGTCATCTCCACGCAGCACGCCGCCGAGATCGAGGACATGGGCAAGATCAAGGCCGACCTCATCGAGCACGTTATCACCCCGGTCATGGCCGCCGAGAACATGCCGTGGGAAAACGCGGACATCTACGTGAACCCCACCGGTCGCTTTGTCGTGGGCGGCCCCATGGGCGACACGGGCCTCACCGGCCGCAAGATCATCGTCGACACCTATGGCGGCTACGGCCGTCACGGCGGTGGTGCCTTTAGCGGCAAGGACTGCACCAAGGTTGACCGCTCCGCCGCGTATGCCGCGCGCTGGGTCGCCAAGAACGTGGTCGCCGCCGGCCTGGCCGACCGCTGCGAGGTCGAGCTTGCCTACGCCATCGGCGTTTCCAAGCCCCTGTCGATTATGGTCGACACCTTCGGTACCGCGCATGTCGCCGAGGACAAGATCGTTGAAGCCGTAGAGAAAACCTTCGACCTGCGCCCGGGCGCAATCATCCGCGACCTGGACCTGCGTCGCCCGATTTACGAGAAGACAGCAGCCTACGGTCACTTTGGTCGAGAAGACGCCGACTTCACCTGGGAAAAAACCGACCGAGTCGAAGAACTCAAAGCAGCCTGCGGCCTGTAAGCCAACGGCAAAAGCTGCAGCCACATATCGATGCACCAAAAGAAGTACCGGCCCCAACCGGTACTTCTTTTTTATATAAACGGTGGTGAAGATGTCTTGATAAGCAAGGTAAGACACGTCCCTAGCTAATGAATTTTGCCATCTAGCAACTCCAACCATGTATCCTTAGTCCCGAGGGGCGGGGCATAAGGTCGATCGTGAGTTCCGCACGAGCCGGAGAGCACTTAATGTGCTCTCCGTGCGAGTCAGGACTGCCCGAGCAGGCGACCTTATGCCCCGTCCCTCGGGACGACGGGATAGAACAGGAGCACCCATGGCAGGCAAGCCGCAAACACTAGCTACGACCTCGGCATTCGAGATCTTGGGCCCCGTCATGGTCGGCCCCAGTTCATCGCACACCGCCGGCGCCCTGCGCTGCGCCCAAGTTGCCGCCAGCCTGCTGGAAGGCCGCATCACCAAAGTCACCTTTGGCCTGTGGAACTCCTTCGCCCACACCTACCGCGGCCACGGCACCGACCGCGCTCTCGTCGCGGGCATTCTGGGCCTCGACACCGATGACGAGAACATCAAGCAGGCCTTCGACCTCGCACGCGAGCAGGGCCTCGAATATCACTTTGACATCAAGGGCGACGACGCCTCCATCCACCCCAACACCGTCGACATCGACATGGTCGACGACACGGGCGCAACAGCGCAGGTCCGCGGCGAGAGCCTGGGCGGCGGCAAGATGCGCATAAGCCGCATTAACGGCGTCGGCGTCGATATCTCGGGCATGTATTCCACGCTGTTTGTGGCACACCAGGACGTCCCCGGCGTGCTCGCAGCGCTCACCAACCTGCTCGCCTACGCCCATGTGAACATCGCTTTCTGCCGCACCTACCGCACCGAAGTGGGCGGCCAGGCATACTCCGTCTTTGAGACCGATGGCGCCCCCGACGACACCGTCGTCCCTATGCTGCGCAAGCTCGACAATGTCGATTACGCGACCTTTATCGAGCTCCCCGGTTCTGCCTCGTCGCTCTCCCCCGGCGTCTCGGCCAAAGAGATCTTCGACGACGGCGAGCAGCTGCTCGATGCGTGCGAGGAACTGGGACTCAGCATCGGCGCCGTCATGGCCGTGCGCGAGGCGCGCCTCACCGGCGAGGAACACGCCGTCGCCGCTATGCGCCGCGTGCTCGACGTCATGCGCGAGGAGACCACGGCCCCCATCGCCAATCCACAGCGCTCGCTCGGCGGGCTCATTGGCGGCGAGGCCAAACTCGTCGATGCCACCGGTCGTAACGATTTGAGCACAAACCTGATGGGCACCGTTCAGACCGATGCCGTGGCCCGCGCGATGGCCGTGCTCGAGCGCTCCGCCACCATGGGCGTGATCGTTGCCGCCCCTACGGCAGGCTCCGCGGGCGTCGTGCCCGGCTGCGTGCTGGCGCTCGCCGAGCACCTGCAGCTCGACGACGAGCAGGTCATGGACGCCCTCTACTGTGCTGCCGCCATCGGACTCAACCTCACCACGAGCGCCTGCGTCGCCGGCGCCGAGGGCGGATGCCAGGCCGAGGTGGGAAGCGCCGCCGCCATGGCAGCCGCCGCGCTGGTGCAGATGCTCGGCGGCACGCCCGAGCAGGCGCTCGACGCCAGCTCCATCGCGTTGAGTAACTTGCTGGGCCTCGTTTGTGACCCCGTCGGAGGTCTGGTCGAGGTGCCCTGCCAAAACCGCAATGCCATCGGCGTGGCAGCGGCCTTTAGCTCGGCACAACTCGCCCTCGCCGGCATTAAGAGCCTGGTGCCGTTTGACCAGATGGCACATGTCATGCTCTCAGTGGGCCACGCGTTGCCGGCCACGCTGCGCGAGACGGCAAAGGGCGGCATCGCGCAGGCTCCGGCCGCACTTTCGGCCTGCGCAAAATGCGGTGTGTGCGGATAGTGACCAAGAACGACTCGATAGTGGGACAAATGTCCCACCTCTTTTGAATGCCACCGTTTCCGTACCACAAACAACTAGGTAATCGCTATAATGCAAGCCCAGTAAAAACACGATGAGCCGCAAGGCAAAATTCGAAGGATATGCATACGATGTCGCAAAACGATCGAACTCAACTGATTCCCGATCCGCAGCAGCCGAGTAGGCACACCGGTGGCGTTCAGTCGCCGCGTCCTATCGCGCCGAGTCACGGTCAGCAACGTGGTGCGGCAAACGCTTCCCAACGCCCGAACCAGCAGCGTCAGCCACGTCAGCAGCGCCAGGCAAACGGCAATGCGCCCAAGCAGCCCCCAACGCACGCTCGGGTCGATCGCGGCCCCGCACGCAAACCCGCCGAGAACAATAAGTCGGGCAAAAAGACGACGCTCTTTGTCGTCCTGGGTCTAATCGTCATTGTCTATATCGTAGGCGTCGTAGCGTTTTCCCAGCTAGCCTACCCCAATACCACCATCGCCGGCGTCGACGTCTCGTTCTCCAACGCTTCGTCTGCCGCCACCAAGGTCAACTCGGCATGGAAGCACTATAAGCTCACCGTGACAGGCGATGACTTTAGCTGGACGTATCAGCCCGAGCCCGATGAGCCCATCGTCGACGGCGAAGCTGCCGCAAAAGAGATCATCAGCCACAACGAAG
>DXZZ01000061.1:0-9364 GCA_019419425.1 Collinsella sp. | reverse complement strand
GGTGATCTCCGCCTTGAGAGGGCGGCGTCCTAAACCGCTAGACGAACGGGCCATAGGCCTCGGCAGAAAAGAAGTGGTAGCCCGTACCAGATTCGAACTGGTGATCTCCGCCTTGAGAGGGCGGCGTCCTAAACCGCTAGACGAACGGGCCACATGACATCTGCACTGCCGTGCTGCGAAGAAATATATTACGGGACAAAAAACATCAGCGCAAGAAGAAATTCCAAATTGCCGAAAAATTGTCGACAGGTTATGGAACGCGCAGGTCAACTAATTAGCTAATTCAAGTTGAGATGAACCAAAAGGGTTTCGCGATCGTTGGGGATGTTGTCCTCGATAACGGCTTCGAGGGCGGCGTTGAGTAGCTGGCCTAGCTCGGGCCCCGGCTTCACACCGGCACGAATCAAGTCGCCGCCGTTGATAGCAAGCATCTTGAGCGAATAGGGCTCCCCCGCCTCCAACAAATCATGGGCGAGTGAGCGCATCTCTTCGATCGTCTCGACGTAATAGAAGCACGACGGCGCCTTGCCCAGCGTGTCGGCACGCTTAAGGTCCATAAGCTCGTCCATCAGGCGCGGCGTATCGACGTCCTCGCCCGAAAGCAAGCGCATCATATTGAGCAAGCAGGAGCGCTCGGGGCGCAGCGGCTTGTCGTGGTACTTAATGAGCAGGCACACGTCGCGGACCAAGTCGTGCGAAAGCGCCAAGCGATCCATGATGGCGCGCGCCTTCTTGGCCCCGAGCTCGGGGTGACCGTAAAAGTGGCCGCTGCCCGCATGGTCGACCGTAAAGCAATCGGGCTTGGAAACGTCGTGCAAAAACGCCGCCCACATTAGGCTCATTGAGGGTGTAAAGCCGTCGCACAGCGCCAACTCCCCCGCCACCGTCAGCACACGGGCGATATGCTCGTAAACGTTAAACGCATGATAGACGCTGCGCTGATCAAACCCGCGACCCGCTGCCAACTCGGGCACGGCGGCGCAGATGAGCTCGGGGTAGCGCAGCATGGCGTCTCCCCCGTGGCCGGTCGAAAGGATACCCTCGAGCTCAATGCCCACGCGCTCGCGCGCCACAGCATCGAGCAGCGGCGCGCACTCGGCAAGCGCCTGTTTAGTCTTAGGCTCGATCATAAAATCCAGACGGCAGGCAAAACGCACCGCGCGCAGCATGCGAAGCGCGTCCTCGTTAAAACGACGCTTGGGATCTCCAACGGCGCGGATGAGCTTGCGGTCTAGGTCGCCCTGACCATCGTAGCGGTCGACAAGACCACGCTCGGGATGCCAGGCCATAGCGTTAACGGTAAAGTCACGACGCGCCAGATCGTCCTCAAGCGACGCCGCACGCTCCACACTCTGGGGATGGCGGCCGTCGGTGTAAAAGCCGTCTAGGCGGTAGGTGGTGACCTCAATGCGCTCATCATCGCAAATAGCCGTGATGCCGCCAAATTTTATGCCCGACTCAACCACGGCAATATCAGCCGCTTCGAGCGCCTCTTTGGACTCCTGCCACAGGCCGCTGCAGCACATGTCAACATCGTGGCTGGGGCGTCCCATCAGGGCATCACGTACCCAACCGCCCACGTACCAAGCCTCAAGACCTGCTGCCTCAAGCGCACGCAGGACACGGATAGAGGCATCGGTCGGCTGCGTACCGTTGAGCGAAACATTGCACATGCCTATGGCCTCCTGCGACTATCAAATTGGCTATCGATTGCGTCTGCAAGAAGTCTAGCAAGAAACAGCCTCCACTGCACACGCAAGTCCGATAAACAAAAACGCATCCGTCCTGGTCTAAGACGGATGCGAAATAATTGAACTATTCAGGCAAGGTGCCGGAACTAGCAAACCTGACGGATTGCAATACCCTTCTGATACTCATCGACCTTGGCAAAATCGCCCAGACCCGGGCACTCGACCACGTTGGCGCCGGTGGCCATCGAGAGGCGCAGGGCATCCTCGACGCGCTCGGGGGCGTCGTGCCACACGGACAGGAAGGCGGCCAGCGAGGAGTCGCCCGCGCAGACGGTCGACAGCAGCTTGACGTCGAAGGTGCGGTTGGCAAACCAGATGTGCTCGCCGTTGGAGAAGTACGCGCCGTCGCCGCCGAGCGTCAGCAGTACATTCTTAGCGCCCTTGGCGTGCAGCTCGGCCATGGCGCCCTTGACGGACTCGTCGTCGCCACCGCTCACCTTAATGCCAAAGATGTCGAGCAGCTCGTCGTCGTTAGGCTTAATGAGCAACGGCTCCATAGCAATGAGGTCGGCCAGCTGATGGCTCGAGATATCGAGCACGAACTCGGCGCCCTTCGCCTTCACGCGACGCAGGACCTCTGCCAGGAAGCTCTCGGAGGTGTTGGGGGGCAGCGAGCCGCTGATAACCAGGCAGGTCATGTCATCGAGCGAATCGATAAGCTCAAACATCTCCTGCTCGTTGGCTTCGTTGATGGCGGCACCGGCGTTGACCATGTTGTACTCGGTGTCGGGACCGGCGTTGAGGAACACGTTAACACGCGTGATGCCGTCAGTCCACACGGGCTTGACGGGCACGCCCAGGGCCTCGGCGCCCTTAACGATATACTCACCCGAGAAGCCGGCGAAGAAGCCCAGGATCGTGGTGTCGACGCCGTAGTGGTCGAGCGTAAACGAAACGTTGAGACCCTTGCCGTTGGGGGTGTAGACAGCGTTACGGGTGCGGGTAACGGTGTTGGCGGACAAGCCATCGCAGGAGATGTTGTAGTCAATAGCGGGATTTGCAGTAAGCGTGTAAATCATGAATGTTCCTTTCACGAAGCAACGTGTTAATGAAAGTATATTCCACGCTTCGGCAAAAGGCTACAACAACTCGGTGAACGGTGTGGAACGCGTGAAGCGCGGCTCCGAGGTTCGAGTGGGACAAAAAACGGCGCCCCGGTCGAAACCGGGACGCCGTATGCGCACGAGTTTGTCGTGTTTCGCTTACTTGCGATCGAGCTTGCGAACGGCAACGCGCTTGCTGTACTCGTCGACGTGACCAAAGTCGCCGATGCCGACGGACTCAGCAACGTTGGCGCCGGTGGCCATAGCGAGCTTCATGGCCTCCTCGACGTTGTCGCGATCCCTGTACCACTTGTGCAGGAACGCAGCGAGGGTGCAGTCGCCGGCGCAGACGGAAGAGACAAGCTTGATGTTGAACTCACGCTTGGCATACCAGATGTCCTCGCCGTTGGAGAAGTAAGCGTCACCGCGGCTACCACGGGTGAGCAGCACGTTCTGGACGCCGGCCTCGTGAGCCAGCTTCATGGCAACGCGGACCTCGTCGTCGGTGTCGACCGGCACGCCGAAGATAGCCTTCATCTCGTGATGGTTCGGCTTGATGAGCAGCGGCTTCTTGTGAGCGAGCTCCTTGAGCTTGTCGGAGGACAGGTCCAGGACGACGTCGGCGCCACGGGCCTGAGCGTGCTCCATGACCTGAGCCAGGAAGTCGGGCGTAGCTTTGGGAGGCACGGAGCCGGAGACGATCAGGCACTCAAGGTCGCCCGCGGTGTCCAGGATGTTGTAGAGCTCCTCCTGATGCTGCGGCGTGATCGGAGCACCGGGGTTCAGGATGCCGTACTCGTGCTGGCCATCGTTGACGTAGGTGTTGATGCGCGTGATACCGTCGGTCCAGACCGGGCGGCAGAGGCAACCCAGGTTCATGACCTCCTCGACGATGAACTTGCCCGTGAAGCCGGCGAAGAAACCGAGCGCGACGGTGTCGACGCCCATCTTCTTAAAGGCGAAGGACACGTCGAGGCCCTTGCCGTTGGCCGTGTAGCTGGCCGAGCCGGTGCGGACGTTCTCGTCGGGCTCGAGCGGAGAGCTCGAAACCGTCATGTCGACAGCCGGGTTAGCGGTTAGCGTGTAGAACATTTACAGTACCCCCTGTATATGTGAGGGCCGCGTGGCCGGCCCATTCCAACCACGCGGTTACCTCTGATACCAAATTAGCGAGCTGCGGACTCGAGCAGTGCCTTGACCTCGGCAGCGGTGTTGCAGGCGAGCGCCTTCTCGGCGAGCTCGTCGCACTCGGCCTTGGTCCACTGGCTGATGGTCTTGCGGGCGCGCAGGATGGACGGAGCGCTCATCGAGAACTCCTCCAGGCCCCAGCTGATCAGCAGCGGCTCGAGCAACGGATCGGCAGCGGCCTCGCCGCACATACCGACCATGATGCCGGCCTTCACGCCGCTCTCGATGATGTTCTTGAGCGAGCGGAGCACGGCGGGATAGTAAACCTGGTACAGGTTGGAGATGGTGTCGTTGCCACGGTCGGCGCACATGGTGTAGCCGATCAGGTCGTTGGTGCCGATGGAGAAGAAGTCGGCGACCTCGGCCAGGCGGTCAGCGAGCAGCGAGGCTGCAGGCGTCTCGACCATGATGCCGACCTCGATGTTCTCGTTGAACTTGCGACCCTCTTCGGTCAACTCGGTCTTGCACTGCTCGACGAGCTCCTTGACAGCCAAGACTTCCTCGACGCAGGTGACGAGCGGGATCATAATC
This sequence comes from Collinsella sp., assembly GCA_019419425.1. Lineage (GTDB taxonomy): Bacteria > Actinomycetota > Coriobacteriia > Coriobacteriales > Coriobacteriaceae > Collinsella. The sequence goes on along the minus strand of DXZZ01000061.1, from coordinate 4,851 downwards.
TTGACGTCACCGAAGGCGCTGGCGCGCAGCAGGGCGCGGAGCTGGACCTTGTACTGGTCGGGGTTGGCCAGGCAGTAACGCACGGCGCGGAAGCCCATGAAGGGGTTCTCTTCCTTGACCATGTGCAGGTACGGAATCTCCTTGTCGCCACCCACATCGAGCGTGCGGATGATGACCGGAGCGCCCTTGAGCGCGCTGGCGACCTTACGGTAGGCGTTGAACTGCTCCTCCTCGGAAGGAAGCTCAGCAGAATCCATGAACAGGAACTCGGAACGGAACAGGCCGATAGCCTCGGCATCGTGATCGAGCGCGTTGGGCACGTCATCGGGGTTGCCGATGTTGCAGGCAATAATCTTCTTGATGCCGTCGGCAGTCACGGACGGCTTGCCGCGGAAGGCCTCGAGAGCCGCCTTCTCGGCAGCGAAAGCCTCGGCCTTGGCAGTGTAAGCGGCGAGCGTCTCCTCATCGGGATCGGCCTCGACGATACCCTTGCCACCGTCGACGACAACGGTCATGCCGTTGCGCAGTGCGGTGCAGCTGTTGGAAACCGAAAGGACAGCCGGGATCTCGAGGGCGCGCGCAATGATTGCGGAGTGCGACGTGCGGCCACCAGTCTCGGTGACGATACCGGCAACGTGGGCCTTATCGATCGTGGCGGTCATGGACGGCGTGAGGTCGTGCACGACAACGACGGTGTTCTCGGGCAGGACGGAAAGGTCGACGACCTCCTTGCCCAGCAGCTCGGCCAGAATACCGGTGCGGATGTCGGCGATGTCGGCCGCGCGCAGACGGAACATCTCATCGTCCATGGACAGGAACATGTTCTCGAACATGGTCGAGGTGTCCATGAGCGCCTGCTCGGCGCAGGTGCCGCCGTCAATGGCGGCATTGATGGCGTCGGTCATGCCCGGATCCTGAGCCAGGACAATGTGTCCGCTCATGATCTCGGCCTCGGCCTCGCCCACCGTCTCCTTCATGTGGTCGGCCTGAGCCTGGGTCTTCTCGCAGAAGACCGAAAGAGCGGTCTGATAGCGCTCCTTCTCTGCTGCCGAATCAGCAACCTCGTGCGGCTCAAACGTCAAGTCGGGATCGACGGCGACCATGACGGTGCCGATACCGATGCCCTCGGAAGCGTTGACTCCCTGATACATTCCCATTCCTCTCTCCGTGTCATGTGATAAAGCGTTTTGCCATATCCATGACAAAAGAGCGCAGCTACCTTAAGACAGGTCACTGCGCCCCCAAATATGAACTTAGTTGTTCAACATGCGACCCGTTTGAGTTCTACTCGCCAAGACCGCTCTTGATGAGCTCGATGGCAGCAGCCAGAGCCTCGGCCTCGTCGGCGCCGTCGCACTTGACCTCGACCTCGGTGCCGCAGGGGATACCAGCAGCCATGAGGGCCATCGGGGACTTGCCGTTGACCTCCTTCTCGGGGGTGACGACCGTCACGTCACAGGCGTACTTGCCCATGGTGGAGGCGAACAGACCAGCCGGACGCATGTGCAGACCCTGAGGATTAACGAGGGTAGCCTTCTCAGAAACCATAGTTGACTCCTTTTTTGTGTTTAACCCCTGTCATGCATGTGGCAGGAGTCAGATTCACGACGTTGTTTATATTAACTCACATCAAACGGTTTTTCATTGTGTTTCGCACGAATTGTTGGACAGATGTCGTTCGCTGTCCGCTCGCCTGCCGGGCGGGGCGGTTAAGTTTGCTGCTCTACAGTCCTGCGCAAGACGGAAAGCACATTAAGTGCTTTCCTTTGCGTGCGGAACTCGCGACAAACTTAACCGCCCCGCCCGGCAGGCGAGCTGCGGGAACATGCTTCCGTCCAAGAAATATCGTGCAAAAGGAATTCTGGCTGAATTATTGTTCGCGTGGGTGATTCAGTCGATGAGGGCTATTTATGCCCTGTCGGGGACTAAGGAGTGTCCCGGGGTGCCGGCAGGAAAGGAACGTCCCTGAGTGCCGGGTGGTATGAAAAAAGGCGAGGACCCGTAGGGAGCCCTCGCCTTTGTTACAGGGGGCGATGTTATTCGCGTACTGCGGAATTAGACCAGGCGGGCGTTGATCGTCTTGGCGATCTCGGCGGCGTCGGTGGAACCCTTGACGGTGGCACGGAAGTCCTCGTCCATGAGCGCCTCGGCGACCTTGGACAGGATCTTGAGGTGCGTGGTGCCGGCCTGGGCACCCGGGATGAGCAGCGCGATGGCCACGTTGACGGGAGCGCCGTCCATGGTGTCCCAACCGGTCACGCCGGACTCGTCCTTGACGACGATGACGGCAGCCTCGGTAATGGCGTCGGACTTGGCATGCGGGATGGCGAAGCCCTCCATCATGCCCGTGGTGCCCTCGGCCTCGCGGGCCAGGAAGGCGTTCATGACGGCGTCGGCGTCGCTGGCGATACCGGCCTTGACGGCCTGGTTGGAAACGAAGCTCAGAGCCTCGTCACGAGAAGCGAAGTCCTCGGCGACAAAGACATTCTCGACCTTCACGAAGTCGGCAGCCTCGGCCTTGGGGGCCTCGACGGCAGCGGCCTTGGGAGCCTCAACCGGCTTGGCTGCAGGAGCGGCCTTCTGGTTCTTCTCGAAGTCGTACTTCTTGAAGGCCACGAACAGGATGCCACCGACCACAGCGCCGATGAGGATCGCGAGGACCCACAGCGGACCGTTCTCGACAACGGGCAGGACCAGGAAGCCACCGTGAGGCGCCGGGTCGTGAACGTTGAACATAATGGTCAGGATCGAAGCGATAGAGGAACCGAGCATCATGATGGGCATGACGGGCCAGATGTTCTTGGTCATGAACGGAATGGCGCCCTCGGTGATGTGGGTGCAACCAAGGATGAGGTTGACGATACCGGCGTCGTGATCCTCCTGGCTGAAGTACTTCTTGCCGACAACGACGGCGAAGGTGGTGATCAGCGGCGGAACGATGCAAGCGGCGGAGACGGCAGCCATGAAGTTGGTGCCGAAGTTGTAGGTATCGGTGCCAACGCCAGCAGCCAGTGCCTCGGTGAGCATAGCGGTACCGGTGACGTAAGCAGCCTTGTTGACCGGGCCACCCATGTCAAAGGCGCACATGCAGCCGATGGCAAGACCCAGGACAACGGCGCCAGAGGCGGACAGGCCCTTGAGGAAGTCCATCATGGCGGTGTTGATGGCAGCCATGGGGCCGGAAATACCGAGCATGACCAGGCCGACGATAGCCGTCGAGAACAGCGGGTACAGGAAGATGGCCTTGAGGCCGTCCAGGTTCTTGGGCAGACCGGCAAAGACCTTCTCGAGCAGCAGGATGACATAGCCTGCGAGGAAGCCGCCGACGATGCCGCCCAGGAAGCCGAAACCCACGCCGGCGCCACCGGCGTCGATCATACCGGTCTCGGCGTTAACAGGCAGGCCCTGGATGGCGATCATACCGGCAACAAAACCGGGGACGAGCGCAGGACGCTTGCCGATGGATTCGGCGATGTAGGCGGAAAGCACCGGAACCATGAGGTTCATGGCGATGCCGCCGATGATCTTGAGCATCGCAGCAAAGCTGTTGTAGTCAGACGCAGTCGAATCGAAAGACGTGATGCCCCACAGGAACGAGACGGCGGTCAGAACACCACCGGCAACGACGAAGACCAGCATATGGCTGACGCCGTTCATAAGGTGCTTATAGATGACGTGGCCGATAGACTCCTTCTCCTCGACCTCGTCCTCGACATCGGCAGCGGCTGCAACCGTGCCGTCGCTCTTGGCGGCGAGCGCGCGGTCAATCAGCTTACCGGCGGCCTCAACAGACAGGGCCTTGGAAACACCAACGGAAACCATGGGCTTGCCGGCGAAACGCTCAGCCTGGACATCCTTATCGGCTGCGACGACAACGGCCTTGGCGCCAGCGATCTCGCTCTTGGTGAGCTCGTTCTCGACACCGACCTGGCCATGGGTCTCGACCTTAATGGTCAGACCGCGCTCGGCAGCTGCCTTCTCTAGCGCCTCCTTCGCCATGAAGGTGTGCGCGATACCGGTCGGGCAACCGGTGGCGGCGATGATGTCAAACTTAGCCATGTGTCCCTCCTTCTTGAGTACTGCGCCCGCAGGCGCTCCCCTACACGCGCGTCCTTGCGCGCTTTTCCACAACTGAAAGATACCAACCTACCGTCCGCGTGAGAAGAGACAAGGCGCAATTCTCCGGTGAAAGGTTCTTTCATAACCGTAAACGGTAAATGAAAGTTTACCATCAACACTTGAAACGGCAAGGTGTATCTTGTAATTGAAAATCCCCCTATACTATGACATTACAAACGAGTCCATTTTTCATGCCAACCAGGAGCCATCCATGACCGATAGTAGCAAGAGCGCACTTTCCCTCATTAGTACCCACCAGGGATACAGCGAGTCCGAGCAGCGCATTGTCGACTATATATTGGAGCACCAGTCCGAGGCGCCGCGCCTGACGGCCGCCCAGCTCTCACGAGCCGCCGCCACGTCCGAGGCGACGGTTTCGCGCTTCTGCCGCAAGCTGGGCTTTGGCAGCTTCCGCAGCTTTCAGTTTTCGTTGGCGCGCGACTTGGAGAGTCAGCGCAACGAGGGCCTGACTGACGAAGTCTCGCTCGACAACATGGAGCAGAGCCTTAAGAACATCCTGGCTGCAAAGGTGAGCGAGCTTAATGCGACCATCGACGGGATCGACCACGATACGCTGGCGGCTGTTGTACATGCCCTTAAGTATGCAGGGGTTATTGAGTTTGCGGCTGTGGGCAATACGAACGCAGTCGCGCTCGATGCGACGTTTAAGTTTTCGCAGCTGGGCCTGCGCTGCATGGCGAGCACCATTAGCGAGACATCAATCGGCTTTGC
>DXZZ01000060.1:0-9393 GCA_019419425.1 Collinsella sp. | reverse complement strand
CGGCGACGCAGAGCGGCGGAAAGCGCGTGTGCCCACAGGCCCTCGGCCTCGGCCAGGCGCTGCGTAGCGGGAGCGTCGGAGAGCAGACCCTCGGGCGTATAGCAAATGACACTCGAGCGCTTAACGAACTCTTCGACCGAAAGCGGATTGGAGAACATGGCCGTGCCGCCGGTCGGCAGCGTGTGGTTGGGGCCGGCAACATAATCGCCGAGCGGCTCGGAGCTCCAAGCGCCCACAAAGATGGCGCCGGCGTTGCGAATGCCGCCGAGCAGGCCCATCGCATCCTTGCAGTGCAGCTCAAGGTGCTCAGGCGCCACGGTGTTCACGGCCTCGACGGCGGCAGCCATGTCGGCGGCCACCACGATGGTGCCCTCGCTATCGAGCGAGGCGCGCGTGATCTCGGCGCGCGGCGACTGCGCCACCAGGATGTCGATACCTGCCTCAACCTCACGCGCAAACTGCTCGTCGCAGGTCACCAGATAGCAGGCCGCCAGCGGATCATGCTCGGCCTGGGCCATCAGGTCGGCCGCGACCACCATGGGCTTGGCCGTGGCATCGGCCAGCACGCAGACCTCGGACGGACCGGCGACCATGTCGATTCCCACATCGCCCGAGACAATCTGCTTGGCAGCGGCAACAAAGGCGTTGCCCGGGCCGGTAATCTTGTCGACACGCGGAATGGTCTCGGTACCGTACGCCAGCGCGGCCACGGCCTGGGCGCCGCCCACCATATAGATTTCGTCCACGCCGCCGAGCTTGGCAGCGGCAAGCGTGTAGGGGCTGATCAGGCCATTCTTTTGCGGCGGGGTCACCATGACCACGCGCTTGACGCCGGCCACCTTGGCGGGAATGGCGTTCATGAGCACGGTGGAGGGGTACTGCGCGCGACCGCCCGGCACGTAGATACCGGCCGCAGCAAGCGGGGTCACCTTAACGCCGAGCATCGTGCCGTCCGGGCGCGTGGTAAACCAGCTCTGCTCGACCTCGCGCTGGTGGAACTCGCGAATCTGGCGTGCAGCCTTTTCGAGCGCCGCGACAAAAGCGGGATCGAGGCCTTCGAGCGCGGCATCGATCTGCTCTTGCGGCAGACGGAAGCTCTGCAGTTCAACGCCGTCAAAACGCTGACAGTAATCGCGCACCGCGGCATCGCCGTTGGCACGCACGTTGGCCACGATATCGCGGGCGGCGTCGATGATGTTTTGCGGCAGCACGCCCTTGCGGTTGAGCTGGTTGGTAACGAGGCGCTCACCGGGAGCAAGCTTGATGGTCTTCATTTCGGTATCCCCTATCGGTCGAGGTTGTGTTCGAAAAACGAGAGATCGGGCGGCGGCGCCAGTCGGCCCGCCGCCCGGACGTTGGGGCGCCCGTGCGTGCTCGCGCTATTGTGCCGAGCCCGCAACGGGCTCAAAATGCTTGTCCTTAACAGCCGCGGCCAGGCGATCTGCCAGATTGCGTACGCGCGGGTCCAGACGTGCGGCGCCCGGATTGACAAAGAAGCGGGCCGTGCAGTCCATGATGCGACCAGTAATAACGAGGTCGTTATCGCGCAGCGTGGCGCCCGTGGCGGTAATATCCACGATGCGATCGGTCATGCCGACGATGGGGCCCAGCTCGATGTTGCCGTGCAGCGAAACGATGTCGGCGTTCACGCCGCGCTCGGCATACCAGGTGCTCGCGATGCGCGGATACTTGGTGGCCACGCGAAGCGACCCGCGACGGGCATAGTTGCGCTCGGCCTGACCAGCGCGCCACGCGGGCTCTGCCTCGATAAACGCGCACAGGCCGTAGCCCAGATCGACCAGCTGCAGCAGGTTGAGGTCTGCCTCGATAAGCGAGTCCCAACCGCAGATGCCGCAGTCGGCACCGCCACAGCCCACAAAAGCGGGCGCGTCGCTGGGACGCACGATGACAAACTCGATATCGCCGACCGTACCCTCGCCGGCACGCGTGTCGCGGCCGCGCACGATCAGGTGACGGCCGGGATCGCGCAGCTCCGAGACATCCAAGCCCGCGGCCTCGAGCACGTCGAGCGTGTCGACCTTGAGCGAGCCCTTGGGCACGGCAATGCGCAGCGGACCCTCGGCGCCACGGCCCGCGGCGCGATCGCCATCGGAAGCAGCGTCCTCGGCCGAGGTGTGCGCAGCCTCCAGACGCTCGAGCGAAAAGGCGAAACCCGCCGCCGGTACCTCGATGCCGTCGCCAAATGCGCCGGTAAAGATGGAGTCGTAGCGTCCACCCGAACCGACCGGATCGGGCAAGCCACCGGCATAGGCCTTAAAGACCAGACCCGTGTAGTAATCGAACGAGTTCATGATGGAGAAGTCGAACGACAGCACCTGGGCGTCCTCGGGAGCCAGGCCCTCGACCAGGGCGCGCAGCTCGCGCGTGAGCGGCGCGACAATGCCCGCCGCCGCCAGAAGCACATCGACGCGGTCGAGTACCTCGGCGCCGCCGTGCAAGCGCGGCAGCTCGCTAATGGCAACCTTGACGGCATCGGACTCGGCGCTTGCCGCCACGCGGGCATCGAGGCCCACAAAGTCGTTGGCGTGCACGCAGCGCAGGGCCTCGGCAGCCAGCTCGCGATCCTCGCACGCCGCGAGCAGCTCCTTAAACGGACGCACGCTACCTGCGATAATGCGCGCATCGGGCAGCGCCAGCTTGCGCACCGCCTCGGCCACGAGCGAGACAATCTCGACATCGCCCGCGGTGTCGCCCGCACCGATAAGCTCAAAGCCCAGCTGTGTAAACTGGCGCGAGCCGCCGGCATTGCGCTGGTACTCACGAACCACCGGCGCCTCGTAGCGCAGGCGTAGGGGCAGGTCGGCCGCGCGCATGCGGGTCGAAACCAGACGCACGATCGGCAATGTGTTGTCGGGACGGACCACCAGCAGGCGACCGTCGTCATCAAAGAGCTTAAACGGCGTGTCCGCAATGCGGCCGCCTTCCTCGAGCGAACCCTTGTCCTCGAGCAGCGGCGTTTCGACCGGAAGGTAATGATGCTCCCTGAAGCAGCCCTTCACCGTATATGCGATCTCCTCGCGCGCCTGAGCCTCCTCGGGCAATATGTCCCGGAACCCCCACGGTGTGGCCGTCATCTGGTGAGCCTCCTCATGCTGTGTTTCATATAGAACAGAAGACCGGCATAGCTCCGCCGGTCTTCTGGGTACTTTAGCATACTAGAGTGCTTGCGGGGAAAATGCGTCGCAGCCGCTCACACCGTATTCATTTGGAAACATAGGAGCGGATTGCCGCAACCCGACCCCACCTAGGCGCCAATCGCACGACGATACTCTGCCATTACCTGCGCATCGGCAGCCGCGGGGTCGGCAAAATAGCGCCCGTCATAGGTCTCGGCCGAAACAACTCCGCGATAGCCGCGCGCCACCAGCCTATCCAGGTCAGCGCGCATATCGCGGTCGCCGTCACCCCAGGCAAGATGCGTCGTGCCATCTGCCGCAACATCGACAAAATGCACGTGGGCGACATCATCGCCAAGCAGATCGAAGTAATCGTCGATGGTATCCCCCGCCACCGCCATGGCGCCCATATCCAGACACGCCTTAAGTGCCGGATGATCAACTGCCTCGATCATGCGCTTCGTATCGGCCGCCGAGTTCACGATCATCGACTCAACCGGCTGTAGGGCTTCGAGCACCAGTCGCACGCCGCGTTCTCCCGCATGCTCGGCAATCGCACGCAGCATCGAGGCGCTGCGACCCCACGCGTCCTCGATCGGCTCGTTCAAAAATGCCCAGCCGCTCGAGACCATGACCTGCTCGGCTCCAAGTTCCGCCGCGATATCCACAACGTTCTTAAAGTACGCGAGCGTGCGGGCACGCGCCTCATTCCCGCGCGACGCGATATTCCACGGCTTGGGGTTGTTCTGTTCGGGACAAAGTCCCACAATCCGAACTCCATACCGCTGTGACAGCTCCCGCACCTGCTCGAGCGAATCGTATCCATGGCAATCGACATACAGATGCATCGCCCCGGTCCAAAGCTCGCAACACGTGTAGCCCGAAGCTGCTGCCGAGGAAAAGAATTCCTCAAGATCAAAGTAGCGATGGCTGATATTCATGACGGCAAGCTGCGGATACTCCATCTTGTCCACCTTTCGGCAAAAGGGCGCCGCAGCACAGTGTGCGCGACGCCCCCTCTTACATTGTTCTCATTATGACGGATACTCTACTGGACACCAAGCACTCCAAAGAACGCGCCAGCGATACTCACGAGCAGGATCACGAGCATGATGAGCAGCGGATTCATCTTCTTCTTGAGCATGAGATAGACAATTCCAAACAGCCCCATCGTGACAAAGCCCGGGGAGATTCCGTTGAGCAGCTCGGCGAGCGTCTGAGCGCCATCGCCCGCGCCGACCATGAGCGGAATGTCCACGGTGACCATCTCCATGGTCATAGCGCCGATCACCATGGCGCCCATGATAGAGGCCATCTTGACGATCGTGTCCATAATGCCCGATTCCTGGACCTTGCTGATCATGTCCGAGCCAAAGCGATATCCCACAAACGTCAGCAGGTAACGGATGATGTAGTGGGGGACGTTGAACACGAGCAGGAACAAAATCGGGCCAAGAATAGAGCCCTGCAGCGCCAGCGACGTGCCGACACCCGTTGCCAAAATTCGCAGCGTACCCCAGTAGAAGGCATCGCCCACGCCGGACAGCGGTCCCATCAAAGCAAGCTTGACATTAGAGATCGCGCTCGTGTCAAAGTTATCTTCGGTGGCGTTGACTTCTTCCATTGCGGCAGCAATGGACATGGGGAGCGTCGAGATATACGGCGTGACGTTATAGAGCTCCATATGGCGCTTGAGTGCGGCCTTAAAGTCCGCATCCTGCGGATACAGCTTGCGAAGGATCGGCATAAGGGCCCACATAAAGCCGATATGGCCCATACGCTCGTAGTTCCAGGAATGCTCATAGGGAATCGAGCGCCAGAACAGCTTCTTAAGGTCTGCGCGGGAAATCAGCCCGTCGTAAGAAGACTCAAACTTAAAACTCATCGAACCCACTCCCAATCGCAGGATCCTCGGTTGCCACTGCGGGCTGCTCCGCCTTTTTCTTGTCACCCAAAACCGTCATCGCGACGACGATAATCGCGGCAAAGATCGCCACGCCCGTCGTGCTAATGCCAAAGTAGGCGACGAGGAAGAAGCCAGCGAAGAAGAACGGAGCCACTGTTTTGTTCATAATCATCTGCGCCAGCATCGCAAAGCCGAGTGCGGGCAAGAAGGCGGCGGCGACATCCATGCCGGTCTGAACGAAATCGGGGATGATGTTGAGCAGGCTGGCAACAGCATCGGCGCCAAAGAAGAATGCCAGGGGAATGATCAGCAGGCCGCACCAGCTCTGCGCGTAACCGGCGATGAGCATGTTGCGCGTGATGGCCTTGGTGTCTCCATCCTCGACGTTTTTGTCGATACGGTGCACCAGCAGCAGTATGACCGGCTGGCCCAGGGCCGTATCGAGCGCCAGGACGATCGTTGCGATGGGAATGCCCAGGGTCAGGGCCGCCGAAGCGTCCGCGCCGGCCTGCATGGCAAGCGACACACCCAGAATGGTTCCGGAAATCGTATCGGGCGGGTTATACGCACCGACCGAGATGGCACCGACCATGGCAAGCTCCATCGTGGCACCCATAATGGTGCCGGTCACCACATCGCCCATGACAAGGCCGACCAACGGTCCGAGCACAATGGGGCGCTGAAGGTAACTCGTACCGGTCAGCCACTCGGAATAGCCCAAAAGGGCAATCAGGAAAATCAGGATCGTCTTGATAACCATGACAGCCCCTAACCGATGACCTTTGCGGCGTCAGTCTTCGCATCCGCCGGAATCATCTGAATGAACAGCTCATAGCCCTCGCCGAGCAGCTCCTTCACGTAGGCCTCGTTCTCGGGCGTAAGGAATACGCTCGTCGAGACCTGGCGGGCATCCTCGCTAAAGGCCACATTGCCGAGGTTGATCTTCTTGACGCCCATCGCCTTGGCGACGGCACCGGCCTGTTGGATCGTCTCGCAAACCACGAAGAGCTTGTACTTGTCGGTCACACCGCTCTGAAGCGCCTTGACGGCGTCCTCGGTGTTTTTGACAACGACCTTGCAGCCCTCCGGCTTTGCAAGGGACAGGGCCTGCAGACGAAGCTTGTCGTTGAGGACCGTGTCGCTCACTAACAGGATGCAGTCGGCACCCAGAGCCGAGGTCCAGCTAACGGCAACCTGGCCGTGAAGCAGTCGATAGTCCACGCGAATCATCTGAATCATGATGTGCTCCTAACGATTAAAACTCATCGAGTTCGGCCTGCCCCAGCAGGTCGTTGACGTACTTGACCTTGGTGTCGTCCGCCTCGACGATCTGGCGAATGGCCTCATCGATCGGGGTGGAATCGGGCACGAACAGCAGCTGAATAAGGAGCGGCAGGTTCATATTGGTCACCAGGTGCGTGTTGGGGCGCGTCTGGACGATCTTGGTGAACTCGTTGTTGACGCTGCCGCCAAAGAGGTCGGTGCAAACGACGACCTCATCGTCCGCGGCAAAGCCGTCCAGAATCGCTGCGGCCTCCTTGACCAGGTCCTCGTTTCCGTCGACATACATAGACAGCGCATGGACGTTCTCGCGCTCGCCCGAGAGTAGCCCAATGCTCTCGACGATTCCGGACGCAAAATGAGCATGGGATGCAACGATAAACTGCCTCATTCGATTCCCCTTTCTTGCGAACTTCGGCATAAAAATGCCCGGACGCATGCGCCCGGGCAGGGTGCTTCTTGATCAGTAGCTAATTTGTCGCCGATTAGTAATCGAACTGGTGATAGTAACGACGGTAGTTGAGGTTGTGCTTGGTGACCGTCTCGTAGTAAGCGGCAAGGCGATCGGTGATCAGCGAGGAGAGAATCCACGGAGACACGATGACGCGGAACTCGTCGTCAAGGCCGGGGATCGCGAACTCGGCGGTGTCGATGATGTTGATGTCGGTGTCGCCGGTCACGCCGCGGTTGAGGAAGGCGCGGACGCGCTCGTCGAGCTTGCGGTTCTCGTCCTCGCCCATGAACAGGAACACGGGGACGCCGGGCTCCACGAGCTCGAGGGTGCCGTGGAAGAAGTCGGCCGAGGTGATGTAGCGGGTGCGCTTCCACTGCATCTCCTCGAGGATGCACATCGAGAAGAGGATGGTCTCGCCCCACAGGGCGCCGGAGCCGATGAACATGGTGTAGGGGGCCAGGGCGTACTTCTTGGCGAGCTCCTCGGCGCGCGGCTCGAAGCGCTTGCGGATATCGAGCATGTCCTTCCAGATATCCTTAGTCTGCTCGATGAACAGGTCGAACTTGGGGAAGCAGCCGCGGCGGTTGAGCAGGCGCAGGCCGAAGCAGTCGGCGAGGTAGTAGCCCTTCTCGCAGCCGCCCGAACCATGGTCAGAAGCCATGGCGACGCAGTTCTCGGCACCCACAGCCTGGCCGATGGGGCCCTCGGGCTTGGTCATGGCGTAGACACGAATGCCCTTTTCCTTCATCTTCTTGACGGCCTCGAGGACCTCGGGGGTGGTGCCGGACTCGGAGGCGGTGAGCACGACGGACTTCTCGGTCATGCGCTTGTGGCCCATGGCGTTCCACTCGGCGGCGTGGATCAGGTAGACCTCGAGGTCGCGGTCGCCGAACTTGTTCATGAGGTACTCGAGCTGCATGAGCTCGTCCCAGGTGCCGCCGACGCCCATCAGGAACACGGCGTCGTAGCCCTCGTCGGCGACCTTGTCGGCGAGCGCGGTCATCTTCTTGCCGGCCTCGTAGACGTTCTTGCCGTCCTCGACGTAGCCCTCCTGGCTAAAGTGCATGATTTCGATCTTCTCGGTTTCCTTCATGGCTTTTCCTTTCTGTCCTGCACGCGAATCTATACATCGCGTTTCTTTTCGATACCAATTATCGACATACACCTAAGGTGTTTTTAATACCACTTTTCAATTTGCTCCAATCCTCGGTGAACGGTCGAAATCCTCTGGTGAGTGATATTAAATTAGAATTTGATGTATAGCTAACGCCCCTGGCGTCTCCCTTGTGTGACAAAGAACAGCGTTCCTACCAGCGCAATAATGGTCGATGCCCCAAACAATACCGTCTGGACGCCCAAAGCCTCCGCCAAAAACGGAGCCGCCAGCAGCGGCACCACGCCGGCGCTCATCAGGCCAAAACGCACAAAGCCGGTAATGCGCCCAAGGTATTTGATGTCGGCGCGCTCCTGAATCAAGATCATCTGCAGCGGCTCCAGGAACCCCCAGGCCAGACCGTTAATCGCCTGACCGACAATCGCGACCCCCAGCATATCGGTGCCCACGTACACCATGGACCCAATGCCCACGGCCATGAGCGCGCCGAGCAGCAATCGCAGGTTGACATGGCGAGCAGAAAGCTTGGTCAGGATGAACGCACCCACCGAGGAAGTGAGGCCCACGACCGAGGACAGCCAGCCCAGCCAGACAATATCCACGTTGAGCACATCGCGGTAGAACAACGACTCCAGCGAATCGAACGCGCCGAACGCAAAGAAACCCAAAAAGCCCGAGATAAAGATGAGGCGCAAGTCGTGGTCGCGAAACGTAAGTCGCGCACCCTCGGCCATACCGCCCAGAATACCGCCCTTCGGCTTCTCCCCTTTTGCGGGAGCAACACACTCATGACAGCCCAAGGAGAGTACGGCCGCCACACCCATCATGCCCGCCATGAGCAGATAGACCGATTGCGTGGCAAAACAGCTCACGATGGCACCGCCGAGCAGCGGGCCAGCGGTATAGGCGATATTGCTGTAGAACACCATGAGACCGTTCACGCGGGTACGGCCCTCGGTGGTCGACTCCAGGTATCCCGGAAACGCATGCGTGCAGGTGTTGATAAAGCCGCCCGCAAGTCCCAAGACGCACGCGGCGAACACAAGCCCGGGGACAGACAGCGGCGCCAACCCCACGCCCAGCGATAGCACAGCCGTAATCACGCACGTCACAAACGACGTCCGGCGCGGTCCAAAGCGGTCGATGACCGAGCCCGACACCATATTGCCCACCGACGTCATAAGATTGCGCGCGAGCGTAATGGCAGCAACCAAAAAGGCCGTGCCAGCCAGATCATACGTGGCCGCACCGATAAGCCCCAAAAAGTAGACCGCGTTGTTGGCGCACCACTGCAGGGACTCAATAAGAATCAGCTTGACCTCTGCCGGCGTCAGGCGCATTGCTTCGCGATCCTTCGCGAACATACGAACTCCTTCTATACAAAAAGGGGATGGAGGGCATAGGCCTGCTCCATCCCCTTTCCAGGTTGCAACGAAAATCTATACAGCCGGGCCCTTACGCCAGCACGCCGAAGAACGCGCCGACGATGCCCACGACCATG
>DXZZ01000006.1:0-47260 GCA_019419425.1 Collinsella sp. | reverse complement strand
TGCTTTGCTGAAAGAGCTGCTTTTATTGCGGCTCTTTCTTTGGTTTTGGGTATATTTGTTCTTGTTGAATTGTTATTGCGGATGGGCTGGGTACTTGGCTTTCCGCTGCTCTTTCTAGCCGTCTCGGCTTTGGTTGAGAGGAGACGATCTTTATGCGTATTGTGTTTATGGGTACGCCCGATTTTGCGGTGCCTTCTTTGACTTCGCTTGTTGCGGCTGGGAATGAGATTGCGCTTGTTGTTACTCGTCCAGATGCTGTTCGTGGGCGTGGTAAGAAGCTTGAGCCGTCTCCTGTTAAGGCTAAGGCACTTGAGCTGGGATTGCCGGTTATTGAGGCTAATCGTATGACGCCTGAGGTTGTTGAGACGCTTCAGGCTGCCCAGGCTGACATTTTCTGCGTGGCTGCTTATGGCTGCATTTTGCCTGATAACGTGCTGCATATGGCACCGCTCGGCATTGTGAATGTTCATGCTTCGCTGCTGCCTCGTTGGCGTGGGGCTGCTCCTATTCAGCGTGCGATTCTTGCTGGTGATGAGGTTGCTGGCGTTTCTATCATGCGTATTGGACATGGCGTTGATACCGGCGCTTATTGTGCCCAGGCGTCTACGTCGGTTGCCGGTAAGCATGCTGAGGCGCTGACTATGGAGCTTGGTGAGCTTGGCGGTAAACTGCTTGCCGATACGCTTCCTTCTCTTGCCGATGGCACCGCCGTGTGGATCGAACAGGACGAGGCGCTCGTTACCCATGCTGCCAAGATTTCTAAGCAGGAGATGCGCCTGGATCCGCACATGGCGGCGCTTGATTGCGTGCATCATGTACTGGCCTCGTCCGATACCGCGCCTGCTCGTTGCGTGATTGTCGGCAAGACCGTGCGTGTGCTCGATGCTGCGGCGGCTGATGTGTCGCTTGGCGAGGGTCAGGTTCTCGTTCAGGCTAAGCGTGTTTACCTTGGCCTTTCCGATGGCTCGGTTGAGTTGCTCGAGGTTAAGCCTGATGGCAAGCGTGCTATGGCCGCTTCTGCTTGGGCTGCTGGCCTGCAGGGTGCCGATCTTATCTGGGGTGTTTTGTCATGAGCAAGCTGTCTCCCGCGCGCAAGCTTGCGCTCGATGTGCTGATGGAGGCCGATCGCCGCGGCATGTACGCGCGCGACGTGCTCTCGTCCCGTGCTTCCGCCAAGGCCATTGACCAGCGCGATTCCGCTTTTGCCGCCCGCTTGGCGCTGGGTGTTGCCGCCACGCAGGGTATTTTGGACGAGCTGCTCGACCAGTTTCTCGATAAGCCCAAAAAGGTCGCTCCGCGTGTGCGCATGGCGCTTCGTATCTCGGCCTTCGAGATGCTCTACCTGCATACGCCTGGCCGCGTTGCCGTAAGTCAGGGAGTTGAGCTGGTTCGCTGCGGTGCTAAGTCCGCCGCCGGTCTGGCGAACGCCGTTCTGCATAAGGTTGCGGACAATGTTGAGGACTTTGCTACGGCATCCGACGTGGATGAGTCCGAGCGACGCTTGGTTCGTCTGTCGCGCCTGATGGGCTTGCCGCGATGGCTGTGCGCTCGCATTATGGCATCGTTTGACACGCCAGACGGTGCGCTTAACTTTGCCGGCAATCTGGCCCCCGCACCGCTGGCCCTGCATGAGAACGCCTTTGCGACTAAGCGCGATCCGTATATCTCGCAGCTCGTCGCGCCTGTCTTCCCGGGCTGCCATGCCCCGGTTGATGCCCAGGTTACTGTTGCTTCGGGTGTGTTTGAGCGTGCTGCCGTGGTGGCATCTGACCTCAACGCGCAGCTTATCGCCACAGCTGCCACGCGTCCTGGAAGCTGCCTTGAGATTGGTGCCGGTCGTGGCACCAAGACCTATGTGATGATGTGTCAGGCCAAGCGTGCGGGCTATGAGCGTCAGCATACGGCGCTCGATTTGCATGATCGCAAGTGCGACCAGAATCTCGCTCGCCTGCATAAGGCCGGCATTCAGGGCGTTCGTACGGTTTCGGGTGATGCTTGCGAGCTTGATGAGGTGCTCACATCGTTTGATGCCATGCTTGGCGAGCCGGTTAAGTTCGACACAGTCTTTATCGATGCGCCGTGCTCTGGCACCGGAACCATGCGTCGTCATCCAGAGATCCCGTGGCGCCTGACCGAAAAGGATGTGACGGTTGAGCTGCCCAAGCTGCAGCTGACGATGCTCAAAGAGGCTGCTGTCCGCGTGGCTACCGGCGGCGAGCTCATCTATGCGACGTGCTCGGTCTTCGACGAGGAGAACATGCAGGTGGTGGACGCTTTCCTGAACTCTCCCGAGGGCACCGGTTTTAGCCTGGAGCCGCTCTCCGAGGCGCAGATTCTGCAACTCCCCGAGTTCGATCAGGCCAAGAAGCTCGTATCCGTACGCCAGAACGATCGAGGCCTCTTCCAAAGCGTGCCGGTAAACGCCGACTCCTACGACGGCCACTTCTGCGCCCGCCTGGTCCACAAGTAACGACTAAGTTGCGGTGAAATAGGGATTGAATAGCGGCTTCTGCCCGCCAAACAGTCCTTATTTCACCGCAACTCATAAGGAAACCTGGGCAGCTAAAGAATCAGCCCCGCGATTGGTGTTGGTCGCGGGGCTGATTGGTTTCTAGTGGCTGTGCGGGCAGCTGGCGTAGCAGCCACTCGTGGCGCTGGTGCTGGAGCCGCCGCTGCGCTGGTCGGTGTTGTAGAAACCGCTGCCGTCGAACTTGATGCCGCTGGCCGAGAACGTCTTGGATGCCGGAGCGCCGCAGCTGGGGCACACGACCTCGGGAGTCTCGGACATGGGATGCTCAACCTCAAACACGTTGCCGCAGCTCGAGCACTTGTAATCGTAGCGCGCCATAATACTTCCTTTTCAGCACAAAGCGGGCAGATTACTCTGCCCGCAAAAATTCAAACGTCTGTAACTGTACCCTATATCGGGCGTTTTATCACGACTCGCCCCAGAATCTATGGGTGTTGCGCAGGAGCTGCGCAGTTTTGTTTTCGGCGGCTGCAATGTCCGCCTCGTCAGCCTGCCAAGTCCAGTTGCCCGTGGCAACGCCCGGTACGTTCATGCGCGCGTCGTCGCCCAGCCCCAGGATATCCTGTAGCGGCATCATCACCAGGGGAGCGTCGCTTGTCAGCGCGTCGCTCATCAGCTTGGCTGCCACCTCAACACCGCTCGGCTCGTCGCCGCCCGCAAAGGAGCGCGTGCACCAACCCGCGAGCGTCGACGTGTCGTGAGTCGATGTGTACAGGATCTTGCCGGGCGTAGGGTGCACGCCGCAACGAACGTCGTAATCGCTAAACTCCAGCACGTCCATGCCGGGGAAACCGCAAGTCGAAGCCATGGCGCGAACGCCGGGCGTCAGGTAGCCCAGGTCCTCGGCGATAAAGTTGAGCGGCCCCAGCTCGTCATAGGCGGTCTGGAACAGGTCCTTGCCCGGGCCTGCCAGCCAACGCCCGTCGGCGCAGGCCTTACCCGCGGGAATGCTAAAGTAGCTGTGGAAGCCCAGGAAGTGATCCAGGCGCACGCGGTCGTAGAGCGAAAACGCACGACGTAGGCGATCCATCCACCAGCTATAGCCGTTCTGCTTCATGTGGTCCCAGCGGAACGTCGGGTTGCCCCACACCTGGCCCTCGGGCGCAAAGTTGTCGGGCGGCGCGCCAGAAATCTCAATCGCCTTACCGGTATCGGACAGCCAGAAGTTCTCGGGTTCGCTCCATGCATCGGCCGAATCGTCCGAGACATACATCGGGATATCGCCGATGACCTCGATGCCCTTCTTGTGCGCGTAGTTCATGAGCTCGCACCAGGCTAGGTCAAAGCGGTACTGCATGTACGCCTGCAGCTCTGCCTCGTCGTGGAAACGCTTGTCGTCAATCAGGTGCTCGTTGTAGCGCGCGACATCCGCCGGCCAATCGTGGCGCGACTCGCCCTCAAAGTACTTCTTAACGGCCATGTAGACGCAGTATTTCTCGAGCCAATCGGCGTTGCGATGTTTAAACGCGGTGTAGAGCGGATCGGCATCTTCGCCGCCACGGGCCTTCCAAGTCTCAAAGTCGGCCGCCAGCTCCTCTTGGCTCTCGGGCAGCAGGTCAATATTGCCCGCAAAGGCCGAAGGCCCGGCGTAAGGGGAGCGGAAGAAGTCCGTTGGGTTGACAGGCAGGACCTGCCAGTAGCGCATGCCCATAGCGGACAGATGGTTGATAAAGCGACGCGTGGGTGCGCCGATCGTGCCGGGCTTGCCGTCATCGGTCGGTACCGAGGTGATATGGCACACAACGCCCGCGCCGTGATTGAGCGGCTCCTGCAAGCGCTGCTCGGCATGGTGATAGATGATCGACGAGCCCAGCGGATACAAATCGAGCGTGACCGTGCCGTTGTGGATCTCGCACTCGTGACCGCTGATCACGTCACTCGCGCATTCATCGAGCGCCGGAATCGTCACGCGGTGCGAATTGCGCAGACTACGATTAATGATAACCGTCGCGGACTCGCCATCCTTGCCCGTGCGGTTGTATGCCAGCACCTCGTCGTTGAGCGCGAAGGCCTTGATCTCGCCGTCGATCATAAACGGCAGTGCGCGGCGTACGGCGGAGGCGTTTTTGACAATAGCCAGCGTGTCGAAGTCGTGCAGTTGGTCCTTGGCCGGCAGGGTGCGGCGGTTGCCCGGATCGGTTAGACCCTCCAGGCCGTATTCGTCGCCGTAGTAGATCGAAGGCACGCCGGGGAAGGTCATCTGCATGAGCGTGGCGAGCCAAAAACGGCTCTTGGCTAGGCCCATCGAGTTCTCGTCCAGGCGCCATTTGCTGCGCTCGCACTCGGGCAGCTGCGACTCGTCGGGGCCGCCGCCGAGCACCGAGATAATGCGCGGACGGTCGTGGCTCGAAAGCAGATTAAGTGCGCAGGACAGGGCCTCACGGGGATAGTTCTCGCGCAGGGTTTCGATATCCTCGGCTGCCTGGTAGGCGTTCTTGTAGCCCATCAAAAAGCCGATGACCATGTCGCGGAAGGGGTAATCCATAGCAGAGTCCAACTCGGAGCCCTGTAGGTAGCGACGCAGATGGCCGTAGCTGATCTTGTTGGAGGCATCTTCCCAGACCTCGCCGAGCAACAGCGCATCGGGCTTTTCGGCAAGTACGGCCTTCTTGATCTCGGCCAGGAAGTCGTCGGAAAGCTCGTCAGCGACGTCCAGGCGCCAGCCATGAGCGCCGGCACGTAGCCATTTACGGATCACGCCGTCCTTGCCCAGAAGCCGCTCGCGTACCAGCTCGGAGCTCTCATTGATGGCGGGCATATTGCCCACGCCCCACCAGCAGTCGTATGAGCCGTCCTCGTGGAAATAAAACGCATCGCGCCATGGCGAATCCTCGCTCTGCCACGCGCCCACGCCGGGGTAGTTGCCGTAGCGGTTGAAATAGATCGAGTCATCGCCCGTGTGGTTGAAGACGCCGTCCAGAATGATGGAGATGCCCAGCTTCTCGGCCGCCTGGCACAGCTCGGTAAAGTCCCGCTCGGTGCCCAGGATCGGGTCGATCTTGGTGTAGTCGGCCGTGTCGTAGCGGTGGTTGCTCGCGGCTTCAAAAATGGGGTTGAGGTAGATGGCCGTAAAGCCCAGCTCGGCGATGCGAGGCAGGTCTTCCTGGATGCCCTTGAGCGACCCGCCGTAGAAGTCCCAGGTCTTGATGGAGCCGTCCTCGGCGCGCTCGTACACGGGCGGCTCGTTCCAGTCCTCGACCATCCGGCGCTGAATGCCCTTGCGCGGTTTTTCGAGTTCGGTCATTGTGCGCTCGCGCCAGTGCTCGTCACGGGCGTAGCGGTCGGGGAAGATCTGGTACACCATGCCGCGCTCGTACCAGCTGGGACGGTTTTCGCGGTGCTTGTAGACGGTAATTTGGAAGGACGGAACCTCGGCGTAGTCGTAGGTTACGCCCTCGCCGCCGGTGCGGCCTTGCGGCGCGCCCAAGCGAACCTCGGGTTGGCCCTCGATATTGCAGATAAAGCTGTACCAGATAAGACAGGGCTCGGTGCACTCAAACTCTACGGTAAATATGCCGTCGCCCTCGTGCGTCATGGGATACAGAGACTCACCGATTTCATCTACCCAGGTGCGCAGCGTAAGCGTTGCCTGTTTGGGATCGGCATCCTCCAATATCACCGAGAGTGCAACGGAAGTTCCAGTGGTCACAGCGCCAAACGGAGTGCGAAACTGCGGCAGGCGGCTGTTGTGAATCAATCTCATAGTACGGTCCAGTTCTATACAGTCATGGCCATCGGGCCATGGGCTTAACGCACAGTTCTTAAGTATATCGTTGCACTTTAGTTGTATAAACTACAGCCGCTCATTATCGGCGAACGGTTGTCCTAGAAAATCGTTTTACCATCCAAATTATCGCGGCATTCGAAAACGCACATACCGATACTATTTGTAGCCAACCAAAAGTACCCCGGTTTACTACGATAAATTGAATGATCTCAACCACAGTCAATTTGGTGATATTAAAACCTCAGGTAGAAGCGTTGCCAATTTTGTAGATTGCTCGTTGTGGTCGGCCGAAGCCATTTTGTCGTAGTAAACCGGCCCTCCTTTTAATGCGAAGTTCAACCAAGAAGAGGGCGCCTGCTTGGGGCGCCCTCTTTTGCGTTGAGGATTAAGTTTTAATCGTCAGGATTAGCGGCGCTTGCGGGCGGCCGTCGCCTTGCGGACGGAGGTCTTCTTGGTAGGAGCCTTTTCCTCAGTGGGAGCGGCGGGGGAGACCGAGGCCTCCTTGGCGGGCTCGGTCTTTGCCGTAGCCTTCGGAGCGGTCTTGACCTCAGCGGCCTTCGGAGTCGGCTCGGCCTTTACTGCGGGCTTTTCCTCGACCTTAGCCTCTGCCTTGGGAGCAGCGGTCTTGGCCGTGGCCTTTTTGACCGTCGTCGTAGC
Source organism: Collinsella sp. (assembly GCA_019419425.1). Classification (GTDB taxonomy): domain Bacteria; phylum Actinomycetota; class Coriobacteriia; order Coriobacteriales; family Coriobacteriaceae; genus Collinsella. The sequence continues at coordinate 40,346 of DXZZ01000006.1, read as the reverse complement.
GCGCTTGCGCGTGGTGGTCTTGGCGGCCGGCTTAGCCTCGACAGCTTCCTCAGCCTTAGGCGCAGCGGGCGTCTCCTCGACTTTGGCGGCCGGCTTAGCGGCTGCCTTGGTCGTGGCGGCCTTCTTGGTCGTCGACTTCGTAGCCGTGGTCTTCTTGGCGGTCGTGGTCTTGGACGCGGTCGTCTTCTTGGCAGCGGTCTTGGCCGGAGCCTTTGCCGCAGGCTTAGCCTCGGCGGCGGTCTCGGCCTTTACCTCGGGAGCAGCCTCGGCCTCGGCGGCTTTCTTGGCTGCGGCGGTCGTACGCTTGCGCGTGGTCGTTGCTTTGGCAGCGGTGGTCTTGCTCGCAGCGGCCTTCGTGGTCGTGGCCTTCTTAGCCGTCGTCTTACGAGTCGTGGTCTTCTTTGCCGCAGGCTTCGCAGCGGGCTTCACCTTAGGCTCGGGCTCGGGAGTAGCCTCGACCTTCACCTTGGGCTCGGCCTTAACAGGCTCAGCTTCAGCTGGCTTCTCTTCTGCTTTGGGCTCCTCAGCGGCCACCGGCACAGCAACAGCCTCAGGCTCGTCGACAACGGCCGCCGGCCTCTCAATCTCCGGGTGCATAAAGAAATACAGGTCCAGATACTTATCGGCCGAGCGCGTCCAGCTAAAGTCCTGGCTCATGGCCTGCGTGACCAGCTGGTTCCAAGCGTCGCGGTTATCCCAGAACAGGCGTGCCGCGCGGAACACGGCGTCGCCCGTCTCGTCGCCGTTAAAGTTGCTAAACGAGAAGCCCGTGCCCTCGCCGGTAAACTCGTTATACGGAATCACAGTGTCCTTCAGACCACCGGTCTCGCGCACGATAGGCAGGGTGCCGTAGCGCATGGCGATGATCTGCGACAGGCCGCAGGGCTCAAACTTCGAAGGCATCAGGAACATATCGGCGGCAGCGTACATGCGCTGCGACAGCGCCGGGTCAAACTCGATGCGCGCGGCCATGGTGCCGGGGTACTTGTCCTGGAAGTAGCGCAGGCCGTCCTCGTAGTCGCGGTCGCCGGTGCCCAGCACCGCCACCTGAACGCCGCCGGCCAAAATGCGGTCGAGCGCGTACATGACCAGGTCCATGCCCTTTTGGCGCGTCAGGCGCGTGACCATCACCATGAGCGGGCGGTCGTCGCGAACCTCGAGCCCCAGCTCTTCCTGCAGCTTGGCCTTGCACACGGCCTTGCCAGAACGGTCGTCAACCGTGTAGTTGGCGGCAATGCGCTTGTCGGTCGCCGGGTCAAAGCCCGCCACGTCAATGCCGTTCAAAATGCCCTGCAGCGCATAGGAGCGCTCGCGCAGCACACCGTCCAGGCCCTCGCCAAACTCGGGCGTCTGGATCTCGTTGGCATAGGTGGGGCTCACCGTGGTGATGGCATCGGCATAGCGCAGCGCGCCCAGCATGTAGTTGATGCTGCAGGCGTCGCAACGCAGCTGCGAGGCGGCCGCCGGAATATGCGCCACGCCCAGGATGTCCTCCATCACAGTGTCGCTAAACTGGCCCTGGAACGCCACGTTGTGGATCGAGAACACGGTCTTGACGCGGTCGTACAGCGGCAGGCCCTGGTAGAACTCGCGCAAGAATACGGGCGCCAGCGCCGTCTGCCAGTCGTTGCAGTGCAGGATGTCACACTCAAAGCCCTCGGGCAGGTGCTGCAGGCTCTCGGTGATGGCCTTGGAGAAAAACGCAAAGCGCTCGCCGTCGTCAAAGAAGCCGTACGGATAGTCGCGCGCAAAGTAGCGCTCGTTGTCGATGAACATATACGTGACACCGTCGTGCTCGAGCTTCTCGAGCCCGCAGTACTCATTGCGCCAGCCTAAGCTCACGTAAAAGTCGGAGAAGTGCTCCATCTGCGCCTTGTACTCGTCCTTGATGGTGGCGTACTTGGGCACCATCACGATAACTTCGGCGCCGGCGCGCACAAGCGCCGCAGGCAGCGAGCCCGCCACGTCGCCCAGGCCACCGGTCTTAACAAACGGTGCGCACTCGGCCGAGGCAAACACGATCTGCATCTTTTTGCTGGTTTCTGCCATATTGTCTCCCATGTTGCAATTCGAGAATAGCCGCCTGGCACAAACCGGGCGGCTATTCTACATGTTACGAGCGATGTTGCGGTGCCAACGTTAACGTACGATGGTGGTGTCGGAAGTTAACGGAGCCTTGCCCAGCACCAGGATGTTCTCGGGCGTGCCGCGAAGCTCGGTGTTGGTGGGAACCACGTTGTTCTTGTCCAGAATGGCATTCTCGACGCGGGCGCCGCTCTTGATGATGCAGCTCTGGTTGATGATCGAGTTGGTCACCGAAGCGCCTTCCTCGACCACGACGCCGCGCGACAGGATCGAGTTGCGCACGGTGCCCTTGATGATGCAGCCGGCCGAGATGATCGAGTTGCACGCGTGGCTGCCGGTCGCATAGCGCGAAGGCGGCACGTCGTGGGCCTTGGTCAGGATCGGGCGCTCGGGGTCAAAGAGCTGGTCGGCCACGGTCTGGTCGAGCAGGTCCATGCTGCGGCGATACAGCGACTTCTCGCTAAACACGCCCACGACCTCGCCCTTGTACTCGTAGCTGCACACGTCGATGTTGCCAAAGTCGCCCTGGAGTGCTTCGAGCAGGTCCAGATAGTCGGCGGCCTGGTAGTGATCGATGATCTCGAGCAGCGTCTCGCGGTTGACGATGCAGCAGTCCATGGAGGCGTTGTCGCCGTACGCGACGCCGGCGCTCACGCCCGTCAGACGGCCGTTCTCGTTAATCTCGAGTTTGGTCTCGTCCTCGACATTGCGCGTGGCCTTGCAGTACACCACGGTCATTTGGGCGCCGGAGTTCTCGTGCGCCTCGATGATGGTGTTGAGGTCCATGTTAAAGATGATGTTGGTGCCCATCATCACGACATAGGGATTCTCCGAGCGCTGGAACAGCGTCTTGTTGGAGATGATGTCGCGCAGCAGGAAGCGCATGCCGCCCTTGGTGGTGCCATACGCGTTGCCGGGCACCATGAACAGGCCGCCCTTCTTGCGGTCCAGGCCCCAGTCCTTGCCCGAGCCCACGTGGTCGATCAGCGAGCGGTAGTTACCCGGCATGACGACACCGACGGTCTTGATGCCGGCATTCATCATGTTGGACAGCGGAAAGTCGATCAGGCGGTAGCGGCCCAAAAACGGAACGGACGCGATGGGGCGGTCCTTGAGCAGCACACTGCCGTAGGTCGAAGAGTAGTTAGCGGTGATGTAACCGATGGCCTTGCGATTGATCATCGGATCATTCCCCCTTCCCGATAACGACGTCATTTCCAACGACGGCCGTATCCTTGGTGGTATCGACAGAGCCGAGCTTCACGCCCTCTTCGACCGTGGAGTTCTCGCCCAAAATAGCGCGGCAGATGTGCGCGCCGCTCTTAACGTGCGCACCCGGCAGCAGCACGGAGTCCTCGACCACGGCTCGCTCCTCGATGATGACATCGGTCGAAAGGATCGAGTGGCGAGCGGTGCCGTAGATCTTGCAGCCGTTGGAGACCAGGCAGTCGTCCAGGCGGCCGTCCGGTCCAATATAGTGCGGCGGACGCGTGGTGATGTTGGACATGATGGGGAAGTTCTTGTCAAACAGATCGAACTCGGGGTTGTTGCCCAGCAGGTCCATCGAGGTCTCGTGGAAGCTGGCGATGGTGCCGACGTCCTTCCAAAAGCCGTGGAACTCGTAGCTGTACAGGCGCTTGTTCTCGCCGAGCAGCTTGGGGATGATGTCCTTGCCAAAGTCGTGGCTCGAGCGCTGGTCCAGAGCGTCCTCCTCGAGCGCCTCGATCAGCACGTCGGCTGAGAAGATGTAGATGCCCATGGACGCAAGGTTCGAATCGGGCTTCTCGGGCTTCTCGGTGAACTTGGTGATGCGGCCGTCCTCGGGGTCAGTGGTCAGGATGCCAAAGCGGCTGGCCTCCTCCCACGGCACGGGCATAACGCTCACCGTGAGGTCGGCGTTGTTCTCAATGTGCGTCTTGAACATCTTGCGGTAGTCCATGCGATACAGGTGATCGCCCGAAAGAATCAGGACGTACTTGGGGTCGTTGGCCTTGATGTAGTCGAGGTTCTGCGTAATGGCGTCGGCCGTGCCCGCATACCAGGCGCCGCCGGTCTGCGTCTCGTACGGCGGCAGGATCGACACGCCGCCGTCGCGGCTGTCCAGATCCCACGCCTCGCCGGAGCCCACGTAGGCATGCAGCAGGTAGGGACGATACTGCGTCAGAACGCCCACCGTGTCGATGCCCGAGTTGGAGCAGTTGGAGAGCGAAAAGTCGATAATGCGGAACTTGCCACCAAAGCTAACTGCCGGCTTTGCGATCTTTTGGGTGAGTGCCCCCAATCGGCTGCCCTGTCCTCCTGCGAGGAGCATCGCGATGCATTCTTTCTTACTCATCGATTTCTCCTTCTGTCATCGATGTTCCTAAACCCATTAGCGACGGGCGCGGCGCTCGGTCGCGCCCGTCGAGTAATGCCGTGCGGCAAAGGGAGCTCGCGCGCCTTTACGCGTGCCAGATCTCGTCGCGGTACTCGCGAATGGTGCGGTCGCTCGAGAACCAGCCGGAGGAGGCGGTGTTGAGCAGCGCCTTGCGGTTCCAGGTTTCCTGGTCGCCGTAGCTGCCGGTGAGCTTTTCCCATGCATCCACGTAGCTGCGGAAATCGGCCATGACCAGGTCGGGGTCGTTGTTGTTCATGAGCTCGTTGTAGATGCTCTCGAAGTTGCCCGAAAGACCCGCAAAGGTGTTGTCCTTGAGCTCGTCCATCACGCGGCCCAGACGCTCGCGATCGTTGTTGAGGGTATCCCACGCAAAGTAGCTGTTCGACGCCCAGAGCTGCTCGACCTCGGGAGCGGTCAGGCCAAAGATGGCCTCGTTCTCGCGGCCGGCCAGGTCGGCGATCTCGATGTTGGCACCGTCGAGGGTGCCCAGCGTAATGGCGCCGTTCATCATGAGCTTCATGTTGGACGTGCCCGAGGCCTCCTTGCCGGCCGTGGAGATCTGCTCTGAAATCTCGGCGGAGGGGTAGATGAGCTGGGCGTTGCTCACGCGGAAGTTGGGGATAAAGCAGACCTTCATGACCTCGTTGACGCGGGCATCGTTGTTGATGACGTCGGCCACGGAGTTAATGAGGCGGATGGTCTCCTTGGCGAAGGTGTAGCTCGAGGCAGCCTTGCCGCTAAAGATGAAGGTCGTCGGCGTCACGTGGAAGTTGGGATCGGCGATGCGACGGTTGTAGATGTCCATCACCTTCATGATGTTCATGAGCTGGCGCTTGTAGGCGTGGAAGCGCTTCACCTGAACATCGAAGACGGTATTGGGGTCAATGACCAGACCGGTCTCGGCCTTAACATAGGCGGCCAGACGCTCCTTGTTGGCGCGCTTGGAGGCGCCCACGGCCTTGAGGAACTCGGTGTCGTTCTGGAACTCCTTGAGCTTTTCCAGCTCAAAGGCGTCCTTGAGCCAACCGTCGCCAATGGCCTCGGTCACGAGCTTGGCGTAGGTGGGGTTGGCCTCGGCAAAGAAACGACGGTGCGAGATGCCGTTGGTCTTGTTGTTGAACTTTTCGGGCGTCAGGGCATAGAAGTCCTTGAGCACGATGTTCTTGATGATGTCGGAGTGGATCTTGGCCACGCCGTTGACGCTGTGGCTGCAGATCACGGACAGGTTGGCCATGCGAATCTCGCCGTCCCACAGAATGGCGGTCTGGCGCAGACGCTCCTGCCAGCCCTCCTGCGTGGTGTCGAACGACTCGTGCCAGCGACGGCTGATCTCGTCGATGATCTGGTACACGCGGGGGAGGAGCTTGGAGAACGTGCCGATGGGCCACTTCTCCAGAGCCTCGGGCAGGATGGTGTGGTTGGTGTAGCTCACGACCTGCGTCACGATGTTCCAGGCGTCATCCCACTCGAGCTTCTTCTCGTCGATCAGGATGCGCATGAGCTCGGGGCCGCACATGGCGGGGTGGGTATCGTTGGTGTGGATGGCCACAAACTGCGGCAGCAGCTCCCAGTTCTCGCCGTGCTCCTTCTCAAAGGTGTCGAGCAGGCTGTAGATGCCGGCCGAAACAAACAGGTACTCCTGCTTCAGGCGCAGCAGACGACCGTGCTCGCCGGCGTCGTTGGGGTAGAGGATGGCGCTGATGGCCTCGGCCTCGGCGCGCTCGGCGTCGGCCAGGGCGTAGTCGCCGCGGTTGAAGGCCTCCAGGTCAAAGTGCTCCTCGACCGGCTCGGCAGCCCAGACGCGCAGCTTGTTGACGGTCTCGCCGGCATAGCCCACCACGGGGATGTCATAAGGGACGGCCAGGATGTCCTGCGTGTCCACCGTACGGTAGAACGTGCGGCCGTTCTCCTCAAAGCCCTCTACATGGCCACCAAACTTGATGGTCACGGCCTTGTCCTGACGACGGACCTCCCAGGGATAGCCGTGGGTGAGCCACTCGTCGGTGGCCTCGACCTGGCTGCCGTTGACGATCTCCTGCTTAAACAGGCCGTAGCGGTAGCGCATGCCGTTGCCGTAGCCGGCAATGCCCTCGGCTGCCATGGAATCCAGGAAGCATGCGGCCAGACGGCCCAGGCCACCGTTGCCCAGCGCCGGATCGGGCTCCTGGTTCTCGATGACGGACAGGTCAAAGCCCATGTCGTCGAGCGTCTCGGCGACCATGTCGCGTACGCCAAAGTTGAGCAGGTAGTTGTCGAGCAGGCGGCCGATCAAAAACTCGATCGAGAAGTAGTACACGCGCTTCTTGCCCTCGGCGGTAACACGGGCGTCACTCTTGGTGGCAACGGTGCGCGCCTTCTCGGCCACGAGCTTGGCCAGGGCGTTAAAGCGGTCGAGGTCGCTGGCGGCCTCGACGCTCTTGCCGCTGATGCTCATGACGGCATCGCGATAGAGCTCGGTAAACTCCTGCTTGTTGTCGAAGATCTTATTCATACGTTCCTTTCCCCCGGGGATGTTTCTCCCGGAACGGTTATGACTTGTATCCTACGCCCCGGCGGGGCGGGTGATTACAGCTGTAACGGCTTTGTTACGCATCCTTGGCAGACGGCTTAACAGAAGCAGACTTGGCCTTGGTAGCGGCCTTTTTGGCAGCCGGCTTCTTGGCCGCGGTAGCTTTAGCAGCGGGCTTTGCGTCAGCCTTAGCCTTGGCCCTGGTCGTCGTAGCCTTTGCCTTAGCCGGAGCCTTCTTAGCAGCCGCGGTCTTGGGCTTCAGCGTGGACGTGCGCTTACGCGTCGCCTTCTTGGGCTCCTCAACCACCGGCGGCTTATAGCTGCTGGGACCGCGGCGCTTAAGCACCACGCCAGCCAGTCCGGGCACCTTAATCTCAATGGAGTCCATCTGCCCGTTCCAGGGATAGGGCTCGCTCGAGCAGGTGTAGGGCTCCTCACCGGCGTATCCGCTGCCGCCAAACTCGGGACGGTCGGAATCGAAGATGACCTCCCAGTCACCCTCGCGCGGCACGCCCACGCGGAAGCTCTCGTAGCTCGCCGGGTCAAAGTTGATCAGAATCACCAGATCGTCGTCGATGTCCTCGCCCTGGCGCACAAAGCTCACGATGGACTGCTTGGAGTTGTCCGCGTCGATCCAGGTAAAGCCGTCGTCGGTGTAGCCACGCTCGTACAGGGCGGGCTCGGCGGTGTACAGGTGGTTGAGCGCCTTAATGAACGCCTGATGATGACGGTGGGTCTCATACTCCTCGGTCAGGAACCACTGGATGGACTCGTAGTAGCGCCACTCGATAAACTGGCCGATCTCGTTGCCCATAAAGTTGAGCTTGGCACCGGGGTGCGTCATCTGGTAGAAGGCAAGCGTGCGCAGGCCGGCAAACTGGCGCCACCAGTCGCCCGGCATGCGGCCGATCAGCGAGCACTTGCCGTGCACGACCTCGTCGTGGCTCAGCGGGCAAATGAAGTTCTCGGTAAAGGCGTACATGATGGAGAACGTGAGCAGCCCGTGGTTGCCGGGACGCCATGGAAAATCGGTCTGCATGTAGTGCAGGGTGTCGTTCATCCAGCCCATGTCCCACTTGTAGTGGAAGCCCAGGCCGCCGTCCTGCGGCGGGTAGGTCACGAGCGGCCACGCGGTGGACTCCTCGGCCATCATCATCACGTCGGGGTAGTGGGCCTCCACGGCGCAGTTGACCTGACGGATAAACGCGCTGGCGTCCAGGTCCTCCTCGGTACCGTACTTGTTGAACTTCTTTTGGCCGGGATCGTCGATGCCAAAGTTGAGGTACAGCATGCTTGACACACCGTCCATGCGGATGCCGTCCACGTGGAAGTTCTCGAGCCAATACAGCACGTTGGAGACCAGGAAGGAGCGGACCTCGCCGCGGGCGAAGTCGAACTTGTGCGTGCCCCAGTTGGGGTGAATCTCGTGCTCAAACAGCATGTGGCCGTTAAAGGTGGCAAGGCCGTGGGAGTCGGCGCAAAAACCGCCGGGCACCCAGTCCATGATCACGCCAATGCCCGCCTCGTGGCAAGCATCGATAAAGTGCATGAGCTGCTGCGGGTTGCCGTAGCGCGACGTGGCGGCATAGTAGCCGGTCGTCTGGTAGCCCCAGGAGCCATCGAAGGGATGCTCCATAAGCGGCATGACTTCGATATGCGTATAGCCCATGTCGCGCACGTATTCCACGAGCTCCACCGACAGGTCGTCGTAGGTATAGAACTCGCCGCGCTGCGCGGGGAAGGGATCCATGGGGCCGGGGTAGTTGCCGTACTCGTCGGGCTCGCCCTGCGGCGCGTCGCCGTGGCGCTTCCACGACCCAATATGCACCTCGTAGATGTTAAGGGGCTGCGACATGTGGTTATGGCTGGCGCGGCGCTTGAGCCACGCGGCGTCGTTCCACTTGTAGCCATCGAGGGTCCATAGCACGCTGGCGGTACCCGGAGGGCACTCAGCCTTAAAGGCGTACGGATCGGCCTTGTAGAGCTTTTCGCCCTCGTTGGTCTCGATGAGATATTTATACAGCTGGCCCTGCTCAGCACCAGGAATAAAGCCTTCCCAAATAGCGCTCGTATGTACGGGCACCAGCGGGTTGGCTTGCTCATCCCAGTCGTTAAATTCGCCAATGACATGGACGCTCTTTACATCGGGCGCCCAAACGCAAAAACGCCATCCGCGCGTACGGTTCTGCGTGTCGGGGTGCGCGCCCATCTTTTCCCAGCTGCGCTCCCACATGCCAATGCCAAACAGATAGACATCGTCCTTGGAAAGCTCCGGTGCGTGCGGGGCGGCCTTACGGGTAGCGGGCTTTTTGGTTGCTGGCTTTAGCTTTGTATCGCTCACGTTTGATCCCATCATGACGCGGCAGCGTGTTGCCTTGGTGACTAGATGCGAAAGGTCCAAGGCTGCACGAATCGAAGGGACGGCGATAGTTCTATGATTCGTTCCACCTCGCGTGCTCGGTGGAACTTTCGGCACGAAATACGATAACACCTGTTCGTTACTTTTATGGAGAAAAGTGGATTTGCGGCGGCGTTTAATCGGCGTTTAATCGGCGAGCGCCATGTTTATACCACTGGCAGAATTGCGATGGTAAAACTCTTGACAGTTTTACCAAATAGGGTTTCTAGACTATTAGATTGACGTTTGGTAAAACGTTTTTAGCAGGTTGTTTACCATTTGACATCGAAAGGTACTTTTATGTCCCAGACCGCCGCTCCCAATGTTGCTTTTATTTTCGATTGCGACGGCACGCTGGTTAATAGCACCCCCGTCTGGGGCTATGCGCAGCCCGAGTTATTACGCCGTCATGGCATTGATGTAACGGTCGACGATTTTGCCCAGTTTGAACATCTTTCGCTGGAGGACGAGTGCCAGGCCTACCACGACACGTGGGGCATTGGCGCGAATGGCGAGGAGCTGTATCGCGAGCTGGGCGAGATTTTGATCGATGGCTACTCCAAGGTGCCGCCGCGCGAGGGCCTGCTTGCATTATTGGAACAGGCGAAGGCGGCGGGCATTGCCATGTGCGTTGCCACATCCACGCCGGCCGAGCTGGTTACGTCTGCGCTTGCTGGTGCTGGCCTTGATCGCTATATGGAGTTTATTACCACGACGGGCGAGGCGGGGCGCTCCAAGCAATTCCCCGATGTGTACGAGCTGGCGTTGCGTCGCCTGGAAGAGCGCCACGGGCACAAGTTTGATCGCGCCTGGGTGTTTGAGGACGCGGTCTTTGGGCTTAAGAGCTCCAGCACCGCTGGATTTAAACGCGTGGGCATCTATGACCCGCACGGCCGTATGGAGCGCGACGAGGTGCGTGCCAACTGTGACATCTTTATCGATAGTTACGAGGACCTGGACCTGGCCCGCGTGCTTGCATTTGAGGGATAGGCGAGAGCTGTGGCTTGTAAGGTATTGGTTGTTTGCGGCTCGCCCGTGGTGGCGAGTGCGAACCTGCTACGCCAGCTGGTGGGGGAGTGCGACCACGTTGTCGCTGTAGACCGCGGGCTCGACGCGCTGCTGGGCGCTGGCCTGAGCTGCGACGTCTACGTGGGCGATGCCGACACCGTAAGCGATGAGGGACGCGCCCTGGTCGATGCCGCTGCCGATTTTGAAGTAGAACGCCACAACCCCTACAAGGACTACACCGATCTGGCACTGGCACTCGATTCTGTCCGCCGCCGTTGGCCGGGCGCCGAAGTGGTTGCGACCTGCGCCACCGGCGGCCGCCCCGACATGGCCCTGTCCGTACTGGGCCTGCTCGCGGGCTACGAAGATGCTCCCATCTGGATCGCCGAGGACAAGGTAGTCGCCCGCATCCTCCACGCAGGCGAATCATGGACTATTGAGGACGCCGAGGGCAAGACCTTCTCCATCATCGCCATAGCCCCCAACACCCAAGTAAGCGAACACGGCCTAGAATGGGAACTAGATCACACCCCCCTGGGCCTTTTAGCCGACACAGGCATTAGCAACATAGTCCGATCCACCGCAGAGATCGAAGTCCACACCGGCACCGCCATCGCTTACCTCTACAAGTAAGGTCTATCGCATCAGGGTTTTATCGGGACGGCGGATAGAAATAATCGCTCGAAGAGTGATTATTTCTGCCCCGTCCCAGGAAAACCCGTAAGTAAGACAATCAATCCAAAATTCCCTCTTGCATCCCCGAAGATCTTCCCCTATAGTACTACCTCGTCACGGGGGCGTAGCTCAGCTGGGAGAGCGCTTGACTGGCAGTCAAGAGGTCAGGGGTTCGATCCCCCTCGTCTCCACCGTCGTGAATCCAAAAGGCCACCGGGTATCCGGTGGCTTTTTTCTTGCCCATCAATCCCACAAACCAAAGTGACGTGTGCATCCGCGCTCGCTCCATAAAAAGTTGCGCAATTACCTTCCCGGTTTTGTACAAAGTTTGTTAGCCAAGCATAATAGTTCGAGCAATTCACGCCGCCAGCAATACAACTCAGGCAGTGCTCGCCAACCAGCACACCCCCATAAACCTGCGGCAATGTGTGCAAGGCGGCACAATATCCCCTATAACCACGGCAAATAAACAATATGTTGCTCAATACACCCCAAAACGCATGGGCCGCCTGCTGTGCTAGGATACCTAACGTTACATGGGTTCAACTGTGCTCACGGCTCCAGCAAGCCGCAATGCACAGGGTCGATCAGCATCCGGCCGTAACGGCGGTGCCAGAAAAACCACGAGCTCCAATACAGTTGTCATGCGTATCGCATCGAATGACTTTGTTCTTGTCTATGTGCAAGTTGTTCATTCGAATCGATATTTCATGACAAATCGCAGCAGTTCTGCAGCTGTTTGCGTGCGGTCCAGTTTTGTACCCGCTTGACTGGATCGCACGCAGCCAGCTGGGGACGCGGTCTTTTTGCGATACACGTCCGCGTCTCTAGCAACTGCACTTATACATACCGTTCACGGTGGGGCAGAGCCACGTGCTTGTCTAACTGGGCTCAGGGTTTGAATATGGAGCGCCTTTGCGCACAAGCGCCCTGGCGAAGCCATACCCAAACCCCGTGAGCCGCACGTAAGACAGCAAGGGGGTGGTGCTCGTGTGGTATGTGATCCAGGTCATTAACGGACGCGAAGACGTAATGCGCGAGCGCATCGAGCGTATGGTGCCAGAGGGCGCCATGCAGGAGCTCTTTTATCCCCAATTTCAAACCGAGATTAAGGTACACGGCGAATGGGTCAACACGACCAAGCCGCTTTTTCCCGGTTATCTTATCTGCGACTCGGCAGATCCCCGCACCGTGCAACAGCATCTACTGCGCATGGACGACTTTGCCCGGGTGCTATCTCAGGACGGTCAGTTTGTGCCGCTGGCAAAAGAAGAGGTCCAGTTAATTGGCAGCTTTACTCATGCGGGAGACCGCGTAGTGCCTATGAGCGAGGCCTTAAAGGACGGCGACCAGGTCGTAGTGACGGCAGGTCCGCTGCTGGGCCACGAAGGCCTTATCAAAACCATCAACAGACGCAAGAGCACTGCTTATTTGGAGCTCAACCTGTGCGGCCGACGCGTAACTACGCGCGTCGGCCTCGCGGTGCTTTCAAACGAGCAGCGCACAATGCGAAACCTTAAAAAGGCGATCGCCTAGCTGCAGGCGACTGCTTAAAGGAGCAAAGGGGATCCCCGGGCCGGGGATAACGGGATCAACAGGGAAGAGAAGAAGAGTTTTGAACACCGAATCCAAGGGCGCAAAGCAAAAGGGGAAGCTGATTGCCTTTGAACCGTATGCGTTGATGGCATATGACATTGTTGCAACTTTTATTGCTGTGTTTGTTGCATCGTGGGGAACGCAGCATTGGGCGACGCTCAGCGGAGCAGCCGGCGCATGCCCGGCTATTCTTGTGCTTGCGCTTGTTAACGTTGTTGTCTTTTGGTTCTTTCATATGTATAGCAGCTTGTGGCGCTATGCGAGCATTTCCGAGGCTGGACGTATTGTTGCTGCTGTAACGGTAGGCTCAGTCATTGGCGACGTTATCTTTAACCTGTTATTTGGCAAGGGCATGACCCTTCGTGAGGACGTCATGGCATGGGCTGTCATCCTCATCATTTGCGGAGGCGGACGCTTTGCTATTCGTGCAATTTATGGTAGCCAGGCATGGCGTTTTAAAAGCAAATCAGATGCTCATTTACCTCGTACGCTCATCGTGGGAGCAGGGGAGACCGGTTCGCTTACTATTAAGCGCATGCTCAGCAACGATCCCGATATGGTTGGAGATCCTGTTGCCGTCGTTGATGACGATCCCAATAAACAAAATCAGCGAATTCACGACATTAAAGTCTGTGGTACCTGTGCGGATATTCCGACGATTGCGCATGCCTGTGAAGCCGAACAAATCGTAGTCGCCATTCCAAGTGCTACTTTTGATGAACGCCAGAGAATCTATGACCTCTGCATGAAAACGGGGATTAGGGTATTAACCTTGCCCAATGTGCGCGACATTCCTATAAGCGGTCTTGGCAGGGTTGCCCTTCGCGAAGTCGAAATCAGCGATCTGCTATCTCGTGAAGAAAAATCACTTAATCTAGACCAGATGGGCTATGTTGCGGGCAAACGCATTTTGGTTACCGGCGGTGGCGGTTCTATCGGTTCTGAGCTCGTGCGTCAGCTACTTCCGGCAAAGCCTGCTCAAATCATTTTGTTCGATATCTACGAGAACACGACGTATGAGCTGTACCATGACATTATCAAGTCGGCTCGGGATCAAGGCACCGATATTCAGGTGTTTATCGGTTCTATCACGCACTCGCCTGCAATCGAGCATGTTTTCGAAACTTATCAGCCGCAAGTTGTCTTCCACGCGGCGGCACACAAGCATGTTCCCCTTATGGAACATAATGCGCGTGAGGCAATTGAAAATAACGTGTTTGGCACCCTCAATGTTGTGCGATTAGCTGATAAGTATCAGTGCAGTCATTTCGTACAAATTTCTACTGATAAGGCCGTTAATCCCGCAAATGTAATGGGTGCTACCAAACGCATGGACGAGATGATCGTTCAGTATTATGCGGCCAACAGCAAGACCATTTTTACTGCAGTCCGTTTTGGCAATGTTCTTGGTAGCCATGGTTCGGTCATCCCGCTCTTTAAGCGTCAACTTCACGAGGGCGGTCCCATCACCATTACACATAAGGACATCACACGTTACTTTATGACGATTCCTGAGGCCAGCAAATTGGTCATTACTGCCGGTGCGCTTGCTCATGGCGGCGAGATTTTTGTTTTGGACATGGGTGAGCCTGTCAAGATCTACGACCTTGCCATCAACCTTATTACGCTGAGCGGTCTTAAGCCCGGCAAGGATATCGAGGTCAAAGAGGTCGGCCTGCGTCCTGGCGAAAAAATGTATGAGGAGCTCCTTATGGACAACGAGCAACTCCTGCCTACCGAGCATTCCGAGATTCGTATTTCCACGGCCGAGGCAGACAAGATGGAAGAGATTAAGGACAAGCTCGAGAAGCTCGAGGCCTGTCTGAATGGCACGAACGACGAGATTAAAACGGTTCTTGCCGAAGTTGTCCCAACGTATCACCCACAGTACAACGACTAGTTGGAAGAGGCAGAATAATGACTGTAAAGATGAACATCCCGTTTTCGCCGCCTGATATTACCGAGGCAGAAATTGTCGAAGTTGCAGAAGCCCTTCGATCCGGATGGATTACTACTGGTCCACGTACCAAGAAACTCGAAGCAAGGTTGGCAGATTATTTGAAAGCCGAAAGGGTCTGCTGCCTAAATTCACAGACTGCATGTGCAGAAATGGCGCTTCGTCTTCTTAATGTGGGACCTGGCGATGAAGTAATTGTTCCTGCTTATACTTACACGGCAAGCGCCTCTGTTGTGTGCCACGTGGGTGCCAAACTCGTGCTTATCGATTGCCAACCGAATAGTTTCGAAATGGATTACGATGCTGTTGAGGCTGCCGTTAATGAGAACACAAAAGCAATCATTCCTGTTGATCTTGGTGGTGTTCCTTGCAATTACGATCGTATTTTCGAAATCGTTAAGTCTAAGCATAATCTGTTTAAACCAAATGGCGAAATTCAGGAAGCTCTGGGGCGCATCGCGGTTTGCGCAGATACTGCCCATGCCTTAGGCGCAATTTGGCATGGCAAGATGGTTGGCTCTATCGCCGATTTCAGCTCGTTCAGCTTCCATGCCGTAAAGAATTTGACCACTGCCGAGGGTGGTTGCCTTGCTTGGCGTGCCATTTCCGGCATCGACTCTGAGGCCATGTATAAGAAGCTGCAGCTCCTGAGTCTTCATGGCCAAAGCAAGGATGCCTTGGCTAAGACCAAGCTTGGTGCTTGGGAATATGACATTGTTGGTCCTTGGTATAAATGCAATATGACTGACATGCAAGCTGCTTTAGGTCTCGTTCAGCTCGATCGTTATGAGGGCATGCTTGCGCGACGCAAAGAGATTATCGAGCGTTACAATGCTGCTCTGACCCCGCTGGGTATTGAGCCTCTAAATCATTTTACAGGCGAGCGCCAGTCTTCGGGTCACCTGTATATTTGTCGTATCCCCGGGTTTGATCTCGAAAAGCGCAATGAAATTATCATAAAGATGGCAGAGCTTGGTGTTGCTACAAACGTTCATTACAAGCCTTTGCCCATGCACACGGCATATAAGAATCTTGGGTTTAACATTTCCGAATTTCCGAATGCGTACAAACATTTTGAGAATGAAATCACCTTGCCGCTGCATACTCGCCTTACTGACGACGAAGTCAATTACGTCATCGACTGCTTCAAGGCCTGTCTCTTGGAGCTTGGTGCGTAGTGGTACTGCTATCATGGGCTGATTTGCCCAAAGATATGCGCGTTGATGAGGTTCGCCCTTACTATGACGAACTTGCAGGGCATCGTATGGGGCTATTCGCGAAACGTATTTTCGATATATGTGGTTCCCTATTTTTATTTACCTTAACTTGGTGGCTATTCATCATTCTTGCTGTTGCAATTAAGTTCGATTCTCCCGGTCCGGTTTTTTTCCGCCAAGAAAGAGTTGGGCGATACGGCAAGACGTTTCGTATTTTCAAGTTCCGAACCATGTGCGTCGATGCCGAGAAAAAGGGCGCACAAGTCACCAGCGCTGGTGACTCTCGTATAACGCGTGTTGGTTCCGTTATACGTAAATGTCGACTCGACGAAGTCGCGCAGCTGATAGATATCCTGCGCGGAACCATGAGCTTTGTCGGCACCCGCCCCGAGGTTCCTCGTTATGTAGCAGCGTATACAGCCGAGATGCGAGCAACTTTGCTGCTCGCTCCCGGTGTTACTTCGAGAGCGAGTATTGAGTTCAAAGATGAAGATGCCTTGTTAGAGGGTGCAGAGGACGTTGATAGCGCATATATCAATCTGGTGCTGCCAAAGAAGATGGAATTAAACCTGCGCGATCTTTCTCATTTTAGCTTTTGGGGAGAGATAGCCACGATGTTCGCTACTGTTGTGGCGGTAGCCAGGAGAGGGTAAATGAAAGACGGTTTAGTATCGGTTATTACACCGGCATATAACTGTGCAAAGTACATTGGAAAAACCATTGAGTCTGTTCAGGCGCAAACCTACGATAATTGGGAAATGGTTATTGTGGATGATTGCTCTACCGATAATACCCGGGAAGTTGTTGAGTCCTATTCCAAAGATGATCCCCGTGTTCGTTATATTTGCTTAAATGAAAATTCCGGAGCCGCCGTAGCAAGAACTGAATCCATGAAAGCTGCCCAGGGCGATTTTATGGCCTTTTTGGACAGTGACGACATGTGGAAACCGGAGAAGCTGGCTAAACAGTTGGCTTTCATGCGCGAGGAGGGACATCCCTTTTCATGCACCGCCTATGAGCAAGTTGATGAGCAGGGAAATCCTCTTGGAAAGGTGATCAAGACTATTCCTCGAACTAGCTATAACAGGCTATTGCTTGATTGCCCGGTAGGAAATTCAACGGTTATGTATAGCGTCCGCAAGATGGGCAAGTTCGAGGTCCCCAATATTCGCAAACGTAATGATGACGCTTTGTGGCTACAGATGCTTAAAAAGGAACCCTACATTTGGGGCATGCCGAATGTACTGGCAGAGTATCGTGTTCGCGAGGGCTCTATATCGCACAACAAATTTGACTTAGTGAAATATCACTGGATGCTTTATCGAGATATCGAACACTTGAGCGTATTTCGATCTGTGTTTCATATCGGGGTGTGGGGCGTTATCAAAATTTTTGGAATTAAGTAACGAGGTGCGAGTATTCGCTATGGACATGCCCATGCAGATAAATAACGTTGGAATCATAGGGCATTTCGCCGAGGGTATCGATATGGCGGACGGACAGGTCGTAAAGACTCGTACTGTCCGCGAACTGCTTCGTGACGTTTGTGGTGCAGAAAACGTTCGCTCAATTGACACAAGAGGCTGGCAAAAGCATCCAATTGCGCTTGCTCGTGAGTGCATTAAGTTAGCGAAGCTCACGGATGCCCTGGTTATGCTACCGGCGCACAACGGGGTGAAAATCTTCGCCCCGTTACTCGTGTATTTACGAAAACGCTATGGTTGCAAGATCGTATATTCAGTAATCGGCGGATGGCTCGCAGAGTATATAGTAGGACAGCCTATTCTGGCCAAGAAACTCAAATCCTTTGACGCGATACTTGTTGAGTCAGATCGAGTTCGGGTCCTACTTGCCGAGCAAGGCTTCGACAACGTGCTCGTCGCATACAACTTCAAGCGTTTGCCACAGCTCAAGTTTACCGAGCTCAAACAGCCGTCCGGTGAACCATGGCCTTTGGCTGTTTTCTCGCGCATCTACGAGGATAAAGGTATTGATGACATCGTGTGGGCTGTGCACAAGGCGAACTGCCGTCTTGGTCGCCGTGCTTTTAGGCTCGATATCTACGGCAATGTACTGCCCGAGTATAAGGAGCATTTCGATGCGCTAATAGCTGGCTGCGATATCTCCGAGATCGTCTATAAGGGTGTGGCTCCTGCGGGGGAGAGCACGTCTGTTCTTAACGGGTACCTCGTCTTGGCCTTTCCGACGAGGTGCCCGGGCGAGGGTGTCCCGGGCACTGTGGTAGATGCCTATTGTGCGGGCATTCCAGTGATTGCTTCACGTTGGCCAAGCTATGCGGAGATGGTCGACGAAGGTGAAACGGGTTTGACGTATGAATTCCTTAATCGCGATGCGTTGCTGGACGTACTTCTTAATCCCGATCTGCCTAAACAATTACTCGCAATGAAGGAATCTTGCCTTCGCAAAGGGCGTAACTACTCGTATGAAGCAGGCTTGAGGAAATTTAAGCATCTTGTTGAAAGCGATTTCGATGTGCA
This sequence comes from Collinsella sp., assembly GCA_019419425.1. Lineage (GTDB taxonomy): Bacteria > Actinomycetota > Coriobacteriia > Coriobacteriales > Coriobacteriaceae > Collinsella. The sequence continues at coordinate 22,026 of DXZZ01000006.1, read as the reverse complement.
CAACCAATAAACCCAAACGACTGCTTTGCATTGTGTCGAATATGGATGCAGGTGGAGCTGAGACATTCTTAATGAAGATGTATCGCGAGCTTGACCGAACGTGCTATCAGATGGATTTTGTGGTCTCGGGTGATGGTCGCGGCTACTACGAGCACGAAATCGAAAGACTCGGAGGAAGAGTATTTCGAATCACTCGTAAAACGAAGGATTTCTCCGCCTATCGTCGTGAGCTCTTCGATGCAGTTCGCGAAGATGGATGCCCCGTCGTGCTGAGGATTGGTTCGAATGCTTTTTCAGCTATCGACCTGTGGATCGCGAAACGTGCAGGCGCGCGAAGGCTTGCGTTGCGTTCGAGCAATGCCAGCGACGGTCAGGCCGGTCTTGGCATGCTTCTGCAGAGGGCCCTGCGTCGACCGTTAACGTCGGTGGCCAACGTGAAGATAGCGCCGTCGGACCTGGCGGCCGAGTATACGTTCGGGCCCATGGCCATGAGAAAAGGCGAGGTTCATTACTTACGCAACGCGCTCGACCTAGATGCCTATGCATTCTCGGCAGAGAAGCGCACAGCCATACGCGCTGAGCTCAGCATCGACGCAGACGCGTTGGTTGTGGGACACGTGGGACGCTTTGCTCCGCAGAAGAACCACGGGTTCCTCATTGAGGTCTTCACGGAGCTTTTGAAGAGCAGGCCCGACGCACGGCTCGTGCTTGTGGGCAAGGGCGAGCTTGAGGACGAGGTGTGCGCCAAGGCCGAGGCTTTTGGCGTGCTTGGCAGCATTGTTTTCACCGGCGTGCGTTCCGACGTGCCTGCGCTGCTTTCTGCCTTCGATGCGCTGGCGCTGCCCTCGCTGTACGAGGGCATGCCCAACGTTGTGATAGAGGCGCAGGCGGCCGGGCTCTCCTGCGTGGTGTCGGATACGGTGACGAGACAGGCCGACGTGACAGGTCTGGTGGAGTATTTGCCCATAGATAACACGACGGCCTGGGCGAAGGTTTTGGAGTCTGCCGCTACGGTGGAGCGGCTCGATACGAGGACAGCCATGACTGCGGCGGGGTACGATATCTCAAGCGAAGCTAAGAAGTTCGTAGAGCTGGTGTACGGGGTTGCTACGATTGAATCGGAGCTTGACTAGATGACTCCTTACCTGACATTCGTTGCAATTGCGGGCCTCGTTGCGCTAATCATTCGTGGCACATCTGAGCAAAAAGGCAAATTTATTGCGATTTCGGCTAAGGAGCGAGAGCTTACATGGACTCCTTACCTTGTGTGCCTTTGCGTAGCGCTAATATTCTTCGTTTCAATGCGAGACGTAACTGTTGGTGCTGATACCGGGAACTACTTGGGCTCACTCCACTACTATGCTGGGATTCCTTGGAGCGACGTGCTGACGGCTAAGCTCGTATACCCTTACGACTACGAGCCTGGCTATTTCCTGCTCACCAAGATTTGTGCGCATTTTTACATGTCCGATCACGTTTTTTTCCTCTTGATCGCGGTTCTCATATACTCGCCGCTAATGGAGTTCTTCGGTCGGTACAGCGACTCGCCTTTCTTAAGCTTTCTAATTTACTGTGCGCTAAGCTTATTTGTATACAGTCTCGGTATCTTTAGACAAATGATTGCACTTTCGATTTGTCTATTTGCGACGAGGTGGGTTGATCCAAACAAGCCTGTGTTCTTTGCGATTGCTATCGGCGTTGCGATGACGTTCCATTCCTCGGCGATTTGTTTCGCTTTACTCTGGTTCTACAAGCGTTTCGACGTAATCAAGCTCTTGAAGATCGCCATTCCCGCTTCTATTGTCTGCTTGATTTTCGGCCGTGTCATCGCATTGATCGCGGTTAGGGCTCTGCCTCAGTATGCGGGCTATATCGGCTCCAAATACGACGTTGAGGGCGGAAGCTATACGATGTTCATGCTTCTATTATTCATTGCCTTCATTGTGCTATATGCTCTCCGCAATAAATCGATATTTGATAAATGCCCCGATGTCATTAGGCTCTCTATTTTTTCCCTTGGGATTGCCCTGTGTCTTCAGGGCGCTTCTTATTCTCTTGGTATTATGGGACGAATTATGTCCTACTACACCATCTTTTTAACAATTCTGGTTCCAAATTTAATGATGCATTGCTTAGGAAGACACGGTCGCATACTAAGCTTATATTTTGTTGTACCTATTTCCCTTGTGCTATTCGTAAGCAGCCTTGGTTCCGTTGTTTAGCTCTGGTTATCGTTCTAAAGATATTAGAAACTATATACAAAGCTTTTGTAGGTAAGAATGAAGAAAACAAACGTAGCAATAGTTATTGATTCGTTGATCGTTGGCGGCGCACAGCGTATGGTGTGCGAATTGATTCGTAATTTAGATTTTCGTGAATTCGACGTCTCACTCCATTGTTTTTTCGGGGGAAGCGATAAGGGGTTTATGCAGTTAGTCTCCGGAACCCCTGCTCGGGTCTATTTACATGGAATTGGTAACCGTATTGATCCGCCGACGCTAATTAGGATTTACAAGTCTCTCTCTAGGGAGCGTCCAGATGTAGTTCACGCGCATCTAGGTGGAGCGCAAATATCTATTCCATGGGCACTGATGCATCATAGAAATACTCTAATTACACTTCATAGTACTCTTCCCGCCGCTCTTAATACTACTGCCCAACGGATGGTACGCCTCGCAGGTGAAAACCGTGTAAAATTAGTTGCGGTGTCTAAGGAGAACCATAGGCAAGCTTGCGACTATTTTGGAGTCGAAGACAGTCTGATAGATGAGATAGATAACGGCATCACGCTATCTGACTATTCGCCATGCGATATCGCCAGTGCGCCAACATTCATCAATGTTGCAACGCAAAACCAGAACAAAAATCAAATGCTTATCTTGCGTGCATTTAAACGACTCGAGATGGAGTGTCCTGATGCAAGGTTAATTCTTGTCGGTGACGGCCCACTTCATGAAGAATTGTGTCGCGAAGCTGGTGACGACCCTTCTATAGAACTGCCAGGCGCTCTTACGAATATTCCAAACGTTCTGCGTGGAGCCAATGTCTATGTCCAAAGCTCCAATCGTGAGGGTATGCCGATGTCTATTCTCGAGGCGATGGCATGTGGCCTCCCCGTAATTTCTACGGATGTTGGAGGCATACGTAATGTAGTTTCTAATTCTAACGGCATTCTTATCGATGCTGGATCTGAGGACCAGCTCTTCAGGGCGATGTGCGAGCTCGTAGATTGCAAGTTACGTTGCAAAATGGGAGCAAGCTCTCTCGCGAACATCGACGGATATTCGGCGGCTCATATGGCAAGAAAATATGAAAAGCTGTATCGGGAACTTGGACACTCCGCTCCGTTTTAATGCCAGGGTTTTAATCAGTTTGTTTTTCGCTAGAAGTACTGGAGACAACTTGAAGAAATTTCTTATCAGCATAGACACAGAGGGAGACAACCTCTGGGAATGGAATAAAAAAGATCCTATCGGGACGCGCAATGCAAAGTATTTACCAAGATTCCAGGCTCTTTGCGATCGATACGGTTACAAGCCGACATATCTTTCTAACTGGGAGATGGTAAGTGACCCTGGTTTCTGTGAAATGGTTGGGTCATGGGCGGCCGAAGGGCGATGTGAAGTTGGCATGCACTTGCATGCTTGGAATACTCCGCCCAGTTTCGAGCTTACCGGAGAGAAGAACGATGACTGTGGCCTACCTTATCTTATTGAATTTACTGACGACATCATGGAAGCCAAAATTGACGCAATGACCGATGCAATCATGGACCGCATCGGCATTCGCCCTATTTCGCATCGTGCCGGACGATGGGCAATGGATCAAAGGTATTTTGAGCTTCTTGCTCGTAAAGGGTATATCTGCGATTGCTCCGTGACTCCACACATTAATTGGATAACATCCCCAGGCCTGACGAAAGGGGTCTCCGGTGCAGATTATTCCAACGCCAGCGAGGAACCATATTTGGTCAGATGTGACAAAGCAGATATTGTTGAGGTTCCTTTGACCGTTAGGGATACGCATTCATTTATTAAACCAGCCACCTGCAAGGCTAAGCCACTAGCCAAGTCGCTTTACAATGTCGCGCGAGGGCAGTCGCTTCAGCTTAGACCGAATGGGAAAAACCTCAATGAAATGCTATGGCTTGAACGGCGAGTAGCGAATAGCTCCTCTGAATACATCATGTTTATGCTTCATTCATCTGAATTTATGCCAGGTGGAAGCCCAACATTCAGGGATGAAGCAGCAGTAGAGAATCTCTATGTTCAGCTGGAAAAACTTTTCGATCGTGCTTCTTTAGATTTTGAGGGTGAAACTATCGGCGCTTACGCTAGGGAGCTCATATCCAACAACTCACTTGAGAGGAGTGGTTGGATTGCCCGCTAAGACCGACAGTCGCAGCAGGGATTTACTTAAAAACACTGGAATTATTGGCTTTGGTACGATGTGCACCAAAGCCCTTTCATTCTTGCTGCTACCCCTTTATACAGCACTGCTGAGTACTTCGGACTACGGAACACTCGACTTGGTGACGACCATCGGCGGATTATTTGTCCCCATAGTCGGCATCCAACTTTCCCAGGCAATATTTCGTTACGTTGCTGAAGTTCGTGGTGATAATCATGCAGTCGCGACAGTCCTTTCGACAGCTTACCTGGAGTCGCTAGCTCTAATTGTTGTATACATTGGTTTATTCGTTGTTTCGGCACCTTTTGTATCATTACCCTACAAGTGGGTGCTCCTGCCGCTCGTTGTATTCAATATCACTCTGCAGCTTGCTCTCTACTCGGCACGAGGGATAGGCGATAATGTCTCTTTTGCCCTAGGAAGCTTCATCTCGGCTTCAGTGACGCTAGTCCTAAACGTTATTCTTCTCGCGGTATTTTCTCTAGGCCTTGAGGGCATGCTTGCCGCTTATTGCATCGGTCCAATTGCCGGCACGGTTACTGTCACGATCAGGGATAGACTTTGGCGTTATTTTAATCCGTCGTTATGCTCCGTGATGGAAGCCAAAAGGCTAACCCGATATGCCTTTCCGCTTATGCCAAATGAGGTGTCTTGGTGGGCGCTGCAGTCGGCAGACAGAGTGGTTATCTCAACTGCCTTAGGCACAGCCGCCAATGGTCTAATATCTGTAGCGAATAAGTTCTCATTCATCTATTCGACTGTCTTTAGCGTATTCAACGCTTCATGGACCGAACAAGTTATTTTGCACTATCACGATGAAGACGGTGCGTCCTTCATTCGACAAATCGTTGACAGTGCAGTTCGCTTTTTTTCCGCTCTCTTTCTTTTTATTATTTCAGCCCTTCCGTTTATATGGCCGTTCATGATTGACGCCAGCTATAATGACGCCTTCGGCATGGTGCCTCTTTACATGATTGCCGTCTATGCAAATCTGTTTACGGGATTGGTAAGTCCCATTTACCTAGTAAATAACGAATCTCGTAAAGTGCTGGAGGCTACACTTGTTTCGGCGGTAGTCAGCATCACGGTCCTCATCGTACTTTTGGGCCCAATCGGCGTCTATGCTGCCCCAATCTCGACCATCGTAGGATATGGTCTTGTTGCCTTTATGCGCGTTGTTGATGTGCAACGAAGACACATGGACATGGCTCTTGATGTAAAGATTCTTATGCCGACCGCAATTTTGGCAATCTTCGCCTCGCTTACTTACATTTGGGGAGGCCTTGCCGTCAAAGTTTTATGTTTCGCCTTATGTCTAATTTTTTCTGTCGCCATCAATTGGGACATGATCGTGTCATTAATCCGTAAGTTAAAAGGAGATAGCAATAATGACTAAGGTGGGGCTCTTAACTTTCCATCGATCAACGAACTTCGGGTCATATTTACAGGCATATGCCCTATATCACAAAATCTGCTACCTCGGCTGTGATTGCGAAGTGATTGATTACCGGTGTCCAGCCATTGAGAGGCGCGAGGGTCTAGCCGCTAAGATTCACGGTCCGAGAGACTTGGCCAAAAAAATCCTATTTGGGCGTGCCCTAAAGAAGAAAAAGTCGGCGCTCAACAAGTTCGCTTCTCGCAATATGGAGTTTTCCCAGCCAGTTTATCCCGACGACGTTCGTACCCTTGGAGAAAGCTATGAAGTGGTCGTAGCCGGTTCCGATATCATCTGGGGCAGAGACATCACCGAGAGCGATCATACGTACTTTCTTGATTTTGCTGGAGACAAAACCAAGAAAGTAGCCTTTGCGTCATCGGTTGGAGCCTACGAGCCTCAAGATGATGATGAAGAGGTGGCCCGCCTACTCATCAAAATGAATAGAATCGCCGTGCGCGAGGACGGTGCCGTCGATTGGGTTAAGCGTCTAACTGGCAGAGATGCTGACCTGGTTTGCGATCCCACAATGCTCCTTACGACGGCCGAGTGGGACGCTATCACTCAGCCTATGGACTTCAAACCAGGTTATGTCCTTGTGTATTTTGACTCTCCTGATGGTAAATGTCTTAGAGATGCATGTCTCTATGCAGAAAGGCACGGCCTCATCGTTAAGAACATCAATTACGGCATCCCGTTAAGGGGAACCCAAAGCGTAAAACCAGCTTCGCTCTCAGAGTTCCTAGGACTTATCAAGAATGCGGATGCAGTCTTTACCGCCTCATATCACGGAATGCTTTTCTCGCTTTACTATGAAAGAGACATGCGATTCTACACCAGGTGTCACAGCACCCGCGTGCTCTCTCTCGCTAAGCGACTCGGTGTTCTCGATCGCTGCGGTGACGAAACCAACGGCGCGGAGCTACCCCCAATCGATTGGCCCCATGTACAGGAGAGAATCTCCAGTTTCAGAGAAGAATCAATCGCCATCCTGGAAGACATGGTGACTCTATGACGCCGCCGAAGCTAGCCGATAAAGACAGTTGCACCGGCTGCGGGGCATGTGCCGCAGCATGCCCAAAGGGCTGCATCACGCTGGAATCGGATTCCGTGGGAGTTCGGACTCCCACGATCGACGGGGACGTGTGCATCGGATGCGGTGCCTGTGAAAAGTCCTGCCATCTCTTGGCAGATGGCGTCCTCCATGCAAAGTCGGATGAGGTGTTTGCCGCGTGGCAAACCGACGCCGGCGACCGCCGCACGTCCGCGTCGGGAGGAATCGCTTCAGCATGCTACCGGTGGGCGCTTTCAAGGGGCGTCCACTGCTACGGCGTACCCGCGGACGATCTCTACGCATTTCGCTTCATCGAACTGTCCGGCGAATCCGATATTCAGAGGTGCAAGAACTCCAAGTACGCCGAGTCCGACATGTCGGGTGTCTACGAGAACGTGAAAAAGCAGATCAGAAACGGGGAGGGCGTGCTCTTCATCGGGCTTCCCTGCCAGGTTGCCGCGCTGAGGACCTTCGTCGGCAAGAGGTTGGAGGACGGTCTAACGACCGTTGACATAATCTGCCATGGTGTATGTCCTTCGACCTATCTCGAAGAGCATGTTAGAGGGATAGAAGGGAGGTGCGGACGGACTGCATCGGCGCTCAGCTTCCGCGACCCAGCTTTCGAAACTACAAAGTATCGCTTAACTTTAAGCGATACTCAAGGCCTTTTTTACAAAAAGGGGCCGAAAAGCAACGACGCCTATCAGGTCGGCTACCATTCGGCCCTCACGTACCGAGAGAACTGCTACTCGTGCAGGTATGCCCGTGGGGAGAGGGCCGGCGACCTGACGATTGGCGACTTCAGCGGTTATGGACGACACGGTCAAAAGTCAGGCAAGGCGGAAAAGGTGTCGTGCGCCATCGTGTCCACCCTCAAAGGCGACTTGTTGCTTGAGGGCTTGGCCAAATTCGGAATCGAGACCGAGAGGCGGAACCCTGACGAGGCGTTCCTCTATGAGAGACAGCTGAAAGAGCCGTCTGTGCGCCATGCTGGTAGGCCTGCATTCCTCAGCACGTATGCCTCTGGATCGGGATTCGACCGCGCCGCCCGTGCCGCTATGGGGCGGACGCTGTTCCGTAACGGGGTCGTGGAGGGGCTGCGGTTGAGGGAAGCCGAGCTATTCGCCCGCTCGCTCGTTCCAAAATCCGTCAAACGGGCCATTAGGAAATGCATTCACAGGAGTTGTTTCGCTTGATGCACAAGCGAAACGAAATTGCGCAGATCTGGAGGTATTGATGTCAATACTCGATAGCATCATTTGGCGCCTCATGCCTTCCGGGATGAAGCTAGAGCGCCTGAAAAGACGCGGACTCACGATCGGGGGGGGGTGTGAGATTCTTAACGGATTTGACTTCGGCTCCGAGCCGTACCTGGTGACAATCGGCGACAACGTCAGGATCACGAGCGGCGTTAAGATCACGACCCATGACGGCGGCGCCTGGACGTTGAGGCATATGTATCCAGAGCTGGTCGATATCGATAGGTTCGGCCGCGTCTCGATCGGCGACAACTCGCACATCGGGATGGACGCCATGATCATGCCGGGCGTGGCTATCGGCAGAAACTGCATCGTGGGCGCCCGCGCCGTCGTAACGCATGACGTTCCCGACAACACAGTCGTCGCCGGTGTCCCGGCGCGGCCAATCGGGACGATAGAGCAATACCGTGAGAAACACTCGAGTGAGTTTGTCAACACGAAGCACATGGGTTGGCAGGAGAAGCGGGACTTCTGCGAGCGGGTTTACCCGCACTTGCCTGAGAAGCGATAATGCGCCGGCAGTAATCGCATTTTGACCGAGCAAATTGAAAGGAAGCGATTGTCTTGACAATAAAGTTTTTCTCGGGGGGTGCCTCGATTGTCGCCGTTCTTGAGCAGATGCTTCGCCTCTGTCCGATCATTTGCCCAGATTCCTCTTCGTCTTCCGTAAGGCGCATGGCTCGCGCAATCCCATTTGGCGTCTGCTGCTTCACCGTCTGCAGGAGAGATGCGGCCTGGAGATAGCTCGTGCCGCTCAAATCGGACCGGGGCTCTACCTCGGGCACGCCTTTAACATCACGGTGAATGAGGCTGCGATTTTCGGCGCGAACTGCAACTTGCATAAGGGCGCGACGATCGGTCGAGAGAACCGCGGTAAGAGAAAAGAAGCGCCAATTTTGGGAGACTGTGTGTGGGTTGGCGTTAACGCCGCCGTCGTCTGAAGTATTACGGTCGGTGACGATGTTCTTATTGCCCCTAGGGCGTTTGTAAACTGTGACGTCCCTAGTCATTCCATTGTCTTGGGTAATCCGTGTCGCATGATACCTCGCGAAAATGCAACTGAAGGATATATCAACCGAAAGATTCCCTTTTAGGATTTTCAGGTTTTAGGAGTTTCACTAATGGCGAACAGAAAAATACTCGTCACCGGAGCGGCTGGCTTCATCGGCGCGTTCCTCGTCAAGAAGCTGCTCGAGGAGACCGATGAAGTGATTGTCGGCCTCGACAACCTCAATAGCTATTACGACCCCGACATCAAGGACGCGCGCCTGCGCATGCTGGCCGAGGCCGACACCGACGGCCGCTTCACCTTCGTGCGCGGCGACCTGTGCGACGCCGCCCTCATCGAGCGCCTGTTCGCCGAGAACGGCTTCGACGTCGTGGTGAACCTCGCCGCCCAGGCAGGCGTGCGCTACTCCATCGAGAACCCGCGCGCCTACCTCGAGAGTAACCTCGTCGGCTTCTTCAACGTGCTCGAGTCCTGCCGTCACCACCCGGTCAAGCACCTCGTCTACGCCAGCTCCAGCTCGGTCTACGGTGGCAACAAGAAGGTGCCGTTCTCCGAGAAGGACCGCGTCGACTCGCCGGTGTCGCTCTACGCGGCCACCAAGAAGTCCAACGAGCTCATGGCCGCCGCCTACTCCAAGCTCTACTCCATCCCCGCGACCGGGCTGCGCTTCTTCACTGTTTACGGCCCCATGGGCAGGCCCGACATGGCCTACTTCGGCTTCACTGAGAAGCTGCGCCGCGGGGACACCATCAAAATCTTCAACATGGGCGACTGCCGCCGCGACTTCACCTACGTCGATGACATCGTCGAGGGCGTCAGACTCGTCATGGACGCCGCCCCCGAGGTGAAGATGGGAGAGGACGGGCTGCCGCTCGCCGCGCACCGCGTCTACAACATCGGCAACTCGCACCCCGAGAACCTTCTCGACTTCGTCGACACGCTGCAGCGCGTGCTGGTGGAGGAGGGCGTACTCCCGGCCGGCTACGACTTCGAGGCCCACAAGCAGCTCGTGCCCATGCAGCCCGGCGACGTGCCCGTCACCTATGCGGACACCACGGCGCTCCAGCGCGATCTGGGCTACAAGCCCGCGACGCCGCTCGAGGACGGCCTGAGGGCCTTCGCCAAGTGGTATAAGCGCTACTACAACATTTAGGAAATCATGGCCCTGTAACAGGGGCCATTTTTCATGCGAATTATTGTTCTTTGACAATTGGAGAATGACATGAAGATCGCTGTCGCCGGTACCGGCTACGTCGGCCTGTCTCTAGCCGTCCTGCTCTCGCAGCACAACGAAGTTCACGCGCTGGACATCGTGCCCGAGAAGGTCGAGAAGATCAACAACTTCGAGTCGCCCATCCAGGACGACGAAATCGAGCGTTTCCTGGCGGAAGCCAAGGCGGGGGAGCGCGAGCTCGACCTGCACGCCACCGTCGACGTGGCGGAGGCCTACACGGGCGCCGACTACGCCGTCATCGCCACGCCTACCAACTACGACAGCGATAGGAACTTCTTCGACACGAGCTCCGTCGAGGCCGCCATCGCCGCCGTTCGCTCGGTGAACCCGGACGCCTGGATCGTCATCAAGTCGACCATCCCCGTCGGCTACACCGCGGGCCTTCGCGAGAGGCTGGGCGACAGCAAGATCTTCTTCAGCCCCGAGTTCCTGCGCGAGAGCAAGGCACTCTATGACAACCTGCACCCCAGCCGCATCGTGGTGGGCGCGCCCAAGGACGACCCCGAGGCCGTCGCGGCTGCCGAGCGTTTCGCACGCCTGCTTGCCCAAGGGGCGGACCCAGCCGAGCTGGAGCGCGTGAACGCCGACGGCACCGTGGGCATCCCGGAGCTCGTGCTGGGCACCACCGAGGCCGAGGCCGTCAAGCTCTTCGCCAACACCTACTTGGCGCTGCGCGTGGCCTACTTCAACGAGCTCGACACCTACTGCGAGGTCCGCGGCCTCAACACCCGCGACGTCATCGACGGCGTGTGCCTTGAGCCGCGTATCGGCAGCCACTACAACAACCCCAGCTTCGGCTACGGCGGCTACTGCCTGCCCAAGGACACCAAGCAGCTGCTTGCCAACTACAGAGACGTGCCCCAGAACCTGATCGAGGCCATCGTGGACGCCAACCGCACCCGCAAGGACTTCGTGTCAGACGAGGTGCTGCAGATGGTGTGGGACCGCGTGTACGAGGGCAAGCCGAAGCCGGTCGTGGGCGTCTACCGCCTGACGATGAAGTCCAACTCCGACAACTTCCGCGCGAGCTCCATCCAGGGCGTCATGAAGCGCGTGAAGGCCAAGGGCGTGCCCGTGGTGGTCTACGAGCCCACGCTGGACGCGCCGGAGTTCTTCGGCTCCGAGGTGACCCACGACCTGGAGGCCTTCAAGGCCGGCTGCGACGTGATTGTCGCCAACCGCTGGAGCGACGAGCTCGCGGATGTTTCAGAAAAGGTTTATACAAGGGACCTATTTAAACGCGATTAGCTGAAAGGAGATAAAGGAAAGAATTTTTCAGTTCAAAAATGAAGGCCGCCTAAAGCTGCTCATCATCGTGGGCACCTGCCCCGAGGTCATCCGCCTGTCCGAGGTCATCAAGAAGTGCCGCCGCCACTTCGGCTGCTTGCTGGCGCACACCGGGCAGAACTACGACTACACGCTCAACGGCATCTTCTTCCGCGACCTATCGCTCGCCGACCCGGACGTCTACCTAGACGCCGTGGGCGCGGACCTGGGCGAGACCGTGGGCAACATCATTGCGGCCTCGTACAAGCTGATGGTCCCGGTCCAGCCCGACGCGCTGCTTATCTTGGGTGGCACCAACAGCTGCCTGTCCGCCATCGCGGCCAAGCGCCTGCACATCCCCAATTTCCACATGGAGGCCGGCAACCGCTGCAAGGACGAGTGCCTGCCCAAGGAGACCGCCACATCGTCGACGTGATCTCCGATGTCAACCTGGCCTACTCCGAGCACGCCCGCCGCTACCTCAAGGATACTAGCTGCGCCCCGGAGCGCACCTCCGTCACGGGCTCGCCCGTGACGGAGGTCCTGCGCGCGAACCTAGATAAGATCGAGGCCTCGGACATCCTCTCCGAGCTCGGCCTGGAGCCCAAGCGCTATATGCTGTTCACCGCACACCGCGAGGAGAACATCGACACTAAGGCCAACTTCATGAGCCTGTTCACCGCGATCAACGCGCTGGCGGAGAAGTACGACACGCCGATCCTGTACTCCTACCACCCGCGGTCCTGCAAGCGCCTGGAGGCCACCGGCTTCAAGCTGGACCCGCGCGTGCGCATGCACGAGCCCATGGGCTTCCACGACTACAACTGCCTGCAGATGAACGCCTTCGCGGTTGTCTCCGACTCGGGCACCCTGCCCGAGGAGTCGAGCTTCTTCGCAAGTGTCGGCCGTCCGTTCCCCGCGGTGTGTATCCGCACCTCCACCGAGCGCCCGGAGGCGCTGGACAAGGCCCGCTTCACACTAGCCGGCATCTCCGAGAGGGGCCTGCTCCAGGCCGTCCACACCGCCGTCGAGCTCGACGCGGAGGGGTCGCTGCCCAAGGCTCCTGTTCCCGACTACGCCGACGAGACCGTGTCCACCAAGGTGGTCGAGATCATCCAGAGCTACACCGGCATCGTGGACAAGATGGTGTGGAAGAAGTATCTGTAATCGACGAGGTTTGAACTATGGAGTCGCTGGATGGCAAAAGAATCCGATAGCTTTGCTAAGAATTTAGCAATTTCGGTTATAACCGGCCTGTTTACTATTGGCGCCGAAGTGGCTGTAGCCTATTTGGTGCCACAGGTGCAAAATCCGATAGTAGTTAACAATAATGTTGTTGTATCTACAGACGATTATGAAAAGGCAACTGACCGAATCCAAGAGCTCGAAGATGAGCTTAATGAACTAAAGCGCGTGAGCTTGAACTCGAATAATGGCGGTGGTTCTGTTTCCAGTGCTGCATCAGATGATTCTAGCCGGGCATTATTGAAAGATAAGCCCGGCTCGTCATCCAATTATTCACAGTCAGGCGATACGAACGCGAAAGATACTGCGGGAAATCGCTATGACCCCAACCGCTGGGGAATTATTGGATCTTGCTCAGCTTGCAGTGGCTTTGCCGACTACTATTTGGGCGGAAACTATTCCAAGCTGTCCATTACCATCGCCCCTTCCAGCACAAATATTGATGGAAAGGGCAACTCTACTTCATTCGAAATTCTTGTTAAATACAAAGGCGATTCCGATTTCAGATGCATTCATACTGAAAAAAACATTAGTAAATCGACCTCTCCAATTCAGCTTGAGAACTTAGATATTTCTGGTGCCGAATGGATTGAATTCAAAGCTATAGAAAATGTAGATGAGGGCCATTTAAACGGCAACGTACTAATGATTGCGGATGCCATTGTTGGTTAGTTTCTAGCCTACTTGGCGTTTGTGCTTAGAGCTTCTAGCTGCAACTGTTGTTGATATCCGGAGAAGAAAAATTACTAAGATTGGTTCATAGTCTGTGCGTTTGATAGAAACTAATCGGCCTGCGTTGACATCCGCGGAGATGCTGCGGGCGATTCGCTGTTCACGTTCACATTGCTCGCCATTCTGGCCATCGGCTACATTGCCTTCGCCGTGCTGTTTGTCTGCTTCAAGATATTTATCGACAGGCTCGTCGCCCGCTGGCGCCATAACGCTTTGACCGAGAGCGAGCGGGCTTGGGCGCAGGACGGGGAGCGGGCAGCCCTGTCGCTGTGAGGGAGGACCTGTTCTCTCGAGAGCTGTGAAAAGCCCTCGGCATCGGCAGGCGGGTCAGCTCAGAGGACATAGCTACGATTCTTCTGACGAGGGCTACGTTCGCGGTCAACGTCGCGACGATGGCGCTGGGCCTCGCTGCTTAGCTACTTCGGGCAGTGTGGCCGCACCTTTTGCCGAAACGGGCGTTCTTTTTGCCGAGTGGCCGCTGTCGTCCGCTTTCGCTAAAAGCTACAAAGTGGGAAAATGGCCGATGTACCAAAGGCTCGATTGAGGAAGCAGGAGCACTGGCATGTCGCGCAAACCTAAGCGTCTCGAACCGTTCGGCATCAAGGGGATTGAAGTCTCCAGGTTCCGTGCCATGCACGATCTCGAGATTGGGCTCGGGCAGCTCGTTACCGTGATAACGGGACAGAATGGGACGAGCAAGTCCACCATATTGGGCATGCTGGGGCAACCGTTCGGGCTCAGGGACAGGAGGACCATCTTCGGTAGGCCGTTCAGCACCAAGTTCACCGACATATTCAACATGTCGCCCGATCACGATATCCCGGGCGAGCATCTCTATTACGTCGATTTCAGGGACGAGGCCATTTCCGGATCCCAGGGGCAGCACGTCCAGGTCAAATCGTTTAAGCGTCCCGCAAAAGACAAATCTTCCATTCGTATCGTGACCGGCTCCTCCCGAGCCAAGGGCGAGGGTAACATTGACTACCCCGTAATCTACCTCGGCCTGAAAAGGACCAACCCAGTCGGCGAGTTCCTTAACCCGCAGGCCGAGCAGACGGACTTTTCGGAAAGCGAGATCGAGCGCTTTAACCAGTGGTACGCTCGCGTTATGGTCGACCAGGATAAAACCACCGATGTTGTCAGGATGTCGAAGCACGGCCAGAAGGAGACCCTTCTCGTCAACACCGCCACCTACGACTACCTCGCCAACTCCGCCGGGCAGGACAACCTTGGACAGATATTGGGCGCCCTCATCTCCTTTGAGCGGCTCGCCGACGCCATGGGCGAGGAGTACAGGGGTGGCCTTCTCCTGATCGACGAGCTCGACGTGACCCTGTTCCCCTCCTCCCAGGTGAGACTTTTCGATTTGCTGAAGGAGCGGGCCGCTGCTCAGAGGGTGCAGGTTGTTTTCACCACCCACTCGATGACGCTCCTTGAGAAGGCCGTCAAGGAGACGCAGGGCAAAAACGATGCGGTTAAGGTCCTGTATCTCAAGAAGAGGGAGTCCGGGATCAGGCTGACGATAAATCCGCCGATAGACGAGATTCAAGCCGACCTCATGGTTGAGCCGCTGAGGCCGAAAAAGGGCCCCAAGGTCGAAATCTGGTGCGAGGACGACGAGGCGAAGTGGGTGCTCGGGCAGATAATGCCTTCGCGGCTGAAGCGGAAATGCGATATTGTCTCCGCGAAGCTCAGCTGCGGCGAGCTGGGAGAGCTCGCCGTTAGGGACATAGCCTCGCTGCGAGGCGTGTGCTTCGTTGTGGACGCCGATTCAAACAGGGATGCGGCAAAGAAGATAAAGGATTGCGCCAGAAGATTCGTGCTACCCGGAGGCGACAAGTCGCCTGAGCAGTCCATATACGATTTGCTTTGCGGCCTCTCGGACGAAGACGACTTCTGGAGCAATGGCAGGCATTACACCAAGCAGGTCATGCTCAGCCGATTTGCCGACTCAAAGCGCGACTTCGAGCACAACGGCGGGGATAAGGAGCGCAAGCACTACAAGAAATGGTTCAGGAGAGAGAAGGCCGAAGGGCTGTGGGGCGAAAACGGCTTGGCTGTCGCCGCCATCTGGAAAGAGAGGTATGAGTCGGAGATTAGGGACTTTAACGAGAAACTCGAGCGAAGAGTTGACGCAATCATAAAACGGCAGCAGTATGAACGGGAACAATAGAGAGGCCGCTTGTTCGACACATTGAGGAGGTGAGAAGATGGCGACTACGTACACGCCCATCAGGTATCCTGGCGGGAAGACGAAGCTGTACCCCGAGATCAGGGCGATCCTCGAGATGAACGACTTGCTTGGGCATCCCTACGCCGAGCTGTTCGCCGGCGGTGCGGGACTGGCCATCAAACTTCTCCTGAAGGGCGACGTGTCCTCGATCGTGATTAATGATTACGACCGCGCCGTGTACTGCATGTGGGGTGCCATCGTCAATCACGCCGAAGAGATGTGCGAGTTCATCGACTCCGCCGTCTTGAACATCGAGACCTGGAAGAAGATGCGCGACATGTACCAGAATCATGACGGGGTGGGTGATTTTGAGCTCGGCAAAGCGGCTTTCTACCTCAACAGGACGAACGTATCGGGTATCTTGAGTGGCGGCGTCATAGGCGGGCTCGAGCAGACCGGCAACTACAAGATGGACGTTCGCTTCAACCGCAGGACCTTGAAGAAAAAGGTCATGGACATCGCGGCGCGAAGGGACGACATTGAGGTGACGAGACTCGACGCGGAGGACTTCATCGACGATAGGATGGGCGACTCTGAACTGTTTGCCTACCTCGACCCGCCGTATGTGCAGAAGGGCCCCGGTCTGTATCGCAGCGCGTTCGACGAGGCGAAGCATAGGTCGCTCGCCCGAAAGGTCGGCGATGCCAGGAGCAAGTGGGTCGTGACCTACGATGCCGACAAGCTCATCGACGACATCTACGGCAATTACGAGCGCGGGGACCTAGAGATTAGCTACACGGCCAATGTGAAGACCGTCGGCAGGGAGAAAATCATTCTCGGACCGGGCCTTGTCTGGCCTGAAGAGCTCTGACGCTTGGGGCTCACCCCCACTATGTTTCAAAAATGCCACACTTTTTGAAACATAACCCAAAAGTTGAGCCTTGATGCGCTGCCCTAAACCCTCCTTACCGTTCGCCTGCGTTTGCATTGGTGCTGAACGCAGCTAGGATATGCGCGTCGCGACAGCCCATCTTACGGCCGCGGTCGGCGGCTGGCCTTTATCGAACGGGCGTGAACGTCGAGCCCTGTGAAAGTGTTAGCATTGTTCATCGAATGCCCCTTCCATGAATGCGGCGTAGGCGCTGGTTGTTTGAACGCCATTATTGTCGGCCTAATCCGCGGATAAGCATGCAGGAGGGTTTCCCGGCTTTTCATGTCCTGCTCATAGCGTCTTGCTTTTGTTTTTCTGATGTTGCCAAGACTTATCCGGTTTCGAGCTTTTGTCCGATAAATCTCTTGCTGTTCGTCCAGATCCATTGATTTGGCAATCGTTTGGGCTTTTTAGCACGGTATCCTTCGAGTGTAACCAGAACTGTATTTCCTTGGGAGGCGAATCTATGCAGACATTGATGCCTCTTCGCACGACTGACGGACTTGATAAAAAGGACCTTGGCATAGGTAAAAAGTGACTCGCGAAAGACGGGGCTCGCCGTAAGCTGATTTGGGAATTGATACTGAAAATTGAATATAGCATTCAGGATTTCAACGCGACAATCGAAGGCAGGTTCAGCGGCAAGCCATAGGATGTCGTATACCTTGTTGTTCTCGACGATTGGATTAAGCGCTCTTATTGGCTGGTCAAGAACTGCCTGCGTGACGATGTCTCGAACGGATTTGAGTTCTCAGATCACGCAAGGCTTGAGCTTTGCCTGGACTTCTTTGAGTCTATCCGCTCTTTCGTGGTCGAGCACCCAAAAAGAACGAACAAACACCCTAAGTACGAATTCGACGGCGGACGGATTTGTGCGGATGTCCGCACCAAGTCAATCATGGATGGCTTTCCTAAGGCGAAGCTCTATCGCCTATACATAGAGGGTATCGTAGAGACCGAAAGCGTTCGGGACGATGATGTCGTCCTGGCAACAAACTCGGAAGATTGGAACGAGGACGGAGGACTCCATTTCCAAGGGCTTAGCTTTGACATTGGGGGTATTCGAGATGTCGCCTAGCTCTACATTGATGCTCTTTACGAGCTCGATCGTTACGTATCGAGATTGAGGAAGAAGGACTTCGAGTGAGGCGTTCGCCGTAATCTTGTGGCAGCTCTCGTCGAGGTTTATCCAGTTTTTGATTTTCGCCCGATGAATTATCTTGTCGCTCACGCGGATTTGCCGATTCGGCAATTGGCGAGGGGCTATCAAGGCGTCGCTTTGGGCATTATTTATAGAATAAAGACGACAGCATGAATTTGAGGATGTTCGCGGGAGATGCGAGGAGATTTTGTAATTCTCTTCTATAGCCTTTGCATCAGATTTAACATCGGTTGCTTAATTATGATTCACGCAATCAGCGAAGTTGAATAGAGGTGTTTGTGGTTAAGAACTTCTTTGTCACTTGCGGAGTATGTGGATGCGTGCATCGTTTGCGCGTCCAGGCTGGATTTGTTAATGACTATCCGGTTAGATACTTGTGTCCGCAGTGCCGGAACCGAATCGACGGAGCGGTTCGCCTTGACCCGAGCTGCGCTTTGATTGATTTTAATCTCGACCCTGGCACGGTTGCCTCCATGGATGGAAATTTAGATTGCGCCCGAGTTATGGTGGAGTTATCTGGTGAGCTTCCGTCATATAAAATATCAGTAGAACATTGTGCCTGCATGACAAGCCCCTTTATCAGAGCCTCTGGGCTGATTCCGTTTGATGAACTCAGCGAGCACGTGAGCGATATGGTTTATTGTCTTCATTATTACCGCGAAGACTGGCCTACCCTGAGGACCGCTTTTCAACTGTACTGCGATGGGCATGACGATTATGCGGATAAGGTTCTTTCGGAATTCGAACGCAAACTGCTCGACGAGGACAATCGACACTATCCCTTGCTGAGCCGAATCGCGAGAATGTCTTGGCTCGGTTTCCCCATGATTGCAGGAAGTGACGCGTATGAGCGCGCTGTTGAATGTGAAAAACTCGTTTCTGGTCTAGAGGCAGGGGCGCTTTCCGGCCTAGCAGGTTACTATCTCAAAACCGATATGAGTGCCAAGTCGCTGCTTGCTGAAATCAACGAAGTTCTGGATTCCGTAGCCGAATCTTATCCGGTTCTCCTCAACGGTTTTACTTTTCTTGTGGCGGGAGACGCCTATGACTTGGAATAGTACGGTACGTTCTGCTGCACTCCTAGTGATATTGAGAAGCTTTATTGTCGGGAATATGAGCTTATTGGCAGCCTGCTTGTTCTGTTTATCGGGCTCGACAACATCGAATGTAACGGGGCGTTCGATGTCATGCCCAAAGGCGTAGACCTAGGTGCAAAGTCGTTCGACAAACTTTCTACAGCCCCTAAGGCAAAGCGATTCAACGCTGTCGGTACGGGCCCATTTACTGGCCTTATCAAGCAGTGTTGGAATCCGGTTCTGCGCAATGCATTTAGTCATAATCGGACAGATTTCGATTGCGCGACTCAAGTCATTCGCACTTTGCGTGAGGATGGGACCAACGATTCTCAAGGCAACACCTATTTGCTTGAAATGGTTCGCGATTGCATTTTGATGGCTCGGGAAATTATGGTAATTCGTAGTGTCATATTCCATTTCATTGGAAGAGGGCTGTGGTGACGATTGGGCTTAACGCTGATGTGTATGCACGGCGTAAATCGTGGTGCATATGTGCGTCAATCATCGTGCTAGGGGTGTGAAAGCGATATGCCATCGACGTCATCTCTGGCCATCTCCGTGTTTGCGCTCGCAAGGCAAGAATTAAGGTTTACTGCCTTAATTGGCATTGGCGCGTCGACGATCGCGTCTATAAATTTTTATGAACTGCGATATGGACTCATTGTTATAGCTAGGAGCCAAACATGGAAACACCCGCCGTTCTCTATCATTATGCAAGCCTAGATACGCTGGCCTTGATTCTGCATAATCGGACTATCAGGTTCAGCCGGTTAGATAAGGTTGATGACCCACAAGAACAGCGTTCAGCAGACTCTCAAAATCTTGGAAAAATGAAGCTCGTCAGTTGTTGGACCTCTTCTGATGAGGAGAGCATCCCCATGTGGCGCGAGTATGCTGGAGCTGAATGTGGCGTAAGAATCCAGATGAAGAGTCATCCGTTTAGGCGGTACTCTGTGTCTACTGAGAGCCTCAATAAGTTATCAAGTGAAGCAGTTCTGAATGCCCTTGGTGGTTCATTTGATGGCCTTCATCTGCCTCTCGAGGAGTTTTGGGATAAAGACTATTTCTTTTTTGAAACCGCCCGTAATATCAACATGCTTCACAAGGTCGAATATACAAATGACGAGTCCCTTTTATTTCCAAAAGTGATTAGCACTTTTGGAAATGGTGGGGTTGAAGCTAAAATACTTGCCCTTGGAGTTCACAAAGCCGCTGCGTGGTCATATCAACAAGAGTGGCGTTATATCTTGTCAGCCGTTCCAATAGGTATCGCTAGTGTAAGCAATGTCCGAATAGATCGGGTTCAGAGAGCGAATGACATCATACTTGATAAGTGCAATCCTGGAATCCCGCCCTATTACGATCTCGTTATCTCTGATGAAGCTTTTTCGTCAATGAAGATCGTTTCTTCTCCAAAGATGACAAATGGCAACCGCGTAATTCTGGACGCGCTGGTAGAGAAATACGCACCAGGCATTGAGGTCGCAGAGAGCTCGATTGAGCTGGCATAGGTAGGTTCCCACCCTGACAGCTCCTCTCGAACCCTATCCATAGCTTCATGAAGCGCTTATAGGTTAAGGGCGTTCTCATAGTGGCCTCTAGGCGCCCGAGCCGGACGCTATCTCTACTTTCACCGATTGGCAAAACGATTTACACCTAATTATTGGCGCTGCTCAGGGACATTTTCTTTGTTTACGGCTTGATCTCGCTAAACTAATAACTGCTGCTACCAGGGCATTTTCTGGTGCACATTCTATTGGCTCCTGCGAAGATCGGAGCGGGTATGTTTGCTGCCGAGTCCTACACCAGCCGTCATTACATTGCGATTGTTGCCATGGCCTGCCTATGCGTTTTGCTGGGCGGGCCTTCTTATGCCGCGGGTGCGGAGAGCCTCATCATCGCGGGCGCGACGTACTACGAGCCGGGCGTGTCGGGCCCCGGCTGCGCCTGGACCGATGCCGACCACCTTGAGCTTAACGGCTACGCGGGCGAGGCCATCGGCGCCAAAGGCGACCTGGTGCTGACGCTTGCCGGGCAAAACTCCGTGACGGAGTCACATGCGCCCGATGCGGACATCACGCTGTGCGGCATGGAGGTGTGGGGCAACCTGACGCTTCGCGGCACCGGGACTCTGACGGCGACGGGCTCGCAGTGCGGGATCCACGTTTCGCAGGCGTTCGCGGTGGACGGCTGCACCGTCAATGCCCGGGCGGACGGGGCCAATATCACGGACGAGGCGGTCGCCGGCGTGATCGCTGGCGACATGGCCGTGCGCGGTGGCGGACGCGTCGTTGCCGCGGGCGCCGGGTCCGGAGCGGGCGTGCGCGCCTACGGCGTGTATCTGCAGGATGCGGGCCTTGGCGCTGGTGCGGCCGGCTGTCGGCTTTCCGTCGACGCCTCGTGGCTTGATGCGGCCGGTGCCGACGGCGGCGTTGCGTGCTTGGGCGGGTCGCTTGTGTCCGCGCGATTTGTGGCGCCTGCTGGCGGGGCTTTTGGTGCTGGTGGCGTGGTGGATGCTGCCGGTGCGGTGGCGCAGCATGTGGTGATTGAACCCAAGGGCGCCACGGCGCCGGCGGGGGAGACCGGTGGGGGCGAGGTGACTGGCGATAGCGCGG
The DNA here is from genome assembly GCA_019419425.1 of Collinsella sp. Taxonomy (GTDB): domain Bacteria; phylum Actinomycetota; class Coriobacteriia; order Coriobacteriales; family Coriobacteriaceae; genus Collinsella. The sequence continues at coordinate 425 of DXZZ01000006.1, read as the reverse complement.
AAAAGTCACCCACCGATGCTAGCCCCGCAGCCGGAGAGCCCACCACAGGCCCCACGGCAAATCCCTCTCTGAAACACGCGGCCACGCCAACCAAGACAACAAAGACAGTAACCAAGACCACGGTCGCCAAGACAACCAAGCCCAAGGCTGCCACCGCGACAACTGCGGCACTCCCCAAGACCGGCGACTGCAACTGGATCGCTGCATCTTTATCGTTATTCCTGCTGGGGTTGGTGCTTTTTGGTGCCACATATCGCTGCTGAGACTGCGCGACGCACCTAGCTGCAATACAAGACCTCTGTTGAAGCTTTAAGGGCAACATTTCCGGATAGGGAGCGTTGCCTTTTTCGTGCATGCAATGTATGACGTGCCATACCACTTAAATGACTATGTAATTACTTGCAATAACATAATCAACTATTGTA
>DXZZ01000059.1:1450-9394 GCA_019419425.1 Collinsella sp. | reverse complement strand
AGTAACGCACGAAGATATAGTTGTTGTTCATGCCGGCGGCAACGGAGCTGATGATAACACCCGTATTGTAGTCGGAAGCATGAATCATCTGACCACCACCGATGTAAATGCCGGTGTGGTACGAGTTGACCACAACGTCACCGGGCTGCGGATCGGACACACGCGTCCAGCCCATAAAGGTACCCGTGGTGCCGAGGCGGCAATAGCGACCAGTGAGGCAATAGCTAACAAAACCAGAGCAGTCGAAGCTGTTCGGGCCAATTCCGCCCCAGGAATAAGCGCAACCAAGCTTGCTGTAGGCGCGCGAAACAACGGAACCGCCATCGACGGACTGGCTCGGAGCAGAAGGCGTCGGAGCCGGAGCAGGCGTGGAGGGCTGCGGCGTCGGAGCGGGTGTCGGCGTAGGAGCCGGAGTGTTGCCGCCCTGGTTGTTATTGCTGGTCTGACCACCGTTGTTGGTGTTCTCGGTCGTACCGGCAGTCTCGTTGCTCACCGTGGCCTTCTCGGCAGTACTGGCGTTGATGCCGGCCTGCAGCGCGGCGTTGGCCTCGGCCTCTGCGGCAAGCTCGGCCTGCAGCTGCGAATCCAGGGAGTTTACGACGTTCTGGGCTTCAGCCTGCTGGGCGTTAAGCTCGTCGACCTTCTTTTGCGTGGTGGCGACGTTCTTCTCCTGCTCGGCCTGCTTATCGGTGAGCTGCTGCTTAAGCTCCTTGACCTCTTGAATGGTCTGAGCTTGCTTGTCGGAAACTTTGCCGTAGTAGAACAGGCGGTTGAGCATATCGCTCAGATCATCGACACCCGTCAAAACCTGAAGCAGGCTCAGACCGCCGGTTTTGTACTCGCCGGCGACATAGGTCGAGAGCTTGGCCTGACCATCGGCGATCTCCTGCTGCTTTTGCGTGATCTCGCCGGCAGTCTGATCGAGCGCCTGCGTCTGCGTGGCAAGCTCATCGTAAATCTGCTGGGTTTGGGTGCCGATCTGCTCGAGTTTCGTACGAGCAGCGGCAAGGTCGGATGCGGTATCGGCGTAGGCAGGAGCCGCGAGGCCCAAGCCCAAAACACAAGCGAGGGTTGCCGTAGCAGCGCAGCGTGCCATGTTTTTGTGCGTGTTTGCTGTGCGCATGTAGCTTCCTTTCCAGTAACTAAGGGTAACGGCTAGTCTACCGTCACCAGGCTAAAGAGCTCCACATCGTCATCAGACGGCGTGAGCTTCTCGCGCGGGTTGAGAAACGCAAGCTCAAGTATACAACCGTAACCGATAAGCTTTGCGCCCATATCTCGCACCAGTTTACCTGTTGCCTCGACGGTTCCGCCCGTCGCGACCAAGTCGTCCAGAATCAACACGGTATCTTTAGAGCTGATAGCGTCGGCATGGATCTCAATTGAATCGGTGCCGTACTCGAGCTCGTAGCTCTGGCTTACGGTCTCGCGCGGCAGCTTGCCCGGTTTACGTGCGGGAACAAAGCCGGCGCCAAGGGCTACAGCCACCGGTACGCCAACCATAAAGCCGCGAGCCTCGGGACCCACGACCTTGGTGATTCCCATGCCGGCAAAGTGCTCGGCGAGGGTATCGGTCATGGCTTTGAGCGCCTCGGGATTGCCAAAGAGCGGCGTGATGTCTTTAAAGATGACTCCGGGCTCGGGATAGTCGGGGATGTCGACGATTTGAGATTCGAAGTCGTACATTGCATGACCTTTCAATGGGTTGCCGGATAAGCGGCAGCGGTTATTTGCCCGCCGTGGCGGTACCGGAGTGCGAAGGGGCGACGACCTTGAGCGGCTTTACGAGAGAATCCTCGTGCGAAGCCGGCGTGGCTATCTCTTCGTTTTTGGCTTTGGTGGACTCGGAGCGAGTGATTTCCTCATCGAGTGCATCGATGTCGGCGTCCTCGACCACGGCATTGAGAGACTCAAAAACGCGGTTCTTGAGCAGCGCAGTGTGCACACCCTCGGTCAGGTCGTGAAGCTTCTTAAACGCACGTTCGAGCTTGGCGTCGCGCTCGTCATCGGAGGTATCCATTCCGAGCATGCTCACGAGCACCTGCTCAAACATCGAGGACTCGCGGTTGGCGGAAGACACGTACTGACGCAGGTTGCGGGGCTCGATATGGAAGCGTGACAGCTCGGAGCAGTAGCGGATGATTGGAAAATCGCGACCATCGACGAGCTCACGATTCTGCGGACTCTTGATGATGCGAATGAGGTCGTTCTCGGCGAGCGAGCGGATAAACGAAATCTCGACGCCCAGCATATCGGGAATGGTCTCAATGGGATGCAGCTTTTGCTTAGTCTCCTTGGGCTCCGTCTTGAGCGGAACATCGGACAGCAAGCCCACCTCGTAGGCGAGCGTTGACAGGTCCGTGGCGTTTTCCAAGCGCTGCTTAATCACGTTGAGCGGCATGTAGCGGGTCTTCTGCAAGTGCAGGATGACCTCCAGGCGATCAACGTCCTCCTTGGAGTACTGACGGTATCCCTTAGGCGTACGATGAGGGGTAATGAGCCCCTCATCCTCTAGAAATCTAATTTTTGAGTTCGAAAGATCGGGGTATGCGCCTCGAAGTAGGTTGACGACTTGGCCGATACTCAGATAGTTGCGTTCGGCCATGCCCTACTCACCGGTTTCGATGCGCTCCGGCGTGCTCTCGTGGTAGATGAGCGTAAACGTACCGATCTGGACGGAAGAACCGTCGTGCAGCGGGGCTGCATTGACGATGGCACCGTCGACCCAGGTGCCATTGAGCGAGCCCAAGTCCTCGATGCGAGCGCCGAGGCCCTCGCGAATAATGCGCGCGTGGCTGCGCGAAACGGTCATGTCATTGAGGAAGATGCCGTTTGCAGGATCGCGGCCGATGGTGGTCACGTCGTCCTCGAGCTCAAAGGCGGCACCAGTCTGCGGACCCTTGACGATGGACAGAACGGGGGCGGTGATGCGCACGTTGGCCATGAGGTCGGGAACGGTGACGTCGCTTGAAGGCACGCGGAATACGCAGGTAGCGTCAGCAGTCTTATCATTCTGAGGCATATTGTTAACCATGTTGTCCATGACAACCCCTAACTTATCGCGGACGTGCCGCAAATAATGAACCGTACGTAATCATACCCCAATGAATCAGTCTTCGATTTCGGGGTTCAGAAAGTCGATGTCCTCGTCCTCGGGATGCGTGAGAGCCTGTTTAATGGCCGCTCCGCCCTTAATGGAGTAGATAACAGCCGTGAGCATGGAGAAGATCACGCCGCCGTACACAAAGAAGATGCCGAGGGGCACCGAGCTTCCGTTGAGGCCCGGGAAGGCCTTAAGGGTTGAAGGTAAAAGATGCAGGCCGTCAATAACGGGGAAACCGAGCAGCATGAGCGAGAAGCCGGTCATGAGCAGCGCAGTGGCAATCTTTCCGGGAAACACGACATCGATGGGACGACGGTGGTAATGGCGCACGATGAGCGTGCCAAGGCCCAGGTAGATGTCGCGACCGATGATGAGTACGCAGACCCAGATAGGCAGCTCGCCACGGACCACCAGGCCCAAGACGCCCGTAAACAGCAGCGCGCGGTCGCAGATGGGATCCATGACCTTGCCGAGCCACGAGACCGTCTTGGTCATGCGGGCGATCTGCCCGTCCATCCAGTCGGTGGAGGCGGCGATGGCATAAATCACGATGGCGACGATGCGGTTGTTATCCGTCACAAACAGGTACAGAAAGACGAGCGTGAGGATCAGGCGCGTAAAGGTGATGAAATTGGAGATCGTGAAGATCTTATTCGACGGGTAATTGGAAGTGCCGATAAGCTCCTTTTTGATCTTCTTTTTGATGCCCACAGGACTCCCCCGCTGGTAAACGACAAAACTTTCGATACTATACCCGTTCTAGCGATGTCTATCCAGCGTAAGCATAGAGAGTCCAGACATATGGAGGATGCTACTGGGTTGTGCGGGATTCTGCATTTGTGTACATCAGCCTCCAAATATGACATTTTTCGGCATCTTTGATGGCTGATGTACGCGTTTTGATTCGGTGAGTACATCGATCGGGAAAGTTGTTGCCTTAAGCAAATTAATCATGATGTGCGGGTCAAGAAGGGCTAGCGCCAAAAGAACCCAACGGCCGTTACGGCTTCGTTAGAAACGCGCCCCACCATGGATGGTGAACCCGAAAGGTAAGGCGCGCGGGCACGGTGGCTCGGCCCGCGCGCCCGGAAGAGAAAGGATAAACCCATGGGTTACATGCTCGAGACGCGCGGGCTCACCAAGCGCTTCGGCCGCGGCGACCAGGCGCAGGACGCCGTGGCCGACGTGAGCCTTCATATCCGCGAGGGCGAGGTGTACGGGCTGCTCGGCCCCAACGGCGCCGGCAAGTCGACAACGCTCAAGATGATCTGCGGGATGCTGCGGCCGACGGCCGGGGAGATTCTCTTTGCCGGGCACGCCTGGCGCCGCGAGGACCTCTACGCAATCGGCAGCCTCATCGAGGAGGCGCCGCTCTACCCCAACCTCACCGCGCGCGAGAACCTGCGCGTGCGCACCACGCTGCTGGGCCTTCCCGAGAGCCGCATAGATGAGGTGCTCGCCGCCGTGGACCTCGCGGACACCGGGAAGAAGCGCGCCGGGCGCTTCTCGATGGGCATGCGGCAGCGCCTGGGGCTCGCGCTGGCGCTGATCGCCCGGCCACGCCTGCTCGTGCTCGACGAGCCCACCAACGGCCTCGACCCCATCGGCATCGAGGAGCTGCGCGACCAGATCCGCGGCTTCGCGGCGGCGGGTACGACGGTGATCGTCTCGAGCCACATCCTCTCCGAGGTGCAGCAGATGGCGGACACCATCGGCATCATCTGCGGGGGGCGCCTCGCCTACGAGGATGCACTTCGTCCCGGGCAGGACCTCGAGGAACTCTTCATGAGCTTCTGCCGGGAAGGGCGACGAGCGCGCGGGGAGGTGGCGGCATGACGGGCGAGAAAGGCGGCCTGCTCGCGGCCCTGCGCGCCGAGGCCCTGAAGTCGCGCCACGCGGCACCGGTTCGCCTGGCCGTGCTCATGGCGCTGCCGATGCCGCTGCTCGGCGCGATGCCCTACCGGGGCGTGCAGATCTTCAGTGCGTGGAACTACTGGTACGCGCTCTTCCTGCCCGTGTCTCTCTCGCTCGTGGTGGCGTGCGTCGCGCGGGCGGACGCTCGCACGCGGATGCGGGGGCTTCTGGGCCTGGGCTTCCCGCTCGGGCGCGCCTGGTGGGCCAAGGCGCTCTGGTGCCTCGCGCTCTGCACGCTCTCGAACCTCGTGGTCTTCGGCATCTACCTCGCGGGATCGGCGTTCTCCTCGCAGGGCCTCACGGCCGCGGGTACGCTCACGATGTTCTTCTGCGCGCTCGTCAACACGGTGACCGCAGCGTGGATGATCCCCGCAGGGCTCTTTCTCACGGTGCGGCTCGGCATGCTCGCGGGCATCTTCTGCCCGCTCGTCGCACAGCTCGTGGGTGGGTTCGCCTGGTCGTTGGTGCCGTTGCCGCAGCTCTTTCCGCCGTCGGCGAGCATGGTCATCCCCACGAGCTTTATCCCCGTGCTGCCGAGCGGCGAGCCACTCGCGGCGGACATGGCGCTCGGCCGGGCGCTCGCGCCGGATGGCATGCTCACGCTGGCGGGCCTTGCGGTCTGCGCGCTCGCGTTCGCCGCGCTCACGGCGGCGGGCGCGGCCTGGTTCGCGCACTTCGAGGAGAGGTGATGGCCATGTCACGACTCTCCGACTCGACGCCGCGCATGACTCTCTCGCGGGCCCTGCTCTCCGAGGCCCTGCGCCTGGCACGCTCCCCGCTCGCGGCGGTGCACCTCGTCTGCGGCCTGGCAGCCGGTCTTGCCTGCGGCGAGTACTTCTCCGTAGCCCGATGGGACCCGGCGCTGGGCGCGGACGCCTATGCCCAGTTCCTCGGCGCCCTCATGCCGCTCATGTCCGCCATCGTCTGCGGGCTCGCCGTGGACGAGGAGCGCGCTGCCGGGCGCCTCGCCAACCTTACGGCGGTCCCCTCGCGCGGGCGCGCCGTCGCGGCGAAGCTGCTCGCCCTTGCGGCGCTCGGCGCCGCCGCGCTGGCCGTGGCGCTCGGCGTGTTCGGGGCCGTGCTCGCCGTTGCCGGGCGCCTGCCGCTCGGGCCCGCTCCGCTTGCGGCCGCGTGGGCGGGCATCGTGCTGGGCAGCCTGCCCCTCTACGCGCTGTGGCTCGGCGTGGCCCTGCGCCTCGGCCGCAACGCCGCCATCGGCGCCGGCGCTGCGGGGGTGCTCCTCGCGTTCTTCTCGGTGGGCGGACTTGCGCACGGCCTCATGACCGGCGAGCTCACCGGTGCCCTGGCGACGCCCCTGAGCTGGGTGCCGCTCGCCTGGCCCGCACGACTGGGGTCGCTCGGGGTGGAGGCCTTCATCGACGCCGCGCGTGCGGCGGACCCTCTCCTCACGACTGCGCTCGCCAGCCTCGTGCTCACCCTGGCAGCCGACGCCGTCCTTCTCGCCTGGTTCTGCCGCTTCGAAGACGGGAGGGTAGATGCGTAGAAAGCCGCTCGCCGCTGTGCTCGTCCTCCTCTCCGCAGCGCTCGTCCTGGGCGGGAATGCCCTGCTCGACGCGGCCGAGGCGCCCGCGGCTGCGCGCAGGGCTCTGGACCGCTGAGTGCGGCGCTAGTACAATTCCGACGAGAGTATCAGGAGGTCAACATGGCGAGGATACTGGCAGTGGATGATGAACGGGCGATCCTCGACGCGCTCGCGCGCGTCCTCGGCCGCGACGGCCATGAGGTCGTCAGGGCGCCGGACCCGACGGCGGTCCCGGGGATGGACCTCTCGCGCTTCGACCTCGTGCTCTGCGACGTCATGATGCCGGGGCTCGACGGCTTCGAGCTCGTGCGGCAGATTCGCCCGGACTTCGACGGGCCCATCGTCTTCCTGACCGCGCGCGTGGCCGAGGAGGATGCCGTGGCCGCCTACGGCCTGGGCGCCGACGACTACGTCCGCAAGCCCTTCGGTGCCGCGGAACTGCGCGCCAAGGTCGCGGCCCATCTACGCCGTGAGCGCCGGCCGCGCTCGCACGCCCTCTCCTTCGGGGAGGTGCGGATCGACCTCGGGGCGCGCGGCCTCGCCGTGGGCGACAAGGCCGTGCCGCTCACGCCCACCGAGTACGCCATCTGCGAGTACCTCGCCCGCCACCCCGGGCAGGTCATGAGCCGCGCGCAGATACGCGAGGCGGTGCTCGGCTGGGAGAGCGACGCCGACGACGCGGCCATATCCATGCAGGTCAGCCGCGCCCGGAGGAAACTCTCCGAGGCCGGCGCCGATCCGATCGCGACCGTCTGGGGGATGGGGTACAAGTGGCAGCTCTGAGGATCGGGGCGCGAGGTCGCGGGGGCATGCCGCTCTCCTTCGTCATCGCGCGCTACTTCGCCTACGCGTTCGCGGCGGTCGCCACGGCGTGGCTCGCCTCGTTCATGGTGCTCTCCTTGGCGATCAACGCGGGCGTCGTCTACGAGGCAAGCTGGGGGCCGGCCAATGCGCGCGAGGTCGCGGAGGGCCTGGCACGCGATGGCGTCTGCGGGCAGCAGGACGTGCCGACGGCGTACCGCTACCTCATCCTGAACAAGGACGGATACGTGCTGATGACAGACCTCGAGGGCACGCGGCTCGAGGACGCGAAGGAAATGGCCCGTACGGCACTCGCCGCGGATCCGGGCACAGTGGAGATCGAGGGCGGGGGTTCGGGCCTCACCTACGCCGCGTTCCCGCTCAAGGGCGGCGGGGCCTGCGCACTCGTCAGCGAGTACCTGCCGCAGTGGGCCTCGCGCGACCTCGCCGGCCTGCTTCCTAACCCGCAGAGCCTCATGCTCGTCGGCGCTGCGGCGGGAAGCGCGCTCGCACTCGCGCTCGTGGCGCGCCGCGCGAGCCGCGTGATCTCGCGCAAGATGGCGCCGCTCGCGGAAGCGGCGGG
>DXZZ01000059.1:0-1440 GCA_019419425.1 Collinsella sp. | reverse complement strand
GCACCAACGTGCGCGAGGTGAACGACGTCCTCGCCGCGATGGACGCCATGCGGGCCTCCCTCGCCGAGTCGCTTGAGGCCCGCTGGGCCGCGGAGCGGGGGCAGCGCGAGCAGATGGCGTCGCTCGCCCACGACCTCAAGACGCCGCTCACCGTGCTGCGTGCCAACGCCGACTTCGTGGCGGAGGAGCTGGAAGACGAGAAAGACGCCGACCTCGCGGCCGCCGCGCGCGACATAGCCGGCAGTGTCGAAAGGCTCGACGGCTACGTGCGCCTGCTCATCGAGGCCTCGCGCGGGTCCAGCGGGGCGGAGAGGGCCCCCATGCGGCCGGCCGAGTTCTGCGAGCAGGTTCTCGCCGAGGCCGCCCAGATCGCCCGGGTGCGAGGCGTGACGCTCGACGCGGCCACGGGCCCCGCTGTCGCGGGCGCGCCCGAGGCCACGCTCGACCGAACCAGCCTGGCGCGAGCCGCCGCGAACCTCGTGGCCAACGCCGCCGAGCACGCACGCTCGCGCGTGGCGGTCTCCTGCGACGTCGCGGGCGGTCGCCTCGTCATCGAGGTTGCCGACGACGGACCGGGCTTTTCTCCCGCCGCCCTCGAACGCGGCTGCGAGCGCCTCTTCACAGACGACTCCTCCCGCTCCTCGCGCGACGGAGGCCGCCACTACGGGCTCGGCCTCCACGTCGCCTCCGAGGCCGCGAGCGCCCACGGGGGCTCCGTCTCGCTCGCCAACAGCCCCTCGGGCGGCGCGGTGGCCACCATCGCGGTCCCCCTGTGCGGGATCTGACGACTTCCTCGATGTCTACCACGACTGCGATATGTCGCTCGCCGAGGCCGCGACGAGATGGTGTTGCGGCTGCCCCGTTTTTGGTGCTTCTAGCTCAAATTTGATCTGATGTAAGGCCCGTGCAATCCTGCATGGGCCATTTCTTTTGGCAATTGCTCGACCGATTCGTGGCTTGAAACACAAATTATCGAGTTGAGGAGACATGGGGCCATACAGCGGCTCTCAGAGCGCCTGCCGTACTCCCCCGTCATTACCTCTGCGGCGTCCTCATATAGAGCCCATCCCGCTTGGTGTTTCGTTGCAACGGCCCACTTGTCCACCGATCAAGTGAACTACTGGAATAAATACAGCGACACGCTTGTTCGTTACAGTCGCTATATCTATGTAAATCGCCGCGATAAATACAGCCCTTACTCGGCTGTATACCAGCTACGCGTATGTAGATTCATATCGCGTTAATAAATCAGCTCAAGCGCGTGCAAAACGCACAAGTAACCGTAAAAGGCGATTATCTCGCAGGTAGATTTTTGGCACCCTGTTGCTTACTGAAAATTAAGCAATTGCTTAAAACAAAAAAGGTCAGGCACTAGGTGCCTGACCTGCAAACTTCTGGTCGGGACGACTGGATTCGAACCAGCGACCCCTTGACCCCCAG
>DXZZ01000058.1:0-9591 GCA_019419425.1 Collinsella sp. | reverse complement strand
GGCGTGCAGCCGGCGGATTCTGGCCTGCGCCTGGAGTCGCGTAAACGCGAGACGCTCGCCCAGCTTTCTTATACCGAGCTCACGCGCTCGCTTATCCATAGCTTTATCGGCTCGAACCAGCCACATCGCGCGCAGGTCGAGGCACTCGACGCGCTCGCCGACCACCAGAGCGTTTTGGCCGTTATGGGGACGGGACGTGGTAAGTCGCTCATCTTCCATGTGCACGCCGCGCGCGAGGCGGTCCTTCGAGGGCGTGCGAGCATCTTTGTCTATCCGCTGCGCGCGCTCGTTGCCGACCAGGCCTATCATCTTTCATCGACGATGGCTGCACTCGGGATTGGCGTGGGCGTGTTGACCGGCGAGACCGTGGAAGCAACGCGCGATGACGTGTTTGCCGGCCTGGCTTCGGGCCGCACCGGCATCGTACTCACGACGCCTGAGTTCCTGTCTATTCACCGCGACCGCTTTGCGCGCTCGGGGCGTATCGGATTTGTCGTTATTGACGAGGCGCACCATGCCGGTCTTGCCAAGGGCGGCGACCGAAGCGCATACCTCGACATGCCCGATATCCTCAAGGCCCTGGGCGATCCGGTCGTTATGGCGGCGACGGCCACCGCGACGGCTCCGGTCGTGGCGGAGCTTGCCCGCGTGCTGTCGATTGCCCGTACGGTGGTCGACGAGACCGTGCGCGAGAACTTGCGGCTCGAGGACGACCGCGATCTTGCGAGCCGCGAAAACCGCCTGGTGTCCATCGTCGCGACGGGGGAGAAGACCGTCATCTACGTCAACTCGCGTGATCAGTCCGTGGCGCTTGCCAAGACGCTACGCAAACGCGTTCCCGACTACGCGTCGCATATCGCCTTTTACAACGCGGGCCTTACGCGCACCGACCGCCATCGCGTAGAGGAGGCGTTTCGTGACGGATGCCTCAGCTGCATCGTCTCGACCTCTGCCTTTGGCGAGGGCGTCAACCTTCCCGATATTCGCCATGTCGTGCTCTATCACATGCCGTTTGGCGCGATTGAGTTTAACCAGATGAGTGGCCGCGCCGGTCGCGATGGACAGCCCGCCGTGATTCACCTGCTCTATTCGTCGCGCGACGCCCGCATTAACGAGCGCCTACTCGACTGCTATGCGCCTGAGCGCGACGAGCTCGTCACGCTCTATCGCGCGCTGCAAACCATGTGGCGCTCCAACCGCGGCAAGACCGGGGACGATTCCTTTAGCGCGAGCGATATCGACATCGCGCAGATGTGCCTTGCCATCGATGCTCGCACGCCGGTCGACGAGCGCTCGGTGGAAAGTGGCCTGGGAATCTTCGAAGAGCTTGGCTTCTGTCGCGTTTCGGGGTTTGACGACACCCGTCGCATCGCGATGGCCGAAAACCCCGGCCGTGTGCAATTGAGCAGGTCAATTCGCTATTTGGAGGGCTTGCGTTCGCGCATGGAGTTCTCGGCTTTCCGGAGTTGGGCGCTCGATTCGTGCGCTTCTGATATGCTAGCCAAAGTTAACCGCCCGATCGTACCGCGGGCCTAGGGGAAGGGGACCTCGATGGATGCCGCAGCCCGTACCGCCCATGATTCCGCCCTCCAGCCGTTCTCGGAGATGGAGCACTATAAGCATGCCGATGAGCTGCCGCCCGAGATTATGGCGGACAGCTACGACAAGCTGGAGCGCCTGTGCCTCAAATATATGAATGAGGACGACTTTTCTAAGGTGGAGCAGGCCTATTGCTTTGCTGCCGAGAAGCACTGCAACCAAAAGCGCCGCTCGGGTGAGATGTACATCAACCATCCCGTCGAGGTGGCCATCATTTTGGCCGATCTCAAGATGGACTGCGATGTGGTGTGCGCCGCGCTGCTGCACGATACCGTCGAGGATACCGAGACCTCGCTTGCCGATGTTTCCGGCCTGTTTGGCGATACGGTGGCCGAGCTCGTCGATGGCGTGACCAAGCTCACCAACATCGAAGTCGACAGCATGGACGAGAAACAGGCGCTCACGCTGCGAAAGATGTTCCTCGCCATGTCCAAGGACATCCGCGTCATCATCGTTAAGCTTGCCGACCGTCTGCACAACATGCGCACCCTTGCGGCCCTGCGTGAGGACCGTCGCCTGTTTAAGGCCCGCGAGACCATGGACGTGTATGCGCCCCTGGCCGACCGTCTGGGCATGAGCTCCATTAAATGGGAGCTCGAGGACCTGTCCTTCTTCTATCTTGAGCCCGACGCCTACCAACGCATCGCGCGCATGGTGGCGGAGTCGCGCGAGGTCCGTGAACGCTATCTGGCCGAGACCATCAAGACGCTCACCGACGAGCTCAACCGCATTGGCCTGGAGGACTTCCAGATCAACGGCCGTTCCAAGCACTATTGGTCCATCTACCAAAAGATGAAGCGCAAGGGCAAGGAATTTTCCGAGATCTACGACCTGGTGGCACTGCGCGTCATCACGCATTCGGTACGTGATTGCTACTCTACGCTCGGCGCGGTGCATACGCTGTGGCACCCCATGCCTGGTCGCTTTAAAGACTATATCGCCATGCCCAAGGTCAATAACTACCAGTCGCTCCACACGACGGTTATCGGCCCCACGGCCCGCCCGCTCGAGATTCAGATTCGTACCTACGAGATGCACGAGCAGGCCGAGTACGGTATTGCCGCTCACTGGCTCTATAAGAAGTCGGGCGGATCGTCTGCGTCTAAGACCAATGATGCCCAGCGCTTGGACGACCAGATTAACTGGCTCAAACATTCGCTCGATTGGGCTGCGTCTGATGAGATCACCGACGCCAAGGAATACCTGCATTCGCTGAAGGTCGATCTGTTCGATCAGGAGATCTTCGTCTTTACGCCCAAGGGCGAGGTCATGGCGCTTCGTGCCGGCTCCACGCCGCTCGACTTTGCCTATGCCGTTCACACCGAGGTGGGCAACCACTGCGTCGGCGCTAAGATCAACGGTGCGGTGGCCCCGCTCACGCACGAGATCAAGACGGGCGACCGTGTCGAGATTCTGACCAACAAGAGTTCCAAGCCGTCGCGTGATTGGCTCAAGATCGTTAAGACACCTTCCGCCAAGTCAAAGATCCGCCGTTACTTCGCCGCCGCGACCAAGGACGACGACGCTGCCGCCGGCCGCGATATACTGGCTAAGGACCTGCGCAAGCGCGGATATGGCATCTCTACGCCACGATCCACGCGTGCGCTCAACGCCGTGGCGGAGCAGTTTAACTATAAGCAGCTCGAGGACCTGTTTGCCGCCGTTGGTGCGGGCAAAGTCGCCCCACGTGCCGTTGGCAATAAGGTCGAGCAAATCTTGGACCCCAAACCCGAGGAACAGCTCACCAAGGCCGAAGCCATTGCCGAGGTCGTCAAGCAGCCTGCCCGCGGCTCCAACCGCAAGCCGCAAAAGCGCGGCAAGAGCGCCAGCAACGGCATTATCGTCAAGGGCGAGAGCAACAGCGGCCTGCTGGTCCGTCTGGCCCATTGCTGCAACCCCGTGACGGGCGACGACATCGTCGGCTTCATCACGCGCGGTCGCGGCGTCTCGGTGCATCGCGCCAACTGTCCCAACGTCAAAGGCCTTATGGAACATCCCGAGCGCATGATCGACGTGGAGTGGGACGGCGCTGCCGACACCCTCTTCCAGGTCGAGATCGTGGTGGAGTGCCTGGACCGCATGGGCCTGCTCAAGGATGTCACCATTGCTATTGGCGATGCGGGCGGCAATATCCTTTCTGCCGCCACGTCGACCAACCGCGAGGGTATTGCAACCCTGCGCTTTATGGTCGAGATCTCGGACGCGAGCGGCCTGGATCCGTTGCTTGCCTCTATCAGCAGCGTTGACTCGGTCTACGACGCGCGTCGCTTGATGCCCGGCGAGGGTGGAGCCCAGCTTAAGCGCCGCGTTTAGTCGCGACGAACGTGCCACATTATCGATATTCGCTACACTCGAGGCATCGTTTGATGCCTCGAGTTCTATAGAGAGGAGAGGGGCATGAGTGCTGTGTCCTTGGATTTAACTCCCAAGGGATCGGTCGAGATCGAGACGCTCGTAAACGGTCCCATTCAGACCAATAGCTATGCTGTTATTTCGGACAATGAGTGCGTGATTATCGATCCCGCATGGGAAGGCGAGCGTTTGGTGGAGCATATTCGAGCCGAGCATCCCGGCGTACGCGTGCTTGGCGCCGTATGCACTCATGGCCATGCCGATCATGTTGGTGGTGTTGCCGGCGTGCGAACCACCGTTGGCGAGGGCTGCCAGTATGAGCTGTGTGCTAAGGATGTGACGGTGCCGCATGCGAACATCGAGGAGCAGCGAGCTATGTGGGACATTGAGACGCCCGACCCCGGGGAGCCGACGCGCCTGCTCGCCGAGGGCGATGCTATCGAGGTGGGCGATATCTGCCTGCAGGTGATCGAGACGCCGGGGCATACGCCGGGCGGGATCGTCTTGTTTGCTGCCACCGAGCAGGGGAACATTGCCTTTGTGGGCGACACCCTGTTTCCGGGTGGGCACGGCCGCACCGATCTTTCTGGAGGAGATGGGGCGGCTATTCTGCGCTCGCTCTCCAAGCTCGCCCGGCTTCTTCCGCCCGATACCGTTTGCCTAACCGGCCATGGCGATTCGACCACCATGGCACGCGAGCTCATACAGAACCCTTTCATGCAGATGTAGCTTAATGGTCGGCTTTTGAAGCACGAGAAGCGTCCAGACGTCAAGCTATTTTTCCCCAACGGGTCGATTCCGTAGGGCAAACGGTCAAAAAAGTCTGTTTGGACGATATTCGTGAACAAACGAACGTTTATGCTCGGGTGCGCCGTGGTAAAATCTCAGGCGTTATCGGAGCAACCTTACAGGAGGTTTCTTTTATGCTCGTCAACGCAGCAGACATGCTCAAGAAGGCCGAGGCCGGCAAGTACGGTCTCGGTGCCTTCAACACCAACAACCTCGAGTGGACCCTGGCTATTCTCCAGGCCGCCGAGGAGGCCAAGTCTCCGCTGATCCTTCAGTGCACCGCTGGTGCCGCTAAGTGGATGGGCGGTTTCAAGGTCTGCGCCGACATGGTCAAGGCTGCCGTCGAGGCCACGGGCGTTACCGTTCCCGTCGCCCTTCACCTCGATCACGGTTCTTACGAGGACTGCTTCAAGTGCATCGAGGCCGGCTTCACGTCCATCATGTATGACGGCTCTCACGAGGAGACCTTCCAGCTTAACCTCGACCGCACCAAGGAGCTCGTTGAGCTTGCCCACTCCAAGGGCATGTCCATCGAGGCCGAGGTCGGCGGCATCGGCGGCACCGAGGACGGCGTGACCTCCAGCGGCGAGCTCGCTGATCCTGCTGAGTGCAAGCAGATCGCTGACCTGGGCGTCGACTTCCTCGCCTGCGGTATCGGCAACATCCACGGCGTGTACCCCGCCGACTGGGCTGGCCTTTCCTTCGAGCGTCTGGGCGAGATCAAGGCCCAGACCGGCGACCTGCCCCTCGTCCTGCACGGTGGCACCGGCATCCCCGAGGATCAGATCAAGAAGGCCATCTCCCTGGGCATCTCCAAGATCAACGTCAACACCGACCTGCAGCTCGTCTTCGCCAAGGGCGTCCGCGAGTACATCGAGGCTGGCAAGGATCAGCAGGGCAAGGGCTTTGACCCCCGCAAGCTCCTCAAGCCTGGTCGCGACAACATCGTTGCCCGCACCAAGGAGCTCATGGAGGAGTTTGGCTCCGTCAACAAGGCGTAAGCGTCGCTAAACTTCCCGCCGGAAGCCCCGTCCCCCTACACTGTTTCCTTTGCGCTCACCTGGCTTTGCCAGAAGTCGCGCCAAGAAAACAGCTCCGGGGGACGGGGCTTCCTTCGTTTAACGCCGCAGGGTTACGAGTCTGAATTAAGATGGCTACTGGCTTTGCCAGAAGTCGCGCGACGGAATCAGCTCCGGGGAAACGGGGCCTCCTTTGTTAACTTGCTACAGGGTTACTGGTCTGATTTTAGTTATATGGTTACCGTTCAGCGGTGTTGATGGCTCCCTTGTTGGGGCTTTCTTTTTATCTCGCTACAATGGGCTTCAAGCGTTCTAGTGACTTGGAGTTTTGGTATGGCTGTTATTAATGTGCTGCCTTCGGATGGGAAGGTTATTGACGAGGGTCCAGTTGGTTGCTCTGCTGATGTTTGCTGTGATGACTTTCGTCATCTCGATGTTGGACTGCCGCCCGAGATTCTTCGTCTTATGGATGCCGGGTATTTGACGCAGGCTGTTGCTGCCTGCGATCGCCTTTTGGAGCAGAACTCCGAGCCTTCGCTGGCTGCTTGTGTTCGTGCCGAGCGGTATCGCATGCTCGAGACGCCGCTTCATTTTTCGGTGTCGCGCGACCAGGCTATTGCGATGATTCGCGAGGAGTGGCCAGAGTTTACCGAAGAGCAGTTTGATGACCTGATTAATCGTAAGCGTATTGACTGGCGCTTTATCGATGGCGAACTGTTCGTTCTCGACAACTTCCTCGATTCGCTTCGCGTATATCCCAAAGAGGTTCCCGGCATGCGGCCCGATTCTACGGACGGAATAGCACTGCGCAACGAGATGCTCAAGGAGATGGAGTCACAAAACGGATTGGCTCGCGTCATTACGCTTAAAGCGTCCGTGTCTGTCCCCGGCGCTCTGGAAGGGGAGACCGTTCGCGCGTGGCTACCCGTTGCCGCCGCCTGTCGTCAACAGTCTCATATCGAGGTTCTCGATATGACGCCGGAGGGTGCTGTTGCCCCCGCGAATGCTTCGGCGCGTACCGCCTCGTGGTCTTCTTCGAGTGAGCGCTCATTCTCGGTGACCTATCGCTATCAAATTGATGCCGCTTATCGTGATGTCTATGGGGGTGCGCTTCCGGTGCATCCTTGCATGGACACGCCACTGCCCGTGGACACCTCCGAGGACCGTCCGCACATTGCATTCACGCCGTATCTACAGCAGCTGACAGCCCGTGTCATTGACGGGCTCGAGGATCCGCTCGATCGCGCCCGTGCTATCTATGATTACCTGACGCAGTACATCGACTATCGCTATCAGCCGCCGTACTTGCTTTTGGGATCTATTGCCGATGACTGCGCGCATTCGCTCCGCGGCGATTGCGGCGTTATGGCGCTCACGTTTATCACCATGTGCCGTATCGCGGGCGTGCCTGCCCGTTGGCAGAGCGGCCTGTATGTTGCGCCCGATTCGGTGGGGTCGCACGACTGGGCAGAGTTCTATACGCCGCAGACCGGATGGCTCAACGCCGACGTGTCATTTGGATCTTCTGCTCGCAGGATGGGGGAGGAGTGGCGCCGCCGTCACTACTTTGGCAATCTCGACCCGTGGCGTATGGTGGCCAACAATCGATTCCAGGCAGAGTTTGAGCCCTCTTTCGACGGCATGCGCGAGGACCCTTACGATAACCAGATGGGTGAGGCTTCGGTCGACGGTCGCGGATGCCGTCGGCGCGAGATGCTCCGCACGGTCGAACTCATCGAAATGCTCGAAGTTCCATTTTCGGACTAATCGGTAGAAAGCTGTGATAAACTAACTCACGCATTGCGTGCCCGAGTGGCGGAATTGGCAGACGCAGTGGACTCAAAATCCACCGTTGGCAACAACGTGCGAGTTCGAGTCTCGCCTCGGGCACCATACATGCAAGTGAGCGTTCAAGGGGGTTGCGGCCCCCTTTTTCGTGCCGAACTCGCGTGAGCGCGCGAAGCGTTAAGCAAACAGGCCTGTGGCCTGTTTGTAGCGGAGCGTGGCGAGGGCGCCACGCGCCCGAAGCCCGGGGCTTCGCGAAGCGAAGGCCCTTCGAGTCTCGCCTCGAGCACCATACATGCAAGCGAGCGTTCAAGGGGGTCAAGGTCCCTTTTTCGTGTACGTAATGTGATAACGCGCTGTACGTGTTATTATTCGCAAGGCGTTGTTCCCGCAATGCCCTAAAGAGGAACCTGAGGGTTCCCACCTTTTGGCGCCAATGAGCAGCTGACTGGTCATACAACTTAGATTCCCTTCCTCAAATCGAGGAAGTCTATGTGTACGACCTGGTTGCTGAGAAGCGCCGGGTTATTTTTTTATGAATGGAGGTAGGGAAAATAGCTAAGTCTGATGACACCCGCATCAACGACGAGATCACTGCATCTTCGTGTCGTTTGATTGGCGTCGATGGCTCTCAGCTCGGCCTGTTCGCCATCCGCGATGCCCAGCGCGTCGCCGACGATCAGGGTCTCGACCTGGTCGAGATCGCTCCCAACGCGGAGCCGCCGGTCTGCAAGGTCATGGACTACGGTAAGTTCAAGTACCAGCAGGCCATGAAGGCCAAGGCTGCTCGTAAGAACCAGTCCAAGGTCGAGGTCAAGGAAATGAAGTTCCGACCCAAGATCGACGTTGGCGACTACGAGACCAAGAAGGGCCACGTTCTGCGTTTCCTCAAGAAGGGCGCACGCGTTAAGATCACCATCATGTTCCGCGGCCGTGAGATGGCTCACCCGGAGCAGGGCCTTAACGTTCTCGAGCGTCTCGCCGAGGATCTCAAGCCTTACGCTACGGTCGAGTCCAAGCCTAAGATGGAAGGCCGTAACATGCTTATGCTGCTCGCCCCGATTAAGGGCGCCTTCGATGAGGATAAAGCGGCAAGCGATAGCAAGTAACTAGTGTTCTGTAACCGATTAAGGAGTATTTCATGCCTAAGATGAAGTCCCACAGCGGCACCAAGAAGCGTTTCCGCAAGACTGGTACCGGCAAGCTTATGCGCGCCAAGGCTTTCAAGAGCCACATCCTGAGCAAGAAGTCCACCAAGCGTAAGCGTGGCTTCCGTCAGGAGACCGAGATCGCCGCTGCCGACCGCAAGGTCATCAAGTCGCGTCTCGCCTAAGTTCGCGTTCCCGTTTTTCGTTTTACCGTCTAGGAGTTGATAGAACATGGCACGTATTAAGCGCGCTGTTGCCGCCAAGAAGAAGCGCCGTACCGTTATGCACCGTGCGAAGGGTTACTACGGTGCCGCTTCGCGTACTTACAAGCATGCTAAAGAGCAGGTCCAGCACTCCCTGCAGTATCAGTATCGTGATCGCCGCAACAAGAAGCGCGAGATCCGTTCTCTCTGGATCACCCGTATCAACGCTGCTGCTCGCCTGAACGACATCTCTTACTCTCAGTTCATGCACGGCCTGAAGGTTGCCGGCATCGAGCTCGACCGCAAGGTCCTGGCTCAGATGGCTTACGAGGACATCGAGTCCTTCAACGAGCTGGCTGCCATTGCCAAGAAGGCTCTCGAGGCCTAATAGATTCTCTTGAATCGCTAGGGGAGTGTCGCGTTGTGCGCGGCGCTCCCTCTTTTTATCTGAAGCGCGGTTTACATTGCTAAAAGCGCGGGTAGATAGACACTTACAGGTGACCGATCTCTATATATTTCTAAACCAAAGGGTCATCATCTGATACGTGCGGAAGATCCGCACCAGTCTTTCTATTAGCTATAGAAAGCGATATGTTGTGTAGGACTTGTGAAGAGTGGAATTGACGACCCACAGGGCTTCGCGGTCTGGCAATATATCTCCTTGCCGCGCGGCCCGGTCGGACCGGATCAGCCGCC
>DXZZ01000057.1:2644-9715 GCA_019419425.1 Collinsella sp. | reverse complement strand
TCGGGCGAGGGCGTTCAGCAGGCGCTGCTTAAGATCCTTGAGGGCACGGTGGCAAGCGTTCCGCCCACCGGCGGCCGCAAGCATCCCCAACAGGAGCTGCTGCAGATCGACACGACCAACATTCTGTTTATCTGCGGCGGTGCCTTTGTGGGTCTGGACAAGATCATCGCCGATCGCGTGGGCAACAAGGGCGTGGGATTTAACTCCGAGATCGCCGGCCCCACCTCGGTCGACGAGAACGATCTGCTGCGCCAGGTGCTCCCGCAGGACCTCAACGCCTTTGGCATGATCCCCGAGTTTGTGGGACGTACGCCCGTCGTCACCCAGACGCAGGCGCTCGACGAGGACGACCTGGTGTCGATCCTGACCGAGCCCAAGAACGCCGTGGTGCGTCAGTACCGCAAGATGTTCCAGCTCGAGGACGTTGAGCTTGAGTTTGAGGACGCCGCCCTGCACGAGATCGCCCGCATGGCGCTCGCCCGTAAGACCGGCGCCCGCGGCCTGCGTTCCATCTGTGAGGACGTGCTGCAGCAGACGATGTTCGACCTGCCCAGCGAGGAAGGCGTCACCAAGGTCATCGTGACCGAAGCCTCCGTAAAGGGCGAAGAGCAGCCCCAACGCATCTACGGCTAAACCAGCCAAAAACGTGCTTACAAATAGCCTCCGACCGTCCGCGGTCGGAGGCTATTTTATATATACGCAATAACCCCAACTACCTGTGTTATTCTGTGTGTTTGTTTAAGCCTCGGCGAAGTCATTACAGACTGAAGTAATCGATACCTAAGGGGAGGAATGTAGGCCCGATTTTCGTAGATTCCGCACGAGCCGAAGACCACTTAATGTGGTCTTCGAGCGAGCCCAGGACCTGACCGAGCGAAAATCGGGCCTACATTCCTCCCCGGCGGGACAGGGAGAGATATATGGAAGAAATGCCCAAGAACTACGATCCGTCGACCAACGAGCCGGCGATCCTGCAGAAGTGGCTCGACGGCGGCTACTACAAGCGCCGTGAGGGCGTGGGCGACTGCACCGTCACCATTCCGCCTCCCAACGTGACCGGCAAGCTCCACATGGGTCACGCCACCGACGACTCTATCCAGGACGCCATCATCCGTATGGCCCGCATGCGCGGCAAGTCCACGCGCTGGGTGCTCGGTACCGACCACGCCGGTATTGCCACGCAGACCAAGGTCGACAAGAAGCTCAAGAGCGAGGGCATTAGCCGCCTGGAGATCGGTCGCGACAAGTTTGTCGACGCCTGCTGGGATTGGACCCACGAGTACGGCGGCATCATCGTCGAGCAGATCAAGCGTATGGGCTGCTCCGTCGACTTTGATAACGAGCGCTTCACCATGGACGAGGACTACGCCCGGGCCGTGCGCAAGGTGTTCTGCGACTGGTACCACGACGGCCTGATCTACCGCGGCAAGCGCATCGTCAACTGGTGCCCCAACTGCACTACCGCCATCTCGGACGACGAGGCCGAGTACAAGGACGAGAAGGGTCACCTGTGGCACCTGCGCTACCCGCTGACCGAGCCGGTCAACGGCCAGGACTACATCGTCGTCGCCACCACGCGCCCCGAGACCATGCTCGGCGACACGGGCGTCGCCGTCTCCCCGAAGGACCCCGAGAAGGCCGCCTTTGTGGGTAAGACCGTTAAGCTCCCCATCGTCGACCGCGAGATCCCCATCTTTGAGGACTGGCATGTCGACGCCAACTTTGGCTCTGGCTTTGTTAAGGTTACGCCTGCCCACGACCCCAACGACTACGCCATGGGTCAGGCCCACGACCTGCCGCAGATCAACATTTTCGACGAGCACGCGGTGGTCGTTGAGGGCTATGGCGAGTTTACCGGCATGAACCGCGACGAGTGCCGCGAGGCCGTCATCAAGTGGTTTGAGGAGCACGACCTGCTCGATCACGTCGAAGAACTCGATCACTCCGTTATGCATTGCTACCGTTGCGACGCTGCGCTGGAGCCGTGGCTGTCCGAGCAGTGGTTCGTCGCCGTCGATAAGCTCAAGGGGCCGGCGCTCGACGCCGTCAACTCCGGCAAGGTTACCTTCCACCCCGCGCGCTGGACGCAGACCTACACCACCTGGATGGAGAACCTCAAGGATTGGTGCATTTCGCGTCAACTTTGGTGGGGCCACCGCATCCCCGTGTTCTACTGCGAGGACTGCGGCTGGGAGGACGCCCTGACCGAGGACACCGACGTGTGCCCCAAGTGCGGCGGCCATCACGTGCATCAGGACGAGAACGTGCTGGACACCTGGTTCAGCTCGCAGCTGTGGACCTTTGCCACGCAGGGCTGGCCGCAAAAGCCGGAGCTCCTCGAGGGCCATCACCCCACGACGGCGCTCGTCACCGCGCGCGACATTATCGCGCTGTGGGTCGCCCGAATGGTTATGAGCTCGCTGTACTTCCTGGACGAGGTGCCCTTTAAGGACGTCGTCATCTACCCGACGATCCTGGCCAAGGACGGCAGCCGCATGTCCAAGTCCAAGGGCAACGGCGTTGACCCCATGGACCTCATCGGCATGTACGGCGCCGACGCTATGCGCTTCAACCTGCTCACGCTGTGCACCAACAACCAGGACGTCAAGTTCGACGCGAACATCGACAAGAAGACCAAGAAGCTTATCGACAGTCCGCGCACCGAGCAGGCCAAGTCGTTTGTGACCAAGATTTGGAACGCCAGCCGCTTCCTGCTTATGAACATGGAGGGCTACACGCCCGGCGAGCCCGTCGTGGAGACGCCGGCCGACGCCTGGATGTTCAGCCGCCTGGCAAAGGCCGTGAAGATGGTCACCGAGGGTATTGAGAACTACACCTTTGGCGATATGGCCCGCGGCGTGCAGCAGTTCTTCTGGAACGAGGTCTGCGACTGGTACGTCGAGGTCACCAAGGCCCGCCTGAAGGGCGAGGGCCGTCTGCAGGCTCAGCGCAACCTGATCTTTGTGCTCGACACCTCCATTCGCCTGATGCACCCGCTCATGCCGTTTGTTACCGAGGAGATCTGGGACAACATGCCGGCGAGCGTGCTCGACCTGGACGCCGAGGGCAACGTGAACCGCGCCGAGGCGCTCATGATCGCCAAGTGGCCCGAGCCCGCCGACTACGCCAAGTACGTCGACGAGCCTGCCGAGCGCGCGTTTGAGCTGTGCCGTACCGTCGTTTCCGCCGCCCGCGCCACGCGTTCGCGCTATCGTTTGAGCCCCAAGGCCGAGCTCGACGTGGTCGTGCGCGCCGGCGCCGAGGACGTCGAGAAGCTTGAGAGCCTGCGCTCTACGATTGAGCCACTGGCCAACACGTCTTCGCTGGTTATGGGCACCGACGTTGAGAAGCCGGCCGCGAGCATCGCCGTTGTTGACAGTGGCGTCGAGGTCTTTGTGGTGCTCGAGGGCAAGGTTGATCTTTCGGCCGAGAAGGCACGCCTGGAGAAGGAGATTGCCGCGGCGCAGAAGGAACTCGCTGGCTGCGAGAAGACCCTTGCCAACGAGGGCTTTGTGGCCAAGGCCGCGCCTGCGGTGGTCCAGAAGAAGATGGACCGTGCAGCTGAGCTCAAGGAGATCCTGGCGGCGCTGACTGCTCAGGTTGCTGACTTCTCGTAAGCGGTACTGGGGGACGCGGTTTGGGGCTTTGCTCGCTACTGCGGACAGTCCTGCTCGCACGAAGGCCACATTAAGTGGCCTTCGGCTCGTGCGGAACTTGTATCGAGCAAAGCCCCAAACCGCTCCCATAGCGGTTACGTGGTCGTCCGCTGCCTGGCAGGGCCACTGGGTTGTGCCCTTGATTTTGCTGCAATTGGGTAAAGGCTGATATTGTCAACGCGAGGGGCTCATTCTTTTTGGTGGGCCTCTTTTTCTGTAATTGGAGACTTGGGTTATGGCTAAGCGTTCTGGCTTGTATACCGTTCCTTTTGAGTTTGATTTGCTTTCGTTTGATGAAGCTGTCGGGCTTGCTGCTGATACGGGGCGGATTTCTGGGGATGCTGGGCCTCTGCTTGAGACGGTTGTCGATATGCTCGATGAGCTGGGGCGTCCGGACGAGTACTTTGATTGCATTCAGGTTGCCGGTACTAATGGCAAGACTTCGACCACGCGTTTTTCGGCTGCTATCCTTCACGGCGAAGGGTTAAAGACCGCGCTGTATACGTCGCCGCAGTTGGTGCGCTATCCCGAGCGCATGGAGGTCGATGGACACGTCGTGAGCGATGAGGCGTTTGCCCGTGGCGTTTCTGCCGCCGTCGAGGCGGGACATCGCGTGAATGCGCGCCGTGTGGCGGCGGGGGAGCGCGCCTATACCATTACGCCGTTTGATCTGCTGACGGCTGCCGCGCTGGTGGTGTTTGCCGAGGCCGCGGTGGACGTTGCCGTGCTCGAGGTTGGCATGGGCGGCCGTTGGGACGCCACGAGTGCGACCGATCCCGTCGCCGTTGCCATTACGGGCATCGGGCTTGATCACACACGTATTTTGGGCGACACGCTCGAGGCCATTGCGGGGGAGAAGGCTGCGGTTATCAAACCCGGGCGCCTGGTTGTTTTAGGCGAGGGCACGCACGAGTCGAGCGTTCAGCGCGTGATGGATGCCCGTTGTCGCGAGTGCGGCGTCGTGCCGCTGGTGGTGAACCATGCCACGACCAAGGTGCCGGCGCATGTGGGCGATACGGTTGAGTTTAGCTGCACCACGCCGCGCGCGATTTATACGTCGAGCATGGTCAAGCCGGCATATCAGCCGCAGAATGCCGCGTGCGCGATTATGCTGTGCGAGGGGTATCTGGGCCGCGAGCTCGATCATGACAAGCTCGATGCGTCGCTTATGGGCTGCCCCACGCCGGGTCGTTTTGACGTACTGGGAACCGACCCGCTCAAGCTGATCGACGCCTGTCATAACCCCCAGAGCTGCGAGAACTTTGTGAGCGCGCTGGACGAGATCGACCCGTGCGTAGAGAATCGCCCCGCGCTGCTGTGCGCCGCGCTGGCCGACAAGGACGTGGCGGGCATCGTTGACGTACTGATCCCGGCCTTCCCACGCGTGGTCGTGACGCAGACCGATTCCGACCGCGCCTTGCCGGCAGAGGAGCTCGCCGCCCTGGTGGACGCCGATAAGCTCGCGGGCGTGTACCCCAGCGTATCCGAGGCCCTCGCGGCTTTCGATGCCGCGGGCGAGCCTTTCGTAGCAGCCGGTACCATCACCCTAGCCGGCGAAGTAGCGGGGCTGCTCCGTTAACCCATCCCCTCAGCAGTTGCGGTGAAATACGGACTGTTTTACAAGCCAGAAGCCTCAAACAGTCCGTATATCACCGCAACTTAAAAGTAGTCAATTTGGGACGGGGCTTTTTTGGCTGCCCTGTGCCCCGAGTTGACTCGCTTGCCACGAAATGGGCCTATCTACTACGTTTTACCGACTACCCCCGACCACACCGAGAATTGCGAAATGAAAACCGCAGGTAGATGGCTTACCAGTTTTGCGAAAACACAGGTGTGGTCGACCCATGCGGGCTAAACGTAGTAGATAGGCCGTTTTCGTGGCGCAGCTAATCGGAAGGTGACAAAGGGACTGTTCCTTTGTCACATTGGCTAGTCTAGGCGAACCGGATCGTGGAGGTAGGCGTTGAGAATCTCGACGCCGGACTCGGTAACTAGGGCCAGATCCTCGATGCGGACGCCGGTGCGCCCGGGGAGGTAGATGCCCGGCTCGATTGAGAACGTCATGCCGGGCTCTACAACCTGCTCGTTGACGAGCGAGACGTCGCCCGGCTCGTGGTCCTGCAGACCAATCGAGTGGCCCAGGCGATGCGTAAAGTACTTGCCGTAGCCCGCGTCCTCAATCACGTCGCGCGCGGCACGGTCCAGGTCGCACATGCGCACGCCCGGTGCGATGAGCGCCTCGGCGGCCTCGTTGGCGCGGCGCACGATATCGTAGATGCGCGCCGTCTCCTCGTCCGGCTCGCCCCAAAAGAACGTGCGCGTCATGTCCGAGCAGTAGTTGCGATGGCGTCCGCCAATGTCGAATAGCACCACGTCGCCATGCTTGAGCACGGTATCGTCGGGTTCGTGATGCGGGTCGCCGGCGTTGGCGCCAAAGCTCACGATCGGCGGAAAGCTAAAGCCCTCGCAGCCGTGCTTGCGGTACAGACCGAGCATCTGATCGGCAATTTCGCGCTCCGTCACGCCTTCGTGGACGAGCTTGATCGCGTCGGCCATCACGGTGTCGTTGGCTGCCGAGGACATGCGCATAAGCTCCTGCTCGGCGGCATCCTTGTGGGTGCGCGCGGCGGTGACGGCAAAGTCGCCCAGGAAAAACTCGCTGGCGGCGTGGCGCTCCATGAGCGGCATCAAAAAGCCGGAGCGCATGACGGTGTCGATGCCGAGTGGTTTGGTCGGATCGACCTCGCGAGCGATGGCGTCGGCCACGACGTCAGTATCGTTATGGTAGGCAACGCGCGCATTATCATACTCGGGCAGCTGATGCAGCGCGTTGACCAGGATCACTGGCTCGGCGTTGCGCGCGAGCAGCACGCCGCAAAAACGCTCGAACATATCGGCATAAAAGCCGGTCAGGTAATAAATCGACCACGGGTCGTTTACGAGCAGCTGTGCACCGGGGTGCTGAGCCTCGAGCGCATCGAGCACGCGCGCCACACGCTGGTCATCGATATGTGCCATGAAACATCCTTTCGCTAGGTTGCCACCATGGTATCCCAAGCCCGGCACATAGGGACGTTCCTTTTATGCCGGCACCTGGGGACACTCCTTGCAAAAGCAGCTAAAAGAGTCCCGTCCCTAATTAGCTACTTAGGCTGGGTCGATGTCCATGCTGGCGACTAGGTCAATGTTGGTGCCGAGAAGATCTTCCAGCACGACGTCGCCCATGCGGATGGGGGCGTTGACGACTAGGTCTCGGATGAGGGTCATGGTTTGGGCGTGGAGTGCCAGCGGGATGGCTTCGGCCGTGCGCACGGGCAGCAGCGCCTCGTCGCCGCCGGATACGGCCACGGTGGTGGTGAGCACGCGCATGGGGCAGGTGAGCTCCTGATGTGCAAACTTATCACCGCGCGGGCAG
>DXZZ01000057.1:0-2544 GCA_019419425.1 Collinsella sp. | reverse complement strand
TCCACGCGGTCGTGCCCGATCACGCGCGTGACCGTGGTAGACAGATGCAGCGGAATGCCAAAGTCGTCCAGACAATTTTTCACATTGCGGCGCAGGCCGTTGGCGTACGGCATGAGCTCGTACACGCCCTCGACCGAAATCCCCTCGAGCGTGCAGCGGCGCGCCATGATCAGCCCGATGTCACCCGAGCCCAAAATGACGGCGCGCGAGCCGGGCTTGAGGTTCTCGATATTGATGTATCGCTGCGCCAAGCCGGCCGTAAACACGCCGGCGGGTCGGCTGCCGGGAATTTTGATCTCGCTGCGGGTGCGCTCGCGGCACCCCATGGCAAGGACAACCGCCCGTTCGGTGAGCTGCAGCATGCCGGTGGGGCTCATGAGCGTGACGGTGTGGACCGCGGTGTCTTCCGCAGGCTCGCCTGAATCAATCCCAATCACCATGCTGTTCAGGAACAGCGCAGTGTCGGTTGCGTGCACCTGGTCGATAAAGCGCTGCGCGTACTCGGGACCGGTGAGCTCCTGTTTAAAGTGCGACAGGCCAAAGCCGGGGTGGATGCACTGGCGCAGGATGCCGCCCAGATGCTGCTCGCGCTCCACGATGGCCACGCGTGCGCCTGCCTTATGCGCGGCCAGCGCGGCCGCCATGCCGGCAGGTCCGCCGCCGATAACGACCACGTCGAAGGCTTGCGTTTGTACGGCTTCCACGACGCCGCAATCAATCGCGCTCGATTTGAATTCCGCCATCCTAGCGCACTCCCTTCAAAGGTCCCTCGACCAGCCAAGATCCGGTATCCTCCAACAGCACCTCGCTGGGGTCGCAGCCCAGCTCTCGGGCAAGAATCGCCACCACACGGCTCTGGCAAAAGCCGCTTTGGCACCGACCCATGCCGGCACGACAGCGGCGCTTGACACCTTCGACCGAAATTGCACCCGGGCGGCGCCGAATCGCGGCCACAATCTCGGCCTCGGGCACAGTCTCGCAGCGGCAGACAATCTGCCCCCACGCGGGATCGGACTCAATGAGTTCTTCCTTGCGCGTAAGCGGCGCGCGGTCAAAGTCGTCCGGCGCGCGGCGAATTGGGTTCCAGTCAGCCCGCTCGTGCAGTTTCACGCCCGCCTCACGCATCACAAGCTCCATGTGCTCGGCAATGGCCGGCGCGCTTGCCACACCCGGCGACTGAATGCCCGCCGCCTGGAAAAGCCCCGGCACCACGGCCGACTGTCCAATAAAGAAGTCGTTCGTTCCCTGAATGACCGGACGCCCGCCGGCAAACGCGCGCACCACGCGGCGCGTATCCAGATCGGGCACCAGCTTGCGCGCGCCGCTCAGCAGCGCGTTCACATCGCTCGCATAGGTCTGCGTGTCGCCCGGCTCGCGCACGGCGGCCGTCGCGGTGATCACGGTGTTGCCGTGCACGGTGCCCGTCACGATAACGCCCTTCGACACCGGCGTCGGCACGGGGTAGAGCGGCATGAGCGTGCGCGGCTCTTTGTCCAGCACCACGATGTTGCCCTGACGCCAGACCATCTGGAACTCCTCGGCGCCCGCCATATGCGAGATGTCGGCGGCGCCGTTGCCCGCGGCGTTGATCAGGTAACGGCAGCGCACGTTGCCAGCGGGCGTCGCCAGCGTAAAGCGCGCGTCGTCGCCCGAGCCCGCAACTTCAATCGCCTCCACGGGTGCGGAGCGCATAAACGTCACCCCGTTGGCCACGGCGTTCTCCAGCGCGGCGATGGCAACCTCAAACGGGTCGACAAACCCAGTCGAGGGGCACCACAACGCGCACGTTGCAGAGGCACTGGCGCGCGGCTCAAGTTCGTGGATGCGGTCGGGGCCGATAATCGACAGCTCGGGCACGCCGTTCGCCAGGCCGTTGCTGCGCAGCTTCTCCAGCTGTGCGCGGTCTTCGTCGTTAAAGCCCAACACCATCGACCCGGTGCGGCGGAACAGAAAGCCCAGCTCCTGCGCCCACGTACCGTACAACTCGCAGCCACGGGCGTTGACCTGCGCCTTTACGGTGCCCGGCACCGGATCGTAGCCAGCGTGTACCAGGCCGCCGTTGGCCTTCGACGCGCCCAGCGCAATATCGTTAGCCGCCTCGACCACGCAAATGGACAGGTCATAGCGCGCGAGCTGCCGCGCGATGGCGCATCCGGTGATGCCCGCGCCGACAATCGCGATATCAAACGTTTCTGTCACAGTGCCTCCCAGACGAGTTGACAGGCTGTCAATAAGACTATCCTACGGTCTACACACCCCCAGCGCGGCGGCAATGCGGCGAACAGCCCCGCAACACCCGCCAACGGCAGACGAGGGGAGACCCAGCAACGTCGACAAGCTCGTCTGCCGACAGCTACGGCAAACGTTCGTCTCGATCTGTAACAGTTAACTGATGATTTGGGTTCTAGATGTTACAGATTGAGACGTTAGTCTGGCGCCCCTTCCGTTCGTCTCAATCTGTAACATCTAGGCCCGGATTCCGCTCCCACCTGTTACAGATTGAGATGTTTGTGTCCGCGCCAGCCCCGCCCCTAGCCGTGGTCC
>DXZZ01000056.1:0-10085 GCA_019419425.1 Collinsella sp. | reverse complement strand
CGCGCATAAAGAAAGCCTCCCATTTCTCATGTCCAAGAAATGGGAGGCAGTTCACTGTGCCGGGGAGGGTCTTTGCGCGATTACAGGGCGGCATCGCGGTTCTATTCCTCAAAATAGAAAATTTTTCGATTTTGAGGAATAGAATTAAGCCAGCTCGGCCTTTAACGAGGTATATTCGTTGCAGAGTCTATTCCTCAAAACTGAATTTTTTTCGTTTTTGAGGAATAGCGATAGAGGACCGCAGGGAGGCACCAATGAAACTCATCAATAGAACGTCATATATGGACACGTTGACGAGCCTTATTGGCGTACCGGACATCAAGGTCATAACGGGCATTCGCCGTAGCGGTAAGTCAAAATTGCTCGAGGCCCTCCGCGATTACGTGGAGGCAAATCTGTCCAATTCGAATGACATCCATATCAATTACAACCTCGACGAGTTCGAGGGCCTGCTCGAATATCATGCCCTGCTCGCCTATGTGAAAGAGCATCGAGTGTCCGGCAAGCAAAACTTCCTGCTTATCGACGAGGTTCAGATGTGCGACGGCTTTGAACGCGCGATCAACAGCCTCCATGCATCCGAGCAGTACGACATCTTCATCACCGGATCGAACGCTTTTTTGCTGTCGAGCGATCTGTCGACGCTCTTTACGGGGCGCACGTTCGAGATCGAGGTTTTCCCATTCTCGTTTGAGGAGTATCGCATCTATAGTGACGAGGGCGAGGTCGATCGCGACTTCGATGAGTACGCGAGAACCGGTGGTATGTCCGGCTCTTACCCTTATCCACTGCAGGAGCAGCGCTACCAATATCTCTCCAATGTCTTCAAAACGCTCATCGTGAGGGATATCGTGCAGCGGCATAACGTGAGAAACGAATCGGCACTGCTGCGCATTGCCGATTGCATGATGGACAACGTCTCCAACATAACGTCGGCACGCAACATTACGGATGTTTTGAACGCAGATGGGCTAAAGATAACGAACAAAACGGTCGGTGCGTACATGGGGTACCTGTGTGATGCGTTTGCCTTCTATAAAGTTCGCCGGTTCGACATTCGCGGTAAAAAATACCTTAAGAGCGGCGAGAAGTACTACCTGGCGGACCATGCGTTTAAATATGCGCTTCTTGGTACACGTGATATGGATTGGGGACGCGTATACGAGAACATGGTAGCAGTCGAGCTGCTGCGCCGCGGATACGAGGTATACGTCGGCGTGCTCTATAAAAAGGAAATAGACTTTGTAGCAATCAAACGGAGCGAGAAGCTCTATATTCAGGTGAGCGACGACATCAGCTCGGATAAGACATTTGAACGCGAGATTTCACCACTGCTGAGCATTGGCGACGCGTACCCCAAGATGATTCTTGCCCGCACGCATCACGAGGCCACGGATCGTGATGGGGTGCAGATCGTGGACCTGGCGAGGTGGTTGTGCGGCGAGGCTTAGCAAAAGGTCCTATTCCTCAAAACTGAAAATCTTTCGATTTTGAGGAATGGGACCGATGCGTTGCCTAGCTCGTCGCTCGCGCTTGTGCTCGACTTAGGTCCCCGTCCTACCCCTGCTTCTGCATACGGCGGTAGATTTCGCAGATGCCCTTGATGGTGAGCTGCCCGTCGACCACGTCGAAGGCGTCGGTCGAATCGGCGACGATGCTGGCGAGGCCACCCGTGGCGATAACGGTTGCGTCCTCGCGTCCCAGCTCGCGCTTCATGCGCGCGACCAGGCCCTCGGCCATGGCGGCGGCGCCCGTTACGGCGCCGACCTTGATGCACTCTTCGGTATCGCGGCCGATGGCGTGCTCGGGCGCCTCGAGCGGAACGCTGGCGAGCTTGGCAGCTCGGGCGGCGAGCGCGTCCATCGAAATGCGGATGCCCGGCGCAATCGCTCCGCCAATGTAATAGCCGTCCTCGTCGATGACGTCGATATTGGTTGCGGTGCCAAAGTCCACCACGATCGCCGGGGCGCCGTAGAAGGTCTCGGCAGCGACGGCATTGGCGATGCGGTCGGCACCAACGGCTTGGGGGCGCGCCGCCCGCAGTTTGCTCACCGCAGCCGTCTGCGGCCCGATGACGATGGCGTCCGCGGCAATGCGGTCGGCCACGGCGTGCCACTCGCGCGAGAGCTGCGGCACCACGCCGGCAAAGGCGATTGCGTCGACCGCATCGAGCGAAAGGTCATACATCTTAAAGAAACCCATCAGGCGCACGTGGATCTCATCGGCGGTATAGGAGCGGTCGGTGGGCATACGCCACGACTGCACCAACTCGTCTCCGTCAAACAGGCCCATGGCCGTCTGCGTGTTTCCCATATCGATAGCGAGCAGCATGTCTACTCCAGGTGTCGGCGTAAAAGGACGCGCACCATTGTATACGCGCCGCCGACGGCGCTCGACTGCGATTCGTTGACGGTGATATGGGCTGAGGAGTTTAAATATGAAGGAATTATGCTCTACGAGATTTTCCTTGCCGTTTACCGAACTCCCGCGTAAGATTCTTTCTTGCGCACATGAGGCGCCCAGACATTGCGGGGTGGAGCAGTCTGGTAGCTCGCCGGGCTCATAACCCGGAGGTCGTAGGTTCAAATCCTGCCCCCGCGACCAAGACTTTTAGCAGCTCAGAGGCATTGTTCCTTTGGGCTGTTTTCTTTTTTGTCTTTCAATCTTGGTCGAATTTTGGTCGAAATCAATTTTAAACAGCTTATTTTAGACAGGGCGCCTGCCTGAACCAGCTAGCACAGAAACTGGGGAGTAGGGATTACAGGTTGTAGGATGCCGACAGACAAGCACTATGCTGCCACAAATCTGCATTGAGCTTGGCCGGGGCCGTCTCTTTGCCTCAAGGCAGGCGGTGAACTCAGGTAATCGAACCTCTTCGCATTTGTTCTCTAGGAACTGAGCGACACGCTCCTCGCAATTTATGTTGCCGTTATATGCGGAATATCAGAAGAGAGATCGCAGGGCGTAAGTCAGTGCATGAAGGGCTGCCCGTCGTTTTGATAATGACATAATTAAGTGGCAAACTAAAGCGATCGGAGCGACCATGATTCTTGATAGCCTGCGTAACAGCGCGTCTTTTAATGAAACCGACCGAGCTATTGCTACCTATCTGCTCAATCATACCAGCGACCTTAAGACCCTCACTATGGCAAAGCTCGCACAGGAGACTTACACTTCGAACGCGACTATCATCCGCTTTTGCAAGAAACTGGGCCTAAGCGGCTATCGAGAGTTGATCATGCAGCTCATCCAGGAGATAAGCGGAGACTATCTTCTGGCTGCCACCGTTGATCGCAATCGCCCTTTTGACAGCACCGATTCAATTGAGGCCATCGAGGGTAACCTTGCGAATCTCTTGAAGGGCATCATAGATCAAACGAAAATCGAGCTCGATAGCGCCAAATTAAGCATAATCGCCAAGGCGGTTCTTAGCGCCCCACGAATTTACATCTTTGCTAAAGGGGAAAGCTACCTGGCGGGATGCATCTTTCGCAACAATCTTCTTAAGCTCGATCGTCATGTCACCATGGCAGACGACGGAGGCCTGCAGACGCTGCATGTTAAAAACGGCAAGCCCGGCGACCTGTTTTTATTCCTAAGCTACAGCGGCATTCACTATGACTATTCCAAATACGCTGCCACTCTTTCCGAACGCGGAGTCAAGCCGTGTTTAATTACGGCGTTTTCTGATTCGGTGCTCGCCAAGCAATGCGATACTGTCTTGCCCATTCCAAAATCAGAACGCGTGATTGGAAAGGTGGCCAATTACTCTTCTTTGATTTCGCTCACGTATACGCTTCAGGTTATTTATTCGCTTATATTCAATCAGGACTATCAAGAGAACTATCGTGTAAAACGCGAGGCCGATTCGTTCATCTTCACGAGTTTTGCTGAGATCTAGGCATATAAAAGATGGCCCCAAGGCAATTTTGCCTTGGGGCCATCTTTTGCGCTTTTGGTATTTGGGCGGTTCCTTTACTTCAGCTCAGGCCAATAGCCCTTGTTCGCCTCGATCATGTCGTCCAAGACTTCCTTAGCCACGCGTGCTGAGGGAATCGTGCGATTGAGGGTGAAGGCTTCGAGTGCCTTCTGGTAGGAACCTTCGATAATGGCTTCGACCACAAGGCCTTCACAGGCATCCTGCTGTTCGATAAGGCCCTTATAGAAGCGGGGAATCTTCCCGACGCGAATCGGTTCGGCTCCTCGATCAGTGATGTACGCTGGAACCTCGACTGTCGCGTCGTCCGAGAGGTTCTCGATTGCACCATTGTTGGGTACAATCACCAGCTGGCGATGGCGCAGGTCTTTTGCCAGAGACTTGACGACATCGACAATGAACCTGCCGTGGACGCCTACATAGAACTGCGTGAGATCTACCTTTTCACCACGCTTAAGCGCCGCAGATGCATCGAAGATGCGCTTTTCGCGGCCGTTTACAACCTGCATGCCACGCGTGTTATTGATGTCCATGTACTCCACGCAGGCATCGGGCAACAGGTAATACTGGTAATAGGTGTTGGGGAGGTAATCCTGGAATAGCGTAGAAATCGTTGCCGCATTCTTGAAGGTGTGGGCCCAATCTGGGTCCTTCACCAAGGCGTCATTGAGGCTTGCTTCGGAAATATAACCGTATTTACGCACGTGCTCTTTGAGCTTATCCGTAACATCGACGCCCTTGCAACGTACGTTGGTAAACCACCCAAAGTGATTGAGGCCAAAGTAGTCGACCTCAATGTCGTCGAGTTCGCACCCTAAAATCTCTGCCATGCGGGCTTCAATCTCCACTGGCATATCGCAGATGTCAAGAATGCGAGCGTTAGGACGCAGCTTGTGCATTGCCTTGGCTACGATGGCAGCGGGGTTGGAGTAGTTGACGATCCAGTAGTCCTTGCAGGCATACTCCTCGCAGAAATCGACAAGCTCGCACATGGGGAAGATGGTTCTCATGCCATATGCCATGCCACCTGCTCCGCAGGTCTCTTGACCGACTACGCCATGGCGCAGGCTGATTTGCTCATCCTGGATACGCATCTTGAGCCCACCCACACGCATCTGCGCCATAACAAAGTTCGCATCTGTAAACGCCTCTTTGGGGTCGACGGTTACATGCAAGGGGATCTCGGGAGCAAGGTCATCGATAACCGCTTTAACCACCACGGCGACTGTGTCTTGGCGCTCCTCGTCGATGTCATAGAGCCAAAGCTCGCGTATTCCTAATTCATCCTTTTGGTCGATCAGGTCTTTGACGATGCCAGCGGTATAGGTGCTGCCGCCGCCGCAGATGACAATCTTGTATCCGTTCATGTTGTTCATGCCTTTCAAATCAAATTGAGCTGCAGACAATCTTGGTCACTATCTGCACGAAGTAGGTAGCGATGTTGATGACCGCCGCCATTCCTGCAATGCTGCCTGCGTCCGCGTGCCTTCCTGAACGCCGGGTCCAAACCGCAGCGAGTAGACCCAGGAGCGGCCAGATAAAACCACATGCGAATGCAGCCATAAGTACGAGAAGACCCCTTGTCGACTTTTCTTTGTACATGTTGAGCAGGCGTTCGAACATGCCTCGGATTGAATGAAACGTTTTGGTCAACATGAGGTCTCCTCGCTTATCGCTTATCGCTTATCGATTAAGCGACTGTTAATCTTCCAGATTAAGGATGGGACGCAGCAGGTCGTAGACGGAGTGCACGTTGGTTCCCACGACAATTTGGACATTGGTGCCGTTCTTAAACAGGCCCTTGTCGATAGCCTTCTTGATGGTCTCTTCGTTGACCTTGTTGGGATCTTTGACTTCGACACGGAGACGAGTCATGCAGCAGCCCATGGTGTTGATATTGTCCTTGCCGCCAAGGCCGTTGATGATGTTCTGCACCATCTCCTGCTGTTTTGCGTCGACTTCCGGAGTTCCGGAGGACTCGAGAGCATTGTTGTCTCCGGAGACTTCTGCAGACCACTCTGCGGAACGGCCGGGCGTCATGAGGTTGAGTTTCTTGATCACCATCGCCAGAACGATGAACGAAACGGCGGCAAACACGATGCCCAAGACGATGTAAATCGGGAACTTGGTGACGCCCATTGGCAAAGGCAGGCCGAGCGTGAGCAGCTCGATGCCACCGTACATGTTAAGCAAGCGGACTCCCAGGACAAACAGGAGCATCTCGCCCAGTCCGTAGAACAGGCTGTAGGCAACCCAGAGAATCGGAGACGCGAACAGGATCATGAAGTCGAGCGGCTCAGTGATGCCGGAGAGCATGGCGGTGATGTAAATGGGCACCAGCATGGCTGCGACAGCTTTTCGATTCTCCGGACGGGAAGTCGCAATCATTGCGAGCACGGTGCCGAGGGTTACGAATTCCTTGCCAAAGCCGAACATGGCAAAGCGGACAGAGGGGTCGACTGTGGTGAGGGATCCGTCGGCGATATGGGGAAGCTCGGCATAGAAGATGTTTGCTGCGCCGGAAACACTCTGGCCGGCGACGACCGCCGTGCCGCCAATCGCGGAGTAGTCAAACGGCATCCACATAAAGTGGTGCATGCCGAGAGGTACGAGGACGCGGTTCAGGAAGCCGTAAATGAAAACGCCCAGACCACCCGAGGCTGCGATGAATGAAGAAGCGTTGCTGATGGCGTTGGCGATAGGGGGCCACACGATAGTCGCTCCGATGCCGAAGACAATGCTCAGCGGAACCATCGCCAGAAGGGCCAGGCGAGGTCCGCCGTAAATCCGGATATACTCCGATACCTTTACGTCGATCAGTTTGTTATAGAGCCAACCGCAGAAGCATCCGATGAGTACGCCGCCGAAGACGTTGACATCGGTAACTTGAAGACCCAGTACCGTTGCCTGGCCAGTGCCATACAGACCCATCGCGCCGGCTTTTGCCAGCTGATCGGTGAGCGTCAGGTAGGCGTTGTTGACATACAGGAACATGAGGTAACTAATAAGTCCAAACACTGCCGCGTTGGATTTTTGCTTCTTTGCGAAGCCTGCCGTAAGGCCGACTGCGAAAATCACCGGCAGGTTGCCGATCACCGCGGAGTTGGTTGCCGCGGAGAGCAGCGTGCCCAGATCTGCGACAACTCCGCTGCCGAGCGAGCATACCGTGGCGATGGCCAAAATGATGCCCGTTACCGAAAGGTACAAAATAGGGTCGACGATAACGCGGCCAAAGTTCTGGAAGGCCGTTTTGACTTTATCCATCTCTTCCCCTCTCTTAACTAATCTCGGGGACTTGCCCCTTGGGCAGAGGAGGCGCTCACATGCTTGCCGGCGTTGGATGTTGATGTCCACCTCTGTTTACTGGCTTCATGATAGTTAGAGTGTTCACAAAACATGTGGGACGGAACAAACGGTGCTTAAAACGAGCTCGGCTAGTCTTTTTCGCTGTTACCATCTTTCCATTTCGGCCAGCGGTATACATTTTTAGGCAAACGGCTTTGGGTGCGAGCGGCTAGCCGTGTCTTGATTTGCCAGGTCCGTCTCTATTCGCATTGGGCTTGCGTGAAGTTTGGATATTGAGGAGACGTTCCGACTCTTGCCGTCCGGGCATCCTGGATGAAAGGAGGAGGAGTCGGAAAAGCTCTTCCCAACAGAGGACTATGAATACAGGCTGGATCCGTCGTATGAGCCAAAGGACGAAGGAAGAACAGACGCCATGCCTCCAGCAGAGCCCAGGAACAACCGGGTGTTCTCTCTGCTCCAGAAATACAACCGGCATGGTCTTCTGGTTCCAGTTGGCGCCGACCATATGTGGAACGCGGCGATGGAGAGCAAGTTCTGCCGGTTGACGCTCCTCGGCAAGCATTATCGAAGGCTTGCGGACCAGGGCCTACTTTGACATGTTGACTAACGAGGCTTTCAGCGATCATGCTCAAACTTTAGGGCTTGTGGCAAGAGGTCGGATAACGCTCAAGCCGTTTGATGCTCATCGAGGAGCTTTAGCTTCTCGATGAGCATCTTCGTCAGCTCCTCGTCTTGGATGAGGTCTATGCCGAAGCACTTCTTTCCCGCGTCCTTGAGGGATGCGCCGATGTGATACGCGGTCGCACCGTCGAGGATAAGGAAGCGGTCGTGGAACGTTCTGGTGCGGCGGACGGTGAGCTGCGGGTACTGTGCGTTGAACACGTCGACATCGCCTTGCGTGAGCCGGTTGCCGGACGTGTAGACGGTCACCGCGACGCCCTTGCGCTTCTTTGCGAGGATGTTCAGGGTGTGGACATCTACGTAGCCATCCACGAGGGAGATTTCGCGCTCGGCGCGGCCCACGAGATCTGTCAGCAGGCTGAAGGCGTCGAACATCTGCCCGGCGAAGAAGATCCGCTGGGGTTTCTCGACCTCGCCTTCGAGCAGGCGGAACACCTGGTTGAAACGCTCGTCGGTCGATTGCTGAAACGCCGCCTGACTCAACTCGACACCGCGCAGCCGCTCAAACAGGGTGGCATTTTCGGCGAGGAGGTGGCGCATGGCGACAAACGCCCTCATGATACTGATACTGGTCTGCACCGCCACTTCGCTGCGTAGCACGCCGGACAGCATGGCTATGCCCTGCTCGGTATAGGCATAGGGGAGGTAACGTCGCCCGCCGCGGCCCTCCATGGTCTTTGAGGTTCCAATTTGGCACCTCAAAGACTCGTCCTCCTCCTTGGTCAGTTGAAAACGGAAGTCCTCGGGGAATCTGTCGGCGTTGCGTGCGGCGGCGCGGTTGAGATTCTTTGTCTCTACCTCGTATAACCGAGCGAGATCGGTGTCGAGCATGATTTGCTGCCCACGGACGGTATGGATTAGGGGCTCTATGTTTGCGGAATCGGCCAGGGCTATTGGCGCGCTCGTTTCGACCGATTCGTCCTCGGCATCAAAATCGCTCATGGTTCCTCGATTCAAAGATGGGGACGCTCCTGCGTCGAAAGCATTTTATCATCCTGGGCTTTGTCGCCTGCCGGTCCAGCGGCGATGACCCCTGACGTTAGGGAGGGAGTGTGCTTCGTCGTGGCGACGTCTGCCCTAAGCCTCCCTCGCCATGACGGTGATCCGGCTCCCGTCGATGGTGATGGGCGCGCCCGCCCCGCGCTGGATCTCCAGGAGATCGGCGGCTTCGCGGTCGTTCCCTCCCATCATGCGCGCGTACACGTCCATCGTCATGCTCGACACCTCGTGGCCGAGCCTCCCCTGCACGCTCTTCGGGTCGATGCCGTTGCCGATCAGGAAGGTGGCCTGCGTATGCCTCAGCTCGTGGAAATCGTAGCCGACGTAGAGCCTCTGCTTGCGGCCGCCCTCCTCGGCCTCCTCCATCCTGCCGAGACCGTGCTCGATGAAGTGGCCCTTCTGCCACGTCGAGAAGTTGTCGGGGTCGTGGAAGCCGAAGTCGCTGTCCGAGCACACCGGGGTGTCCGGGGTCTGGGAGAGGCCCTGAACCTGCATCCGCCTCGCCTTCGAGCGGGCGGAATATCCGGTCGAAGCGCTCGTCGGTCGAATAGAGTGGTCGGTCTATTTCGCACCTTTGTCGCAGTAATGTCGCACCTTGGCCGTGGTGGCATCGATGGCCCAAGGGGCTGCCCCTTTGTCACTTCCCCGCGGGTGACTAATGTCGGCGTGCACAGACATGGCGTGAACTAGGGAACTCTACTGTGGAACTGGGGGCCTTACTAGGGATCTGCCGTCGGCCTGCCCGCTTTTCCGCTCGGGTTTCTGCTCTCAGCCTCTCAAACACAATCTCGATCTGTAACAGGTGGGCCCGATTTGGGCCGCCAGATGTTACAGATCGAGATTCTCTGGCGGGGCGGGTTGGTTTGTCTAAATCTGTAACACGAGGGACGGATTTTGCCGGGCAACTGTTACAGATTTAGATCTTTCGGCAGATGGGTTTGGTTTGTCTTGATCTGTAACACTTGGGGTCGTTTTTGGTCGGTAGATGTTACAGATTGAGATAAACCGGCAGCCGGCCCTCGTTTATCTAAATCTGTAACACGAGGGACGGTTTTTGCCGAGTAACTGTTACAGATTTAGATGTTCTGGCAGACCGGGTTGGTTTGTCTTGATCTGTAACAGGTAGAGGTCAAAAGTGGGTCTAGATGTTACAGATTGAGAC
>DXZZ01000055.1:6441-10118 GCA_019419425.1 Collinsella sp. | reverse complement strand
TCAGTTGCGCTACCGTTGCGCCACACTGGCACACTTGGCGCTTTCGCGCGAAGCCAATTAAGAATAAAGGAATTGAGGATGGGGCGCAACAGGCCCTTCGACCGACTACATCTCAAAACTATTCGTCAGAACGAATAGTTTCGTCTGTTCGCCAAAACAAAAAACTATTCGTTTTGGCGATGGCAAGTCCACAATCCAATAACTACAAGCCAGTGAATTGACCAGCCGAGTAGCTGGTCTCTACAGATACTCCCCTACCGGCCGCGCAGGGCCTTGAGCTTGGCCAGGGCATCGGGACTCAAGCGGCTGCCCAGAGTCATCTTGATCTGCGGAGCTTCCTCTGCCTCGTGAACGTCGTTATCGATCTGTTTGATCTCGTCCACCAGCATACGGCTCGAGATGCGCGTGACGCCCTTGCCCATGACGACAGCCTGGATCGTGCCGTCACTCGATACTACGGAGCACGCGCGGCCTTCCTCGCGTGCCTCGATGCAGAGCTTCTGCACCACGGTATCGGCAGAGACGCCCGTCGGCGAAAACTCGATGCGCACACCGCGAGCCGGCAGGTTGGGGCGCTCGCTGGAGATATTGCCCGCGCCGTCAAATACGATCACAGCCTCGTAGCGGCCCTGGGCAAACGCAGCTACGTCATTAATGAGCGCCGTGCGCGCCATATCGTGAACGTCACTGGAATACGGATCGTCAGAATGGTCGTACACGAGCTTTTCGTAGCGCGGCGTACAGTGGATCACGTTGTAGCCGTCGACCACCAGCAGCTCGGGCTTGTTGGAGTGCACCGTCGAGACCGGGTCGGCGATGGCCTGCGCAAACGCATTGCCGCCCACGCCATAGGTCGCGGCCGAAACAATCGGCTTGGCCGAGCCCTCGCCAAAGCGCTTGGCCTTGGACTTGGCACGGTTCTTTTTGGACATGCGTTACTCCTCCTCCATGAGCTCGCCGGCGTTGCGGCGCAGCCACTCAAAGCACAGCGCCGTGGTCGCCTGGGCAACATTGAGGCTCTCGGTCATGCCGCGCTGGGGAAGCTTGGTCAAAAAGTCGCATTTCTCGAGCACCAGGCGCGAGATGCCGTCGCCCTCGGAGCCCATGACGAGCGCCACGCGGCCCTCGAAGGGAGCATCCCAGCAACTGCCTTCGGCGTGCTCGGAGGCACCGCCCACCCAAAAGTCAGCGGCCTTAAGATCGTCGAGTGCACGGGCGATGTTGGGCACCTGCGCGATAGGCAGATGCATGACGGCGCCGGCTGAAGTCTTGTAGCTGCCCACGGTCACGCCGGCGGCGCGCTTGTTGGCGATGATGACGCCGGCCGCGCCCACAACCTCGGCGGAGCGCACGATGGCGCCAAAGTTGCCGTCGTCAGTCACGTGGTCGAGCACCACGACAAGTGCTGGGCCCTCGCCTGCGCGGTCGAGAATATCGGCGACATCGGCATAGGGGAAGTTGCCAACCTCGAGCGCAATGCCCTGGTGAGCGCCATGGCTCGACAGCGCATCGAGCTGCGCGCGCGGCACATACTTAATGCGGACGCCCGCAGCGCTGAGGTCATCGACCAGACGAGACAAAGCAGAATCGCGCTCCCCGCCCTCGGCGATGAGCGCGCACTTGACGGGAAAGCCGGTACGCAGCGCCTCGGCGGCAGCGCGGCGGCCTTCGATAAACTCGCCCTTGGGGACCTGAACGTTGTCGCGGTTGCGATCTCGCTGCGGACGCGCAGCCTGGGCTTGGGAGCGCTCGCGCTGACCCTTGGACGCGGCAGTGCGGTCATTGCGGCGAATCGGACGCGAGCCAGAAGCAGCCTGCTTGCCACCACGAGGCGCACGCTTGCGATTGTCGGCCATAAAGCGGCCTCCTTTAATTAATTTTCAAACAGGACAAAAGAAGCGACCGCTTAAGACAAATAGCTCAAGCGGTCGGTACGGGTTTTCCAAGTGCCCGAGATTGCCGTGAAAGAGGAGCGACGCGTACTTGAGTACGCGAGCGACGGCTTGAACGGCAAGGTCGGGTGCTTGGGAAACCCGCGGGGATTAGAGAGATTTGATACGGGTGCCGGCGGCAGTATCCTCAATGGTCAGGCCCAGGTCCTTGAGCTGGTCGCGGATGGCGTCGGCCAGATCCCAGTTCTTGGCGGCGCGGGCCTCGGCGCGGGCCTCGAGAATCTTGGCAGCGGCCTCGTCCACGTCGTCGCCCGTGTAGGCGACCAGGCCGGCAGCAACGCCCAGCAGGCCCAGCGGCAACTCGACCTTGGGCTCGGGGAGCTCAACGCCAAACGTATCGAGCAGCTCGACCAGCGTATCGGCGGCAGCAAGCGCGGCGGCCTTGTCGGCAGCATCGCCCGCCTGCTCCAGGTACTGGTTGCACTCGGTCACAAAGCCAAAGACAGCACCCATGGCACCGGCGGTGTTAAAGTCGTCGTCCATGCACTCCTTAAAGGCGGCACGGGTCTCGGCGGCCTTGGCGGCAAACGCCTCGGCGGCAGCCGCATCGGCATCGGCCGTCGCGTGGTTCGCGGCCCAGCGCAGGTTCTCGACCGTACCGGCAATACGCGTGAGCGAATTCTCGGCACCCTCCAGGCGCTCCCAGGAGAAGTCGAGCGGCGAGCGATAGCTCGTCTGCAGCATCAGCAGGCGCAGAGCTGCGGCAGAGTGCTGCTCGAGGACCTCGGCCAGCGTAAAGAAGTTGCCGAGCGACTTGGACATCTTCTCGCCGTCAACCAGCAGCATGCCCGTGTGCATCCAGGTGTTGGAGAAGCCTTGGTGCCAGGCGCAGGTGGCCTGGGCGCACTCGTTCTCGTGATGCGGGAAGGCGAGGTCGGAGCCGCCGCCGTGGATGTCGATTGGAGTGCCCAGGTAGCGATGCACCATGGCGGCGCACTCGGTGTGCCAACCGGGACGGCCCTTGCCCCAGGGGCTCGGCCAGCTGGGCTCGCCGGGCTTGGCGGCCTTCCACAGGGCAAAGTCTAGCGGGTCGTTCTTGTCCTCGTTCTCCTCGATGCGCGCGCCAACCATAAGGTCGTCGATGTTGCGGCCCGAGACCTGACCATAGTTGGGATCGCTGCGCACGGCAAAGTACACGTCGCCGTTATCGGCGGCGTAAGCGTGGCCCTGTTCAATGAGCGTCTTGATCATGGCGATCATGGGGCCGATCTCCTTGGTGGCGCGGGGGCGCACATCGGGATCGAGCACGTTGGCGGCGCGCATAACGCCGATGAACTTATCGGAGAACTCAGTCGCGACCTCGGCGGCCGTTCTGCCCTGCTCGTTGGCGCGCTTGATGATCTTGTCATCGACATCGGTGAGGTTCTGGGCGAACGTGACCTCGTAGCCGCTCGCGATGAGCCAGCGACGAATCACGTCAAAGCTGATGAACGTGCGGGCATTGCCGATGTGGATGTTGTCGTAGACCGTGGGGCCGCACACGTACATGCGGACCTTGCCAGACTCGATGGGCTGGAACTCTTCCTTTTTATGGGTAGCGCTGTTGTAGATACGCATTCGTTACTCCTTAACGGTTTTCTGTAGCAGGCAGACGGCCCAGGCGCCAATTCCCTCGCCCTGGCCTTCCCAACCGAGCTTTTCGGTCGTAGTGGCGGCGACGCCCACGTTTTCGACGTCAACGCCCAGAGCATGGGCAAGGTTGGCGCGCATGGCATCGCGGTGCGG
>DXZZ01000055.1:0-6341 GCA_019419425.1 Collinsella sp. | reverse complement strand
ATGTCGACCCCGCCGATGATACATCGACGCCCCTCCACCAAACGGTGGACGTCGTAGCCATGGCCAATGCGCAGGTTACTGAACATGGGGAAGGTCCTCTCCCTCGGCCATGCGGCCAAGCAGAATCGCGGTTACGGGACGCAGGTCCTCGGGCATCGTCACCTTAAGGTTATCGCGCGGGCTCTGGACGCAGCGGACGCGCCCACCCATGCGCTCGACCAGTGACGAATCGTCCGTGCCGATAAAGCCCTCGGCAATCGCCGCGGCATGGGCGCGCTTCATGGCGTCGACACTAAAAATCTGCGGCGTCTGCGCGGCCCAATACAGCTCGCGCGGCGGCGTCTCGACGATGTTGTCGCCATCGACGATCTTGAGTGTGTCGATCGCGGGCTGACCGCACACGACACCGTCGAGGGCGCGGTCGCTCACGAGCACGTCAATAGCGTGATCGATGGCCTCGGTCGTGATGAGCGGACGAGCGCCGTCGTGAATGGCGACGTATTCAAAGCCCGCCGGAACCGCGTGCACGCCAGCACGGGTGGAATCCTGGCGGGTATCGCCGGCATCGGCAAAGCTGATGGGCGTGTCATAGTCAAACGGGTCGATGGCCAGGCGGCGCATCTCGGCACGACGCTCGGCAGGGCAAACCACGACGATGTGGCCGACCTTATCGCTACGATCGAACGCGTGGATGGACCAGCTCATAAGCGGACGGCCCGCCACATTGACGAGCTGCTTGCCACCGGGGTTACCAAAGCGCTGGCCGCTGCCACCGGCAACGACCACGGCGCATACGGGCGCCATTATGCGTTCCCCTGTTTGGTGCCCTTCATGCGGTACAGGGAGTCCGCAAGAATGGCAGGGTTGTTGACGCCAAAGTCGCCCAGACGCTCCGGGTCCTCGCTGATGTCGTCCATGAGCTCCTGCAGCGAGCCGTACTCGTCGACGATCTTCTCGGCCACGCCGTCGCGCACGACGGACACGCGCGAAAGCGTACGCAGGCCCAGTGGTGTCATGACGGAATCCTCGTCCAGGTCGTCATAGCCCAGAACTGCCGCCACATGCTGCGGGTCAGACAAGTCCTTAGGCGTCATACGGCTCAGGTTGGCGCGGATCTTCTCGGCATTGGCCTCGGAGGAATCGCTCGCGTAGTCGCGGATCATCAGGTCATACTCGGTATCCATGCTGGAGCCGGCGAGCTGCTCGAGCTGCATCTGCACGAGCTTGCCCTGGTTGCCCAGCTTGACAATACAATCCTTAAGCTCGGTCTTTGCCTGCTGCATGATCTCGAAGCTCGAGAAAATACCGGTAATGTCGGCGAGCGTAACGTAGTCGTCGAGCTCGAGGGCCGTCAGGCGCAGCAGGGCGCGGTCGAGCGACTGACGGGTAGTCTGGAGCGTGGCGACGAGCTGGTTGACCGAGCTCATGATGGTGGTGACGGGCTGGATCTCGTAGCTCTTGCCGTGAACGTACACGTTGACGACGGCACGACGGGCCGAGACCGAGATCACAATGGCATCGGTGAGCACCGACATGCGAGCGGCGGTGCGATGACGCATGCCCGTCTCGCTCGTGGCAAGCGAGGGATCGGGATTGAGATGGAAGTTGGCGCGCAGGATCTGGGTAAGGTCGCCGTCGATGACGATGGCGCCGTCCATCTTGGAGAGCTCGAACAGACGGTTCGAGGTGAACGAAATGTTGAGCGGGAAGCCGTCGTTACCGGCAGCGAGCACGTTTTCGGTGTCGCCAACGCAGATAAGGGCGCCC
Organism: Collinsella sp.; assembly: GCA_019419425.1. Taxonomy (GTDB): domain Bacteria; phylum Actinomycetota; class Coriobacteriia; order Coriobacteriales; family Coriobacteriaceae; genus Collinsella. Next base: position 4,574 of record DXZZ01000055.1, on the reverse strand, counting down.
AGGTGACCGGCGATGATCATGTCGAGGGCAGTGCGGATCGGCTGACCAGGTGCCGTCAGGCGGATGGCCTGTTCCATACGCTTTTGCAGCTCGTTCTTATCCAAGGCATCGCTCCCATCGTATACGCTCCATAAACGCTAAATAGTTTCTCACGGTTTGTCCCCGCGGCGCTCGCGAAATCCGATGCTTACAGAATGAGCGAACACAGCTGAGAGCCCCAACCCAAATGAGCTGCTTATGTGGTAGCATCGGGATTCACATGAATGAGGGAGTAGTCGCGTGACCGGGTTCGCCTCCGGTGGCGCGGCAAGTCAACATACTGGCCGAAACGGTCTGGCTTGCCTTAATGAACGAGACTCGTGGTTGTGCGCGCAGCGCGTACGCCACGGGTCTTTTTTGTTGCTCCCCCGTCAGAAGCACACGCGGGTTCGCCCGCAGAGAGGAAGCCAGACTATGGGACTCGCAGAGCTCGTGTTGCTCGCCGTTGGCCTTTCGATGGATGCCTTTGCCGTATCCATCTGCAAGGGCCTTGGCATGAAGAAGATCAACCTTAAGGTTGCCGTAGTGCTCGGCCTGTTCTTTGGCGGCTTCCAGGCCGGCATGCCCGTAATCGGGTGGGCCCTTGGTAGCCAGTTTATGGGCATCATCGGCCCCATCGACCACTGGATCGCCTTTATCCTGCTCGCCTTCATCGGCGGCAAGATGCTGTGGGAAGCTTTTGCCGAGGACGAGGCTGAAGGCGACGGCAAGGATGCCGAGAAGGTTGACCTGGGCGAGTACCTGATCCTCGCCATCGCCACCTCAATCGACGCCCTAGCCGTGGGCATCTCATTTGCCGCGCTCTCGGTCGACATCGTGCCCGCCGTGTCGCTTATCGGCGTCACAACGTTTATCTTCTCCGTTGCCGGCGTTGCGATCGGCCACACCTTTGGCACGCGCTACGAAAAGCCTGCCACCATCGTGGGCGGCGTCGTGCTTATCCTCATCGGGCTCAAGATCCTGCTTGAGCATCTGGGGATTCTCGCGATATAAAAAACGCCTCTCATAAGCTCAACGTCAATGTAGAGGTCTCATGCAGAGTTTTGCATAATGCCTTTTCGTGCAGACTTTTGCATGTCATACTGATATGCAGAAGTCTGCACGTTAGGAGATCGCCATGGATACCCTTCCCATCACCACACCGCGGCAAGCTGGCATCTATGTGCGTCAGGCACGCGAGGCTCAGGGTCTCACCCGTGCCGCCCTCGCTAAAAAAGCCGGTGTTTCGGAGCGCCTGCTCGCATCGCTCGAGCTAGGAGACGCCACGGGTATTCGGCTCGACAAGTTGCTGACTGTCTTTAACGCACTCGGCATAGGCCTCTTTGCGCAAAGCGATAACGACTCCATCGCATCGCCCTCCGAACATCCAACGACGATAGCGGACCTCCCTATCGCGAACTCGAATGCCCTGCCAAAGCCAAGCGTAGGCAGACGACCCGCTCGACAAGGAGCGCCATCTTCCTATGGTGCCTTGCTGGCCCAAATCGCAGCCGAGCAAGGCCTTGCCGACACTTCAGACCTCTCCTTTGGCTGTAAGGTTGTGAAATAAATGGCAGAAATGGAGCTTGCGACCCTCATTTGTGGCGAAATCGCAGGCACTCTCCGGCAAGACGAGCATGGACTCTGCAGCTTTGTATACGCCCCAACCTATCGCGGGGCACCGCTATCGCTAACAATGCCGCTTTCCAATCGCACGTATGGCCATAACATCGTCCGCCCGTTCCTATTTGGCCTTTTGCCCGACAGTCAAGAGCAGCGTCGCGCCATTGCCACCGAGCATGATGTTGCATCTAACAACCCCGTCGCCCTCTTGTGCCATATCGGTCTTGACTGCGCGGGGGCCGTTCAGTTTTGTCGAGCCGATCAATTAGACGCCGTCCGTGGCAGGGTCTCCGCATACCGCCCGCTTACCAATTCTCAAATCGCTCACAAGCTTAAAGCAATTCGCGATGACGAAAGAGAGACATGGATGGGCTCCAACGAAAGCTGGTCCCTGGGCGGCAACCAAGGCAAATTTGCACTAGCTTGGCATGATGGCCAATGGTACGAATGTCTAGGGTCATCCCCCACTACCCATATCTTCAAAAATGGTGTCGTCGGGTTCAAACATCAGGCCTTAAACGAATTCGTCTGCATGAAAACGGCTCGGCGTGTTGGCATTCCAACTGCCAACGTCTCCTATTGCACATTTGAAGACGAAGCCGCACTCGTCGTTGAACGGTACGACAGAATGGTCAATAACAGCGGAAGTATCGAAAGGCTGCATCAGGAGGACTTTTGCCAGGCGCTCGGTGTATTGCCAAGCCAGAAATACACCGCCGACGGAGGACCGACTACACGAGACATCCAAGAACGACTGATTAACACAGTCCCCCACCACATGAATCTTGTGCTTTTTACCTATATGTTGTTCTATAACGCCATTATCGGAGCGCCTGACGCACACGCTAAAAACTACTCGCTCATCCTAGGCAAAGGCACAAACGCGGCACTCGCACCCATGTACGATGTCGCATCGGGCTTGGCGTATGAGAGCATGCGACGTCGGGCACGCCTTGCTATGAGCGTTGGCGGCGAAAATCGTGTGGGGCGCATCGGTCCAGGCGCCATCCGCCGATACCACGGTATGGGCGACCCCGCACTGGAGGCGGCGCTCACCGATGCCGGGCTATCTGAGAAGTTTTGCTTTGCGACCATGATGGACCTCGCCTACGAGGTACCCATTTGCATGGAAGAGGTCATGGACGAATACGCCGACCTGCCCGGCATGGCGGACCTGCGCGAGCATATGCTCGGCCCCGTCCGCGAAAACTGCCAGCGCACCCTCGACCTCATCAAGGCGGATATGGGCTAGGTGGCCGCAATTTCACATTTCCCAAAAGAAGAGAGGGGGCACCCATCGCAAAAGCTCGGGTGCCCCCTCTCATAATGTCATCTGCAATCCGCTGGCACGTGGCTCGGACTGCTGCCAGCGCAACCTTTACGCAGCGAGGCGCTTGAGGACGTCGATGAGCAGCTCGTAGAAGCGCTCGGCAGAAGCGAGCTCCATGCTCTCGTCCGGGGTGTGGACATCGGAGAGCGTTGGGCCCACGGCGATGGCGTCCAGGCCGTGCAGGGCCTCGGCAAACAGGCCGCACTCAAGGCCGGCATGAATGGACTCGATGCGCAGCTCGGAGCCAAAGAGCTCGCGATAGCTCTCGACAAAGACGTCGCGGACCGGCGAATGCTCGGCATAGCTCCAGCCGGGATACTCGAACTCAAACTTGGCGTCGAAGCCCAGGACATCGGCAAGCGTCTGCAAACGATCCTTGAACTCGTTCTGCAGCGAGGTGATCGAGGAGCGCGGGGAAAGCATGATCTTAACCTCGTCGTCAGAGGTGGCAACCACACCGATGTTGGAGGAAACCTCGACGGAGCCGTCGGTGGCGACGTTGCGGCGAATCACGCCGTTAGGGGCAAGACGCAGGGCGCGGATGAGGGCAAGCGCGGACTTCTGGTCCATGGCCTCGACCTCGGCGTCGTCGGCAATCTCGACGGTGCAGGTAAAGCCGGGGTCGAAGACCTCGAGCTCGGCAGTGACGTCGGCGATGATGCCACGGGCGATCTCGGCCGCGGCCTCGGCGGCAGCGTGGTCGGCGTAGACCAGAACAGCCTTGCACTCACGGTTGATGGCGTTGTCCTTGGTGCCGCCGTTAAAGCTAACGATGGCGGGCTCGCCGGCAACCATCAGGCGGTCGATGATGCGGGCCATGATGAGGTTGCCGTTGCCGCGCTCCAGGTGGATATCGCTGCCGGAGTGGCCGCCCAGCAGGCCGGAGATGTCGAGCGTGAGGGTGCTACCGGTCTTGTGCTCGCGCGCGATGGGGCAGGTGTAGGTAACGACGACGCCGCCGGCGCAGCTGACGGTGGCAACGCCCTCTTCCTCGGAGTCAAGGTTAATCATGGTGCGGGCGCTAATCTGGGACTTGTCGAGCGTCTCGGCGCCGACCAGGCCAGTCTCCTCGTCGGTGGTGAACACGCACTCGAGGGCCGGATGGGCAATCGAATCGTCGTTGAGCACGGTAAGCATAAGCGCGACGGCGATACCGTTGTCGGCGCCCAGAGTGGTGCCGTTAGCGGTGAGGACGCCGTCCTTGACGACCAGGTCGATACCATCGGTCGTAAAGTCGTGCTCAACGGAGCCCAACTTGTCGCACACCATATCGATGTGGCCCTGCAGCATCACGGTCGGAGCATTCTCGGCGCCGGCAGAAGCGGGCTTGCGAATGATGACGTTGTAGACCTCGTCCTGGTACACATCGAGGCCGCGCTCCTTAGCAAACGCAACCAGGAAATCGCTGATGCCCTTCTCGTTGCCAGACCCACGGGGGATCGCGCTGACCTCCTCAAAGAAATGGAACAGCTGGGCGGGCTCGTAGCCGGTGATCTTGTAATCCATGGTGCCTCCTTGGCGCAACTGGTTAGACAGTAAGACATGCGTCTTGTATATTCCCAGACTTTGCGTGCATAAACCAGTCGAAAACGCCGAGCGCCCT
>DXZZ01000054.1:0-11077 GCA_019419425.1 Collinsella sp. | reverse complement strand
CGTTTGGGATCGCGGTTGTTTTGTTGTGGGTCAAATATGAACGTTGTGTTAATGAGTCGGTGGACGGTGGTGTTTTTCGGTGAGCGGCGTATCCTTCCAACGGTTTGACTAGTGTGTCAGTTGAAAGGAAGAGGGGGCTCGTCAATGTTTGAATGTGAACTGCCGTTTGACCACAAGACGTTGCATCTGGAGCTCGAGGACAAGAACTTCGCGGGTGTGATGGAAGGTCATCAAAACGAGTTTAAGACTACGAAATCGCAGGAAGAGCTGGTAGAGGAGTCGCTTGCCAACCCTTATGGGTCGCCTTCGCTCGAGGAGCTTTGTGCTGGCAAAAAGGACATCGTCATCATTAGTTCCGACCACACGCGTCCCGTTCCCTCGCGTGTGACGATGCCTATTCTGCTGCATCACATTCATGCCGCTGCGCCCGAGGCCCGTGTGCGTATTTTGGTTGCTACGGGTATGCACCGTCCGTCGACGCACGAGGAGCTCGTCAACAAATATGGCGAGGAGATCGTTGCCAACGAGGAAATCGTTATGCACGTCGCGACTGACGACAGCATGATGAAAAAGATCGGCACCCTGCCTTCTGGTGGCGAGTGCATTATCAACAAGATTGCTGCCGATTGCGATCTGCTGCTTGCCGAGGGCTTTATTGAGCCGCACTTCTTTGCCGGTTTCTCTGGTAGCCGCAAGTCCGTCCTGCCTGGCATCGCCAGCTACAAGACCATCATGTACAACCACAACGGTCAGTTTGTGAATGATTCCCACTCGCGTGCCGGCAACCTGTGCCATAACCACGTGAGCGAGGACATGTTTGCCGCCGCCGAGATGGCCCACCTCGCCTTTGTGCTTAACGTGGTGCTCAACGGCAAGCACGAGGTCATCGGCTCCTTTGCCGGCGACATCCACAAGGCGCACGAGGCCGGCTGCGAGTTCGTGAAGAGCCTTGCCGGCGTTGAGCCCGTCGAGTGCGAGATTGCCATCACCACCAACGGTGGCTACCCCCTCGATCAGAACATCTATCAGGCCGTGAAGGGCATGTGCGCTGCCGAGGCCACGCTTCCCGAGGGCGGCGTGATCATCGACGTCGCCGGTTGTGCCGACGGTCACGGCGGCGAGGGCTTCTATCACAACATCGCCGACAACGATCCGGCAGAGTTTGAGCGCGCCTGCATCGATCGTCCCAAGGACGAGACCCTGCCCGACCAGTGGACGAGCCAGATCTTTGCCCGCATCCTGGCGCATCACCCTGTGATTATGGTCACCGACCTGTGCGATCACCAGATGCTCAAGGATATGCACATGACGCCGGTCAACACTATCGAGGAGGCGCTCAAGCTCGCCTTTGAGATGAAGGGTGCCGATGCCAAGGTTGCCGTTATTCCCGATGGCTTGGGCGTTGTCGTTGCGCAGCACTAGCGCGTGGCTTAAACGAATCGTTTATAACCGACAAGAAAGATAAGGTTTTATGCTTACCAAACTCCTCTGCGAATTCGGCGCGACGGCCCTCATGATCGTCTTTGGCGTGGGCGTGCACTGCGATACCGTGCTCAAGGGCACCAAGTATCAGGGCTCCGGCCACATGTTTGCCATCACCACCTGGTCTTTTGGCATCTCGGTCTGCCTGTTTGTCTTTGGCGGCGCCGTGTGCATGAACCCCGCCATGGTGCTTGCCCAGTGCATCGTCGGCCTGGTGCCGTGGGGCAACTGCATTCCCTTCATGCTCGCCGATATGCTCGGCGGCTTTGTGGGTGCCGTGATCGCTTGGTTTATGTATGCCGATGAGTTCAAGGCTTCCGAGGGCGTCGTCGACCCCATTGCCCAGCGCAACATCTTCTCGACCAACCCCACCACCGAGGGTACGAACTATGCCCGCAACTTCTTCTGCGAGGCTATCTGCACCTTTGTGTTCATCAGTGCCATCCTTGCTGCCGCTAGCCGCGCCGGCGAGAACGTTCTGATGCTCGCCATCTGCGTCGGTCTGATTGTTTGGGCTGTTGGCATGGGCATGGGCGGCATCACTGGCTTCGCCATGAACCAGGCACGTGACCTTGGTCCTCGCATGGCCTATCAGGTGCTGCCGATTAAGAACAAGGCTGACAACAACTGGAAGTACGGCCTGCTTGTTCCTGGCATCGCGCCGTTTGTCGGTGCTATTGTGGCCGCGCTGTTTGTGCATGGCTTCTTGGGCATGTTCTAGTCGAAGGCTACATAGTTGTCCGCTGGCCGCATGGGGTAACTTCCCAGCGCGTCCTCGGACATGCAAAAAGGCTCGCTGCGCACTTCGTGCGGCGAGCCTTTTTGCGTCCTGCGGAATGCGCTGGGAAGTTACCCCATGCGGCCAGCTGCGGGATCTTTGCTGCGCTCGAGCAAGCAACCCAACATATATCTGAATTTGGATGGGAGGGGCTTGTTGCTGATAGGGGCGTTGAGCTGTTGTTGACACTTTGGGATGCGTGGCGCCCTGGGTTGGGGTGATGCTTTGGGATGGGCTTCTTACTTAGCCGAAGAGGGGTTTTACGGCTGATAGGTAGTCTTTGGCTACGTCCTCTTTTGGGGCTTGGAAGTTGTGCCAGGCCCACCATTGGACGGTGGCTACGAAGCTTGAGGCTATGTGGTGTAGTAGGAAGCTTCGGTCCATGGTAGCGGCGGGGCCGTTTGGGTCGGTAGGGACGGTTTCGGCTGCTCGTGACATGATGGTCTTGCGTAAGCAGTCGGCGAAGACGCGTGAGCCGGCACCGGCTACGAGGGCTCGAACGCCCTGACGGCGTTCCCAGAGGTTGTTGAGGATATGCTCGACCTGCACGAGTGGGTCGTCGAGCGGTGTGCCATCGTCGTCGAGAGCGTGGGTGCAGATGTCGCTCACGAGCTCGGACAGTAGGTCGTCTTTGCTCTTAAAGAGACCGTAGAATGTCGCGCGGCCTACGTGAGCGCGCGCGATGATGTCGCCGACGGTGATCTTGCTGTAGTCCTCCTCGCGCAGGAGCTCGGAGAATGCTGCGACGATGGCGGCGCGGCTTTTTTTCTTGCGGGCATCCATCGCTATGCGTCCGCGTGAACGAGCAGACAGCGGAGCGTGCCGGAGCAACCCTCGTAGGGGCGTTTGCCGGCGCCGTAGCCGACGGCCTCGATGCGGTAGCGGGCTGGCAGGTGCCCGGACGTGCGCAGTGCGGCGACGATGGCGGCGCCCGTGGGCGTCACGAGCTCGCCGGCAACCGGTGCAGGCGTGAGGGCGATATTGCCTGCTTGGCATAGGTTGACGACGGCGGGCACCGGGATGGGCATAAGGCCGTGGGCGCAGTGGATGGTGCCGTGACCCTCGGAGAGCGACTCAACCACGATGTCCTCAATACCCAGGTCATCGAGGCAGATGGCGACGGAGCAGACGTCGACGATGGAGTCGACGGCGCCCACCTCGTGGAACATGACGGTCTCGGGCGTTTTGCCGTGGGCCTTGGCCTCGGCGGCGGCGAGCGCGGTAAAGATGGCGAGCGCGCGATGCTTGGCGCCATCGCTTAGCTGCGAGCCATCTATGATGGCGGTGACGTCCGCCAAAGAACGGTGGTGATGGTGGTGGGCGTGATGGTGACCCTCGTGGCCATGACCGTGCTCCCCATGGTCGTGCTCGTGCTCGTGCTCGTGGCAGTGATCATGTTCGACATGGTCATGATGATGGCGCTCGTGCTCATGGGCGTGCTCGGCAGGCACTTCGTTGCCGTAGAGCCAGGCCATATCGTGGTCGTGGTTCTCGAGGCCCTCTGCAAGCTGGACGTCGAAATCGCAGGCGTCGATGCCGTGCTTGTTTACGCGCGCGACGGCGATCGAAAAGCCGTCGACCGGCAGCGTGGCGAGCTGTTCGCGCAGGTGCTCCTCGCTGGCGCCCAGGTCGAGCAGGGCCGCGACGGTCATATCGCCGCTGATGCCCGAAGTGCCGTCGATGATAAGCGTGTGCTGATGGTTGGACATGGAATGCTCCTTAACGGGCGCAGGATGTGCCGGCGCTCAGATGATTGATAAGACTTGCCTGGTAGGCGGCACCAAAGCCGTTGTCGATATTGACGACCGAAACGCCGCTGGCGCAGGAGTTGAGCATGGCGAGCAGCGCGGCTACGCCTCCAAAATTTGCGCCGTAGCCCACGCTGGTGGGAACGGCGATGACCGGGCAGCTCACCAGACCGCCGATAACGCTCGCCAGGGCGCCCTCCATGCCGGCGATGGCGATGACCACCTGCGCCTGAGCAAGTTCCTCGGCATGCGCGAGCAAGCGGTGCAGGCCGGCGACACCTACGTCGTAGAGGCGGTCGACCTCGTTGCCATAGAATTCGGCCGTCAACGCGGCTTCTTCGGCGACGGGTAAGTCGCTCGTGCCGGCGCAGGCGACAACGATGCGTCCGTTGCCGGTGGGGGAGGGCTTGCCGCCCACGAGGGCGAGCTGTGCGTCCGGGATATATCCCAGGTCGATGCCGTTGTCGAGGAGCTCCGAGGTACGGGTTGCCTTCTCGGCGTCCAAGCGCGTGACCAGGATGCGCTCCTGGCCGGCATCGCGCAGCGCTTCGATAATGGCGGCAATCTGCTCGGCGGTTTTACCGGCGCCGTAGACAACCTCGCCGGCTCCCTGGCGCACCCCGCGCGAAAGATCGAGCTGCGCAAAGCCCAAATCGGCGGTCGGAACCGTCTGGATGCGCGTGAGGGCGTCGGCAGGGGTGACTGCCCCGCCGGCAACATCGCTCAGCAATTGCTCAAGATCTCGCTTATCCATATATGTTCCCTTCGACGGCGCAAAGTCTAGCACTCAAAGGGTATGTTTCCGAACATTAGAACAAAATTGTTCGGAAACTAGACATAGAGGATTTGATGCTGTTGTTCGATGGATCGACTAGTCGCGCAGGATGATGTCCATGGCGAGCATGAGGTTGCGCTCGTCGATGGCAAACGGGGCGGCCTTGCGCGTCTTGGGCTTGGCGCAAAATGCGATGCCGGTGCCCGCGGCTTGAATCATGGGGATGTCGTTGGCGCCGTCACCGATCGCGACGGTATGGGCCATATCGACACCACACTCAACGGCCCAATCCAGCAGCTGGATGAGCTTGGACTCCTTGGTCACAATATCTGCCGCCAGCTTGCCGGTGAGCTTGCCGTCTACGACCTCCAAACGGTTTGCCAGGCAAAAGTCGATGCCCGCGGCGGCCACGATCTTATCGGCGACCTCGTGGAAGCCGCCGCTTACCACGCCGACCTTCCAGCCCTTGCTGTGCGCCGAGCGCACAAGCTCCAGCGCGCCGGGGGTAAACGTCACGCGCGCAAAGGTGCGCTCGAACACACTCTCATCCAAGCCGGCAAGCAGCCCCACGCGTTCCTCGAGCGCCTGCTTAAAGTCAAGCTCGCCGCGCATGGCGCGTTCGGTGATCTGTGCAACTTGCTCGCCCACGCTGGCCTCTTCGCCCAACAGGTCGATGACTTCCTGGTTGATGAGCGTGGAGTCGATATCCATAACGATGAGGCGTGCGGTCATGACGGGCCTTTCCGAGTGCGGTTGTATTGGGGCACATTGTCGCACGCGGCGCGCCTTGGCGACGGCCAGGCTGCGTCAATTGTTTCGTCTCCGTCAAGTCTTTGGACAAGAGCTACTTTTTCGCGGCACATCGACGCGGGTGCGATAAGATAGAACGCCACGTTCGGCTGCGCGGTTTACGCAGGCTGGGCAAATCTGTACGACGCCGCCCGGAACGACACGGGGCGGCACAGATCCATAAAGGAGGATCACTGGTATGAGCCAGACCCGTCCCATCGATGAGCATTCCATGCACACCCGTACCTGCGGCGAGCTTCGCTTCGAGAACGTGGGCGAAGAGGTCACCCTCACCGGTTGGGTGAGCCGTCGCCGCGACCACGGCGGCCTTATCTTCTGCGACCTTCGCGACCGCGAGGGCATCACGCAGCTCACCTTCGACCCCGAGCACTCTGACGGCGACGCCTTTAAAATCGCCGAGACCATGCGTCCCGAGTGGCCCATCAAGATCCACGGTGTCGTGCGCGCCCGTGGCGAGGAGACCACCAACGCAAAGCTCGCGACCGGCGAGATCGAGGTCCTGACCGACCACGCCGAGGTGCTCAACACGTCCGTCACCCCGCCGTTCCAGATCGAGGACGGTATCGAGACCAGCGAGGACACCCGCCTGCGCTATCGCTATTTGGACCTCCGCCGTCCCGAGATGATGGCCAACCTCAAGCTGCGCTCCGACTTCACCTTTGCCATTCGCGAGGCGCTGCACAACCGTGAATTCATGGAGGTCGAGACGCCCTCCCTGTTCAAGTCCACGCCCGAGGGCGCCCGCGACTTCATCGTCCCCAGCCGCATCCAGCCGGGTAACTTCTACGCCCTGCCGCAGTCCCCGCAGCTCCTAAAGCAGCTGCTCATGGTCGGTGGCGTTGAGCGCTACTACCAGGTCGCCAAGTGCTTCCGCGACGAGGACCTGCGTGCCGACCGTCAGCCCGAGTTCACCCAGGTCGATATCGAGATGTCCTTCGTGGACCAGAATGATGTCATGAGCGCGCTCGAAGAGGTCCTGTCCGATGCCTTCGGTCGCATGGGCGTCGAGATGCCCACGCCGCTGCGCCGCATGGATTACTGGGAGGCCATGGACACCTATGGCTCCGACAAGCCCGATACCCGCTATGGCATGCACCTGGTCGACCTGACCGATATCTTTGCCAACTCCAAGTTTAAGGTCTTTGCGACCGCCGCAAACGAGGAGGGTTCCGTCGTCAAGGCCATCAACGCCAAGGGCGCCGGTGCCTGGGCACGTGCCAAGATCGATAAGCTTGCCGGCGTGGCCTCCACGTTTGGCGCCAAGGGCCTGGCCTGGATCGCCTTCCGCGAGGACGGCTCCATCAACAGCCCCATCGTCAAGTTCTTCTCGGACGAGGAGATGGCGGCTCTGCGCGAGCGTATGGACGTCGAGCCCGGCGACCTCGTGATGTTCGCCGCCGGCCCGCGCCTGCTTTCCGACGAGATCCTGGGCGGCATGCGCTCCCACATGGCCAACGCGCTCGAGATCAAGCGCGAGGGCCACGACTTCCTGTGGGTCGTCAACTTCCCGCTGTTCCATTGGGACGAGGATCGCAAGGCCTATGCAGCCGAGCATCAGCCCTTTACCCTGCCGACCGAGACCGACATCGCCAAGATCGAGGCCGACCCGCTGGCAGCCGGTTCGTGCACCTACGACTTTGTCATGGACGGCTTTGAGGCCGGTGGCGGCGGTATGCGTATTCACAACGCCGAGATGCAAATGTCCATGCTCAAGCTCCTGGGCTTTACCGAGGAGCGTGCCGAGTCGCAGTTTGGCTTCCTCATGGAGGCGCTCAAGTTTGGCGCGCCCCCGATGGGCGGTTTCGCCCTGGGCCTGGACCGCGTGTGCATGCTGCTCACCGGCTCCGACTCCATTCGCGACGTCATGGCGTTCCCCAAGACGGCCAGCGGCTCCGACCTCATGTCGGGCGCCCCGAGTACCGTTAGCGGCGCCCAGCTCAAGGACGTCAGCCTGCGCCTGATGTAGGCGAGCAGCTACCTATTGCTTGCAACGAGGGAAGGACGTGTGCCTTCCCTCGTTTTTTATGCGCGGGCGTTGCGAGGGCATAGGTTGACTGGGCGTCGCGGAAACTGCGTCCCAGAATTCGCGCCCAGAGTGAGATGAGCTTTCTAGCGGGTCCCGACAAGCATCTAACGCTACAATAACTACCACGTGGCTGGGTTTGCCGGCCGAATAAGCGATGCCGCGGGAGGGGACATGGTCGAGTTTACAAAGACGATTAAAGATCCGTTGGGACTGCATGCCCGCCCGGTTGCGCTGCTCTACGACATCATTGCCAAGCACCGTAGCGACGTGTCGGTCAGCATCGGCGACCGCCATACCGACGGCCGCGATGTGATGGGGCTCATGGCTCTTTACGGCGAGTTCGGCGAGGATATTGTGTTCCGCGTTTCGGGCGTGGATGAGGCCTCGTGCGTCATGTCGATCAGAAACCTCTCGCTCTAAAGCGCAACAATGTGACGAAGGGACAGTCCCTTTTTCACATCTGTTTCGTATGGGAAACTTTTTCGAAAACTGAATAGGGACCCTTTCCAAAAAGTTAACCACGTGCTAGTTTACTGTAGCGAACATAGACGTGGTTAACTTTTGCTGCGTCGATGTTGAGGACGAACTGACGTTAGGAGCACACTCATGTCTTGCGGACCGCAGATGCCGGCCATGCCGCTTTCGATGGTGAAAGCGGGCGAAACCGTGCACGTGTCTCGTGTAAAGGGCAATGAGGACATGAAGCACCACCTCAAGGACCTCGGCTTTGTCGAGGGCAGTGAGGTTCACGTGGTGAGCTCGAGTGGCGCCAATATCATCGTCACCGTGCTCGGCGCGCGCTTTGGCATTGATACCAAGGTCGCCATGCACATCATGACTGTCGGTTAGTTCGCAGCATTTCATAAAAGCTGAAAGGGGGAAAAGAATATGAAGACGTTGGGTGACGTTAAGGTGGGCGAGAGCTCTACCATCGTCAAGCTTCACGGCGAGGGCGCGCTTCGCCGTCACCTTATGGACCTGGGCCTCATCAAGGGCACTTCGTTCAAGGTCGTTAAGGTTGCACCGCTCGGAGATCCGGTCGAGATCAACGTGCGCGGCTACGAGCTTTCCATCCGCAAGGAGGAGGCTGCCGTCGTCGAGGTCCAGTAAGGGCCCGCGGCAACTATTTATGCAGATAAAGTTAGGTTTTTCTAACTTAAATTTGCAATGTTGAAGCACATTATCCAGCCCGTGCGGAGAAAGCAGCGCGGGCACACAAGGAAGAAGGATTGAATGGCGGATTCTCAGATCCATGTCGCGCTGGCGGGTAACCCCAACTGCGGCAAGACCACGCTTTTCAACCTGATCACCGGCGCCAACGGCTACGTTGGCAACTGGCCCGGCGTCACGGTTGAGAAAAAAGAAGCCAAGCTCCTAAGCGACAAGAACGTTACCATCACGGACCTCCCTGGCATCTACTCGCTTTCCCCCTACAGCCCCGAGGAGCAGTGCTCGCGCGATTACCTCATGAGTGGCGAGCCCGATGTCGTCGTCCAGGTGGTCGATGCCACCAACCTCGAGCGCAACCTGTACCTGGCGCTTCAGGTTATCGAGACCGGCCTGCCCGTGGTCGTCGCCCTCAACATGGCCGACCTCGTGGAGAAAAACGGCGACAAGATCGACACGGACAAGCTTTCCAAGAAGCTCGGCTGCCCGGTCATGATGATCTCGGCCCTTAAAAACAAGGGTATCAAGGAGCTGTTCGAGCAGGTCAAGAAGTCTGCTGCTTCCAAGGGCCAGGTGCCGGAGCACAAGTTCGATTCCTCCATCGAGGACGTTCTGGACCACATCGAGAACAACCTGCCGGCGAGCGTTCCCGCCAACAAGCGTCGCTACTACGCTGTCAAGCTGTTTGAGCGCGACGCGGACGCCTGCAAGCTCATCAACCTCACCAAGGAGAAGGCCGCTCGCGTGGAGCAGCTGGTCGCCCAGTGCGAACAGGACTGCGACGACGACGCCGAGTCCATCATCACCGGCGAGCGTTACAGCGTGATTGCCCACATCATTGACGAGTGCCTCACCAAGGCTCCGGCCAAGATGAGCACTTCCGAGAAGATCGACCGCGTGGTTACCAACCGTATCCTGGGTCTGCCGATCTTTGTGGTCATCATGTTCTGCGTGTACTACATCGCCGTTTCCACCCTGGGCGGCACGGTAACCGACTTCACCAACGACCAGCTCTTTGGCACCGACGGTTGGTATGTGCTCGGCCAGGGCCGCGACGCCTACGACGCAGCTGTCGAGGCTGCGGGTGACGCCGCCGACTCGATTGACCCGGCGCAGTACGGCCCCTATGTCCCGGGTATCACCACCGTGGTGCACGACGCCCTTGTGGCGGGCGGCACCGAGGACGGTGGCCTGGTCGATTCGCTCGTCTGTGACGGTATCGTCGGCGGCCTGGGTGCCATCTTCGGCTTTGTGCCGCAGATGTTCCTGCTCTTTGTGATGCTGTCCTTCCTGGAGGACTGCGGCTACATGGCCCGCGTCGCCTTCATCATGGACCGAGTGTTCCGCCGCTTTGGCCTGTCCGGTAAGTCCTTCATCCCCATGCTCGTGTCCTCGGGCTGCGGCGTCCCCGGCGTCATGGCCACCAAGACCATCGAGAACGAGAAGGACCGTCGCATGACGGTCATGACCACTACGTTCATCCCCTGTGGCGCCAAGCTGCCGATCATTGCCCTGCTCATGGGTTCCATCATCGGCGATTCTTCCACCACGGCCGCATGGATCAGCCCGCTCTTCTACTTCCTGGGCGTCTTTGCCGTCATCGCCTCGGGCCTCATGCTCAAGAAAACCAAGCTCTTCGCCGGTCGCCCGACGCCGTTCGTCATGGAGCTTCCCGCCTACCACTTCCCGGCGATCCGCTCTTGGGCGCTGCACGTGTGGGAGCGCTGCTGGGCCTTTATCAAGAAGGCCGGCACGGTCATCTTTGCATCCACTGTCGTGGTTTGGTTCCTGTCCAACTTTGGTAGCTACAACGGTTCCTTTGGCTTCCTGCCTGCGATGGACGGCATCCCCGAGGAGTTCATGGACTACTCCGTGCTTGCCATGCTCGGCAACCTGGTCGCTTGGATTTTCGCCCCGCTCGGCTTTAGCACCTGGCAGGCAACCGCGCTGACTGTCTCGGGCCTTGTCGCCAAGGAGAACGTCGTCGCCACCGCCGGCTCGCTGCTGTCCGTGGCCGACGCCGCCGAGACCGACCCGAGCCTATGGACCGCGTTCGCCGGCATGTTCCCGACCATGGGCGCCTGCGTGGCCTTCGGTGCCTTCAACCTGCTGTGCGCCCCGTGCTTTGCCGCCATGGGTACTATCCGCAACCAGATGGACTCCGGCAAGTGGACCGCGATTGCCATCGGCTATGAGTGCGCCTTCGCTTGGGTGATCGGCCTGTTCATCAACCAGTTCTACAACCTGCTTGTCCTTGGCCAGTTTGGTATTTGGACGGTTGTGGCCATCGT
>DXZZ01000053.1:9510-11653 GCA_019419425.1 Collinsella sp. | reverse complement strand
TGACTCCGATTGTTGAGCGCCGCCGCTCGATGCTTGGCGTCGGTAATATGACCGGAGCCCAAAAGCTCAAGCGACTGTACGCTCCCGAGTCCGTTGTTCCACAAATTGAGCTATGGGCACGTATGCGTCCTGCAGCAGATCCGGTAAAAAGCTCGCGCCTACTGGCGATGCAGTACCAGGGCTCATTTGACGAGTCGGCCGATGGCTGTCTCTTGCCAGTGATCGAGGAGGGCATCGCCGACGGATCCATTGCGTGCGAATGCCCGCGCGAAGCGGCAGAGGCCGTATCGTTGCTGGCGAATCTCTGGTTGCTGCCACTGTTTCGTCCGCTTGAACCCAAGGATCGAATGCTCGCTCGCGCTCAATGTTTGGCGCAGATGGCCTCTGCGGTGGGACTCGATTTGGGCGAGGAAGTGCTCCAGACAACGGCGCAGATTTGGGACGTATGGGACTGCGCCGGGTGGTAATATAGATACCAACGGTATGTAATTGATTTGTGAGGGTAGCCACGGCTGCCCTTTTCAAGTCATTAAATACATACTAGTGGTATGTATAGGGGGTGGGCTTATGGCTGGGCTGAGAGACGTCGGTGTCTCGTTGAAATCAAAAACAGTGCGGTCAATCAGGCTCGCGGAACTTCTGGTTGCGCAGCTGTGCACGTATTCGATGCTGTCGGCGCTGTGCTTTGCGTATCCACTTTACTTGTTCGATCGCAGTGGATCGTCAACGTTATATGGCGTCGTCGCGGCGATAGCGTTCATACCCGGCGTACTTGCAACTCCGGCTGGCGGAATCTTGGCGGATAGGGGAAGACATCGCGAGGTCCTCGTGGCCCTCGGCATTGCTCTGATGACTGCATCACTGCTGTCTATCCCCATGAAGCGCTCGTTGCCTCTTGCGGTCGTCGTAGTAGCGATACTTTGTGTTCAATATGGTGTTCAATCGCTGCTAAAGCCAATGCTCCAAATTGAGACGGTGCGCATGGCGGGTGAAAAGAAGGTTGAGCGGGCCACTGCATTGGTTTCGCAGGTGACCATGGTGAGCAATATCTTGGGTCCTGTGGTCGGGACGGCAGTCTATGGGTGCTTTGGCATCGATGCTCTTTGCACAATCGCGTCGGTAACGTTTGCGATTTCAGCTCTGTTGTTTGGTGGCGTACTCAAGCAAAATGCCTCATCTGAAACGATGGGAGACGGCGCGACTCGTACGACATGCCGAAACGATTTTCGGGAGTCGATTCGGTATCTGTTGCAAAATGCATCATTGGTCGCTGTGATTTTGCTTGCGGCAGTTTTGAACCTTGCGTTGGTTGGGCTAACGATTGGCGCTCCCATTATTGTTACAAAGCATCTCGGCATGCAATCGTCCTGCGTTGGGATAGTTGAGGTTGCTCTGGGCCTGGGTGGTCTTACCGGCAGTGGCTTGGTCGGCATTTGGCCGCATCGCTTTTCTCTCAATAGCATATGTCGATATGTTGCGATGATCTGTTTTGGAGTCGCACCGATTATTGTCGCGCAACTGTTCGGCGCAGATGCATGCGTGTTCACCGTGTTTGCGGTTGGTTCGGCATGGATCATGGTGTGGGCAAGCATTGCGTCGGTTGAAATCATCGCGTTTGTTCAGCGGGTAGTGCCGACTGAGCTCTGCGGAAAAGTGCTTTCGGTCGTTTACATGGTCCTTTCCTGCGCAATACCTATCGGCCAATTGACGTACGGGGTTGCATATGATCGATGGACACCGGCGATTGTATTCGCAGGCATGCTGGCGGTGCTGACGTTGACGACGGCGCTGTTTTATCGGCTGAAAAGTTGCTTGTGGCGATTGTCTTAACGCGCTGGGGCACCGTTGCTTTGCGGAAGCGAATGTCCTGGCGCGTTGGAACACCCTTGCATGGGCATGCCTCTCTTTCGTCTAAAATAACGTGCAGACGAAGGAGAGGCATGCCCATGATCAAGATGTTCGCGAGTGACTTAGACGGAACGCTGCTTAACGCCCTGCACGAGGCAGATAGGACTATCCGCCGCGCCATTCGCGAGCTGACTGAGGCTGGCCTGCATGTGGTTCCCGCGACTGGACGCTCGACGTTGCCGATCGGCGAGCATGGCTTTACGGGCCTGGCGCTTGACGCCTGCTGCTCCAATGG
>DXZZ01000053.1:8019-9410 GCA_019419425.1 Collinsella sp. | reverse complement strand
AAATATTGCCTTTACGTGTTGATGCACACGGTGTGCAATAATACTCGCACTGTGCAATAGCGCACAGGCTGAGTAACAAGGAGGACGCTTGTCCCAGCTCGAGAAATGCGATCGCCGGTCCCTTCGCTCGCAGCGTGCCCTTCGCCAGGCACTTGCCAGCGAGCTTGCCGAAAGCGGCGACCTTTCGCGCATTAATGTCGCGTCGCTCACCGAGCGTGCTGGCCTTACGCGCCGCACGTTCTATTCGCACTATCGCGATATTCCCGACTTTATCAATCAAATCGAGGACGGCTTGCTGGCCGAGATCCGTGAGCGCATTGAGCTCATCACCTCAGCTCAGCTGCCCGATCTTTACCGTAACATTGACGAGCTCGAGCCGGCGCCCGGTTCGGTTGAGCTGCTGCGTTATCTTGCGGCCAACCGCGACTTAATCGGTGCGCTGCTGGGTCCGGGCGGCGACCAGGCCTTTATTAAAAGGATTATCGACACCGCGCGTGAGGCTGTGGTGCCGCGTGCGCAGACGGGCATTTTGGGCCTGGCGCTGGGCACGTTCTTTGACTACTACGTCACCTACGTCGTGAGTGCCGAGGTCGGCATGATTCAGCGCTGGTTTGAGCGTGGGCTCACCGAATCGCCCGAGGCCATGGCGCGCATTATGACGGTGCTCGCTTTTGTGCGCCCCGGCGACCTGTATGGCCAACCCATCGATATCAACGTGCCGGAATACGGCATGAAGCTATTGAACTTGCAGCTCGAGGACGCGGTCGACACCGCCGCAACCGTCGAGTCCAACAACTAAGAGGAGAGACAATGAGCAAACTCGTCGAGGGCATTAAGGACCGCATGGTCGCTGCCGCACGCGAGGCCGCGCCCGCCGTGGTGGACGCCGCGCAGAAGGCCGCGACCGCGGCAGCCGAGAAAGTTGCCGAGGCAGTTGCCGATGCCAAGAACGCGGCAGGGGAGGCGTCCGTCACTGGCGAGCCCGCTACCGCCGCTGAGCCCGTAGCCGCCGCCCACGCCCCCGAAGGCGCGATCTTCAACCCCGAGAACGCTCGTGGCAACCTGCACCTGGGCATCGACGTGGGTTCCACTACCGTTAAGCTTGCCGTGCTCAACGACGACAACCAGATCGTCTACGCCAAGTACCAGCGCCATCACACCGACGTCCGTGCCTGCGCCCGCGACCTGTTCGAGGGTGCCGCGACCGTGCTGCCGACGGCCCAGATGACCTGCGCCATTACCGGCTCGGGCGGCCTGCTGCTGTCCCAGTGGCTCGACCTGGAGTTTGTCCAGGAGGTCATCGCCAGCAAACGCGCCGTCGAGACCCTTATCCCGGCCACCGATGTCGCCATCGAGCTGGGCGGCGAGGACGCCAAGATCATCTACTTCGA
>DXZZ01000053.1:5831-7919 GCA_019419425.1 Collinsella sp. | reverse complement strand
CACCTGTTTGTGGCGAGCGGCGCCGCCATGGCGCACGAGTCCAACAAGCTCAGCACGTTCCCGCAGCTCATTGAGGCTATCGATGCTCTGGGTGACACACAGGGTGCCGAGGTCGAGCGTCTGGATCCGCTCTTTGCCACCGACGAGGACTTTGCCGAGTTCAAAACCCGCCACGACCAGGAAGTCGTCCCCAAGGGCAAGCTCGACGGCTACACCGGCCGCGTGTTCATTGGCATCGACGCCGGTTCCACGACCATGAAGGCCGCGCTCGTAGGCGAGGACGGCCAGCTGCTGCACACCTGGTATGGCAACAACAACGGTGACATCCTGGGCACGGCCAAGGTCATCATGGCCGATTTCTACAACCACATCCCCGCGGGCTGCACCATCGGCCACGTGACCACCACGGGCTACGGCGAGGCGCTGCTCATCGAGGCCCTCAAGGCCGACTCCGGCGAGATCGAGACCGTCGCGCACCTGCGCGGCGCCAAGGCATTCCTGCCCGGTGTCGAGTTTATCCTGGACATCGGCGGCCAGGACATGAAGTGCCTGCGCGTGAAGGACGGCGTGATTGAGCACATTATGCTCAACGAGGCCTGCTCATCGGGCTGCGGCAGCTTCATCGAGAGCTTCGCCGTGTCCATGAACATGGACGTGCGCGCGTTCGCCGACGCCGCCATCCATGCCAAGGCCCCCGTCGACCTGGGCAGCCGCTGCACGGTCTTCATGAACTCGCGTGTCAAGCAGGCGCAAAAGGAAGGTGCCACGGTGGGCGACATCGCGGCCGGCCTGTCCTATTCCGTCATCAAGAATGCCCTGTTCAAGGTTATTAAGCTGCGCGATCCCAAGGAGATCGGCAGCCAAGTGATCGTCCAAGGTGGCACCTTTATGTCCGACGCCACACTGCGCGCGTTTGAGCAGCTCACCGGCGTTCATGCCGTGCGTCCCGACATCGCCGGCTGCATGGGCGCCTACGGTGCGGCCCTGCTCGCCCGCGATCGCGCCGGCGCCGACGGCACCTCGACCATCCTTTCGGCCGAGGACATTGCGCACCTCACCGTGACGCAAAAGCATGTCCGCTGCGGCCGTTGCTCCAACAACTGCCAGCTCACCGTCAACGATTTTGGCGGCGGCAGGCGCTTCATTACCGGTAACCGCTGCGAGAAGGGTGCCGGCCACAAAAAGCAAAAGACCGAGGCGCCCAACCTCTTCAAAAAGAAGAACGATCTGCTCTTTAACCGCGAGGTGCTGAGCCCCGACGAGGCCCCGCGCGGCACCGTCGGCATCCCGCGCGCGCTCAACATGTACGAGAACTACCCCTTCTGGCACGCGTTCTTTACGCGCTTGGGCTTTAGCGTGCAGCTGTCCGACCAGTCGAGCAAAAAGACCTACCAGGCGGGCATCGAGTCCATGCCGTCCGAGAGCGTGTGCTACCCGGCAAAGATGAGCCACGGCCACGTTATGAACCTCATCGACCGCGATGTCGACTTTATCTGGATGCCGTGCGTGCGCTGGGAGCGCAAGGAGGACCCGACGGCCGGTAACTGCTACAACTGCCCCATCGTCATGAGCTACCCCACGGCGTTGGCGCTCAATATCGATGAGATTCGCGAGCAGAATATCGAGTTCCTGTACCCGTTTGTGCCCTATCATGACAAGACCGAGCTCAAGCGCCGTCTGTACCAGGTGCTCGCCGTCGACCGTGTGGCCGATGCGCAAGCCGGTCGCGGTCGCGTGCGTGGGCCCAAGATCACGCGTTCCGAGGTCGATGCCGCCGTCAACGCCGCCTTTGAGGCCGATGCGCGTTTCCACGAGGACATCCAGACCATGGGCGAGGAGGCTCTTAAGTGGGTCGAGGACCACGGCGGTCACGGCATCGTGCTCGCCGGTCGTCCCTACCATAACGACCCCGAGATCAACCACGCCCTGCCCGAGCTTATCTCGAGCTTTGGCTTTGCGGTCTTTACCGAGGATTCGCTCGCGCATCTGGTAAAGCCCGAGCGCCCCATCCGCGTGGTCGACCAGTGGATGTACCACAGCCGCCTGTACGCCGTCGCCCGTTTTGTGACGATGCGCAACGACCTGGAC
>DXZZ01000053.1:0-5731 GCA_019419425.1 Collinsella sp. | reverse complement strand
CGGTACGACCTGTCCAAGACGGCCGTGGTCATCAGCCAGACCGGCGGCGGCTGCCGTGCCACCAACTACATCGCGCTCATCCGCAAGGCCCTGCGCGAGAGCGGCCACCCCGAGATTCCGGTGATCTCGCTTTCGGCAGTGGCGCTCGGCGAGGACAACCCCGGCTTTAAGATTACGCCGGCGCTGCTTAAGCAGGCAGTCTACGCGGTGCTCTTTGGCGACGTGATGATGCAGATGCTCTACCGCTGCCGTCCGTACGAGGCCACGCCCGGTGCGGCGAACGCACTCTACGAGGAGTACATGGCGCGTGCTCGCAAGCTGGCGCCTAAGTTCAACCGCCACAACTACACCAAGCTGTGCCGCGAGGCCATCCGCGCGTTCGACACCATGCCGCTCGTGGGCGAGGGCACCAAGCCGCGCGTGGGCGTAGTTGGCGAGATCTTGGTCAAGTTCCACCCTACGGCCAACAACCACGTGGTCGACGTGATCGAGCGCGAGGGCTGCGAGGCCGTGGTGCCGGGTCTGCTCGACTTCTTCCTGTACTCCATGAGCAACGCCGAGCTGCAGAAGGACGAGTTGGGAAGCTCTGCTACCACGCGCGCTGGTATGCAGGCGCTCATCAAGCTTGTGGACTGGATGCGCACGCCGGTGGAAGAGCTGCTCGAGAAGTCCCGCCGCTTTGAGGCGCCCGAGCGCATCGGCACCATGGCCGACAAGGCCCGCACGGTGCTTTCGGTGTGCAACAACATGGGCGAGGGCTGGTTGCTCACGGCCGAGATGCTCGACCTGATTGACCATGGCGCGCCCAACATCATCTGCACGCAGCCCTTCGCGTGCCTGCCTAACCATGTGGTGGGTAAGGCCGTGATCAAGGAGCTGCGCCGTCAGCACCCCGAGAGCAACATCGTCGCGGTGGACTACGACCCCGGCGCGTCCGAGGTCAACCAGCTCAACCGCATTAAGCTCATGATCAGTGTGGCCAAGGAGAACATGCGCGCCGGTAAGGGCTTTAAGCTCGAGAAGGTGGCGCCGCTCGCGATGGACGAGGTCACCGGCCAGATGCGTGCTCATGACGGCTGTGTGAGCTGCGGGCCGGCCAGCGAGGAGGCCGTGGCATCGGTCGCCGAGCGCCTGGGACGCGGCATTAAGAAGTAACTGGCCTGCTTTGTGCTGGATATGAGACAAACGGGTGGTAGCCGTACCGGCTGCCACCCGTTTTTATTGCACATATGTTGCGTAAATAGCGTTGCAGGCGCCTTCAG
The DNA here is from genome assembly GCA_019419425.1 of Collinsella sp. Classification (GTDB taxonomy): domain Bacteria; phylum Actinomycetota; class Coriobacteriia; order Coriobacteriales; family Coriobacteriaceae; genus Collinsella. The sequence goes on along the minus strand of DXZZ01000053.1, from coordinate 4,469 downwards.
CGGACTCGGATTTCGGAAGTATGCGGCAAAATTTGAATAGGCCGAGCACACTGGATATGCCCAAGCTTTGTACCTGCGGTTTTATTGGTGAAAAACCGGGGTGTGCTCGAGGGCTCCGGAATTTGCCGCATACTTCCGAAAACAACGTCTCGGTGGCACCAAAAATTGCCTCCAGAACCCTGAGATAATGAATATATGTAGCCGTTCGCCGCAAATTATCGTCCGTTCATGGAACCTATCTCCAACGAGTTGTAACCATATGGTTTGATGTTGGAAACATATGATTGCCGGCAGGCCATAGGCGACGTTCCCCCTGATATCGGAGGTTCCAGGTATGTTTCACGCTCCGTTAAGCAACTATCGGCTGGGCTAGCATGGGCCGCCGCACTATCTCAATAACCCTTGCAGTGGTCTGCCTGGCTGTGCTCCTGGGCGCTACAGGGCTGTTTGCTATAAGCCGAGAAACGTCCTATATGCAGGAATGTGCTTCCGAAGGGTTTGCCATTGATGGTTACTATCGGGATGACAAAACGAGTCTGGAAACCCTGGCTTTTCTTGAGGAGGACAACTGTCGATGGCAGCTGGTCGACCAAGACGGAATCTGCACAGACGGGCAGTTTAAGCGTACGGATGACCCCAACATCCTGATATTAAAGAAGGAAAACGGTGAAGAATTCGGTACGGTCCACGTGGCGTACTTGTCACGCCGACGCGATCAGGGCTTGCTCTACCTATTTAGAGATACCAGGGTGACCCGTTTTTATCTGGTGAGTACCGGTCCGGCGTTTACGGTGGGGTCTGGCGATGTCGATGCGGACAGTTGATTCACGGCAATAAAACAGCGAGCGGGGCACGGACATGAATCGCGCCCCGCTTTTTTGCTCGCGGCCTGCGTCGCGTCTGCGCCTCGTTCCGACTCGCGCCTGTGCGCGCATCCATCTCACATCCCGCATCACTTCACGTCAAACTCAACGCGATCGAGTTCGGGCACGTTGAGGTCAATGAGCTTGCGGGCGACGTGACGGTCGTGCGCCCCAAGCGTCTCGCTTGTCGTCACGTGGGCGACAACCTCGCGCTCGACCATGCCTTCCTCGTTCCCTTCGGCAGCCGAGGTCTCGACGGCGACGGTGTAATCCTTAAAGCCTGGCAGCACCGCGGCAAGCTCGCGTGTGGTCTCGGTGACACCGTAGCCGTCCTGCACGCCGGCCTGTGCCGAGCCAATGGAACCCGCCGTCATGATGATGCAGGGGATGGCAAAGATCACCGTGCCCACAATAATGCGGCGGCGCACCTTGCGTGACAGCTCGTCGACCTCGGCATCTTCTTCGGCGGTCACAATGCCGTCGCCGTTGAGGTCGCGCTTGAGCGGCACGCGCAATAGAAGTAGTACGGCTTCGGCCGCGAGCGCGATAAAGACCACGTTGATGCCAAACTCGTAGAGCGCCGAGAGGAACAGCGAACCGCTCGCGATGGCGATGCCATAGCCCGCCGCGCACAGGGGCGGCATGAGCGCGGTTGCCACGGCCACGCCCGCGATAAGCGTGGCGGGTTCCTGGTCGCGTGAGTTGCCTAGGCCGCCTGCAAAGCCGCCGGCGAGCGCGACAGCGAGGTCCCACACGGTGGGCGTCGAGTTGTCGATGATGGCGGCCGTGGTGGTGCCAAGGGGCGAGAGCTTAAAGTACAACGTGGATGTGACCAGGCAAAAGGCCATTTGCAGCGCAAGGCCGGCGACGGCTTCGACGGTAATCTCGCGGTCGAGCGTGGCGATGCCGTATGCCGTGGCAAGGACCGAGCCCATGAGCGGGCAGATGAGCATGGCACCTACAATGGCGATATCCGAGTCGATATCGAGGCCGATGCTCGCGATCAACATGGCAATGATGAGGATGCATAAGTGCGAGCCAGTCAGGCGCGCCCCGTTTACAAAGCGCTTGCGAATCACGTGGTAGGGCGCGCGTCCCTCGCGAATGTTGAATGCGCGCTTGAGGAAGCGGGTGACGTTTTCCATGGCTTCGCTATGAGCAGGGCGGATGCCGTGACGCCGATGATGACGCTCACGCAGTCGTTCGATCTGTTGCTTGTCGAGTTCCATGTCCACCTCGTTCCAGCGCGGGCCGCGCAACGCGCCCGTTGTCCTAACTCTACACCGTGGCGGACGAGGTGTCTGTTGGATGCGGAATCCGATAGGGCGGATGACGCGGGAGCAAATGCAAATCACAGGTTCAATTTGATCCCGCAATAATATGATGCACCAGCTCCTTCAAATGTGACGAAATTGTGAAGCACGAGAGCGTGAATTTCAAAAAATACGCTGGTCGCCAATGTTGCGCAACAGAATTCAAAAATCGACAGCTACCGTTTGATACGTATGGATACATCCGTGTCAAAGGGAGAAAGCCATGGCAAACTACAGTCCACAACACTTTGGGCCTCGGGCCAAGACTGTCAACGTCAAGGGCGTTGCTAACCGCGCCGTCGCAACCGTTTTGACGGCGGGCCTCATCGCTCAGCCGCTCATGTCGCCGCTGGCGGCAATCGCCGCACCGTCAACCGATAACGGCGATTCTGTTCAGGGGGGGGGTAGTTCTGTAGAGAACACCGTCGCCGCCGGTAACCAAGCGGTCGTAAAGACGGCTGCCCAGCTGGCCGAGGAGTCGGCAAAGCAGCTCAAGGACGCTCAGGCCGCCTACGATGCGGCTCAGAAGAAGGCCGACGCGGCGGGCCAGTCTCAAAAGCAGGCACAGCAGCAAAAGAATCAGGCCTCGCAGGCTGTGAGCGACAACGAAATCGAGCAGAACGCAGCAGAAGTCGCCGCGCTCCAGGAGAAGATTGACGAGCTCAAAGCCGCCGTCGAAAAGACCGAGCAGCAGCAGAAGAAGCTGGGCGACCTGAACGATCAGCTCGAACAGGCCAACAAGAGTGTCGAGGATAAGACCCAGGCGCTCAAGGACGCCAAGGCAAAGCAGGATGAGGCCAAGAAGGCCCTCGATGATGCCCAGGCCAAGCTCGAGGCCATGGGTATGGACGAGTACGAGGTCGCCAAGAAGGCCGTCGAGGACGCGCGGGCAAAGCTCGATGACGCCAATAAGGCCGTTTCTACTGCACAGGCCAATCTGGACCAGGCCAAGGCTGCCGAGGCCAGTGCCCAGCAGGAAAAGCAGAATACCGAGGCGGCTTTGACGACTGCCCAGGCCAAGAAGCAGGAGACTGCCGCTGCTCTCGCAGCCGCAACCACCGCGCGCGATAACGCCCAGCAGAAGTTCAACCAGGCGCAGGCCGCGCTCGATGCTGCCGTCTCGGGTACGGGTGTTGACCTGAGTGCGCTTGAGGCCGTCAAGAAAGCTGCTGCTGGTGAGCTCAAGACCGCGCAGGCGGAGCTCAATGCCGCGACGGATGCCGACGCCACCGCACAGACAAATCTGCAGGCCGCCCAGGCTGCCGTCGCTGCCGCGCAGGAGAAGGCCAACGCCGCCAACGCTGCTGTGGCATCTGCCCAGTCTGCATACGATGCGGCAAACAAGGAGTACAACGCCGCCGCCAGCGAGCGCGACGCCGCCAAGGCCGCATACGAGCAGGCCCAGCAGACCGAAGCAGACAAGAAGGCGGAGTACGACCGACTCGTCGAGGTCCGTCAGCAGAAGCACAACGAGTTCGATCAGGCTCGTGCTGAAGTAACCGACGCGAAAAACGCTTACGATACCGCAAACGCCGAGGTCGAGAAGCTTAACCAGCAGATTGCTGACCTCAAGTCGAACATGACCGTAGACCAGAATGTAATCAGCCAGGGTATGCTCGGCTTCATGAACTACATCATCGGCGGCAGCCAGTTCACAGCCACGCAGAAAAAGAACGCCCAGGAAGCCGTATCGATGCTGACCGGTGCCGCTGACAAGGCCGAATGGTATGACCAGTACGTCGATCATGACATGTCTCGTGACACCAACCCGCTCTCCCTGGAGCAGATGCGCAACGCCTTGACATATCTCGACACCCAGAACAACCTCCGCAAGGCGAACGGTCAGTCGGCGCTCAGCGTCAGCCTCCGCATGACTGTGGCAGCCGCCCTTAATGCATCATATTCATCGAACATCTGGGGACACTCGGGCTGCTACTGGGATAACGGTGAAAATCTTGCCGGTGGAGGCGGTGCATATACCGGCGGCGAGACTGAGGACACCCTGGGCTGGCCCTACACCGGTCTCTACACTCAGGAAAAAGAGGCATTCGATAAGTACGTCGAGAAGAATAGTGACCTTGGAAACCATCGATATGATTCCTACTATATCTACCAGCACTACAGCAGCATCTACCATGAGTGCGGGCACTATCTCAACATCATCGATGCCGGCACGAAGGCTATCGGCATCGCAACCGGTAGCGGTAAGAACACCGATTCCGAGGTAACAATCTTCGATTACAGCTCTTTTGACAGTGAGGCTGATTTCACTGTCTCCGAGTTCAAGAAGCTC
>DXZZ01000052.1:4167-12328 GCA_019419425.1 Collinsella sp. | reverse complement strand
AGTTTCTGTCGAGTCGGTGCTGCTTGCGGGTTGCCCGTATAATGGTTTGCGTATGAACCGCAACCAAGGAGTTCCAGTTTATGGACCAGAGCCTCTTTAAATTCGACCTGATCGCCGAGGACCCGACGACGCACGCGCGTGCCGGCGTACTGCACACCCCGCACGGTGACATCGAGACGCCAATCTTTATGCCCGTGGGCACCAAGGCAAACGTCAAGGGTATTCCTACCGAGACCGTCAAACAGCTCGGCGCCCAGATCGTGCTTGCCAACACCTATCACCTGTCCATGCGTCCCGGCGAGGACACCATTGCCGAGCTGGGCGGCCTGCACAAGTTTATGAACTGGCACGGCCCCATCCTCACCGATTCAGGCGGCTTCCAGGTGTTCAGCCACAACGACGCCGTCAAGCTCACCGACGAGGGCGTGCGCTTTATCGTCAATGACTACGACGGCCGCCACGTGTTCTGGACGCCCGAGGACAACATGGAAATCGCCATGAAGCTCGGGTCCGATATCTGCATGCAGCTGGACCAGTGCCCGGGCTATCCCGCCACGCGCGCCTACGTTGAGCGCGCCGTTGAGCTGTCGAGTATGTGGGCCGAGCGCTGCTATAAGGCGCATACCCGCGATGACCAGGCGCTCTTTGGTATCGTCCAGGGCGGCATGCATCTGGACCTGCGCCTACGCTCGCTGCGCCATCTGGAGGAATGCGGTGACTTCCCGGGTTACGGCATCGGCGGCTATTCGGTGGGCGAGGACCACGAGACCATGTTCGAGACGCTGGCGCCGCTTGTGAGCGAGTACATGCCCAAGCACAAGCCGCGCTACCTGATGGGCGTCGGCAACCCGACGACGCTCGTGCGCGGTGTGGGTGTGGGCATCGACATGTTCGACTGCGTGCTACCGACGCGCACCGGCCGCATGGGCACGGCGTTTTCGAGTGAGGGTCGCCTCAACTTCCGCAACGCGCGCTTTGCGCACGACGACGGCCCCATTGATCCCACCTGCACCTGCCCGGTGTGCACGGGCGGCTACAGCCGCGCACTCATTCGCCACATGGTCACGCAGAAGGAGATGCTCGGCGGCATTCTGCTGTCGATGCACAACATCTACTACCTGCTCAACCTTATGCGGCGTGCCCGCCAGGCCATTATCGAGGGCCGTTACGGTGCGTTCGTGAGCGACTGGATGAACAGTCCTGCGGCGGTGGATTACTAAGAGCCGCGACCGCTGACCGATGCCTTGCAAGCGCTTGATGCATCGTGGGTACCATACCGAATAGTTGATGTTCGGGCGGGTGTTTGGCGCATGGCGTCGACCCCGCCCGTTTCTATTTTCGATAGGAGTGCCCATGATTAAGAATGAGAACGTCGAGGGCGAGCCGGCTTACGACGAGACGTACCGGCGCGGTCCCGTGGTCATGCGCGGCCCCATGATTCCCAAGGACAACACCTACGCCAACCTGCTGGCACCCGAGGACTCGACCGACTGGTTGCACACCGACCCCTGGCGCGTGCTGCGCATTCAGGCAGAGTTCGTCGATGGCTTTGGCGCGCTTGCCGAGCTTGGTCCTGCGGTGACCATCTTCGGCAGTGCCCGCACGCCCAAGACAGATCCGCTCTACAAGGCGGCTCGCACGGTCGGTCGCAAAATCGCCCAGCGCGGCGTGGCGGTTATCACCGGCGGTGGCCCCGGCGTCATGGAGGCGGCCAACAGGGGAGCGGCGAGCGTGAACGGCAAGTCGGTCGGCTTGGGTATCGAGCTTCCGCACGAACATGGGCTCAACAAATACGTGAACCTTGGCATGGACTTCCGTTACTTCTTTGTGCGCAAAACCATGTTCGTCAAATACAGCTCGGGTGCCATCGTGTTTCCCGGTGGTTTTGGCACGCTCGACGAGATGTTCGAGGTGCTCACGCTGGTGCAGACGCACAAGGTCAAGCGCATGCCGCTCGTGCTGGTGGGCACCGAGTACTGGCAGGGCCTATTCGACTGGCTCAACGGCCCGGTGATGGACGCCGGTATGATTAGCCCGCTCGATCCGGAGCTGGTGCACATTACCGACGACCTCAACGAGGCCGTCGACATCGCCCTGAGCGGGCTGATGTAGGGTAGCTAAAATGGGACGGAGCTAAAAAGACCGGTGCGTAACGTTGCGCACCACTCTTTTTAGCCCCGTCCCAAATGAACTGCTTCTAAGTTGCGGTGGAATAGGGATTGATTTGCGGCTGATAAGCCAAAAACAGTCCCTATTCCACCGCAGGTGGTAAAGGTGCCCCTAGTGGATGGGCTGGTAGCGGGGGCAGTAGCTAATGGCGATGGCGTCGACGCCTACATGGGTGGCGATGGTGCAGCCGATGGGGCCGGTGCCGGCGTTCACGTAGTCCTGGCCTGCGAGCGCCTCGTTGACAAGCTCCTGCTCCTCGGCGGCGCCGGTCGTGAGTACGCGCACGCTGGAGCCTGGATGCTCGGCCAAAAATGCGAGGCAATCGGCCATGGTGTTGGCGACGATGCGTTTGGCGCCGCGACCCTTTTTGATGGCCTTGATCTCGCCCGATTTCCACTCCGGCGAAACGGCCAGGCGAATGTTGAGCATCTGCGTGAGCTGGCCGGCGAGCTTGGGCGCGCGGCCGTTCTTAACGAGGTTTTCGAGCGTGCGGGGAATCAGCAGCAGGTGGGCGTCGGGCAGCGTCGCGCGGATCTGCGCCTCGGTCTCGTCCAGGCTGCGGCCGTCCTCGCGCATGGCCAGCGCGTACTCTACCAGCAGGCCCTCGGCGCCCGAGCCGGTGCGCGAGTCGATACAGCGCACGTCGAGCTCGTGCGTTTCGGCCGTCAGGCTGGCGTTGGCATAGCAGGCGGACCACTCGCTGCACAGCGAGATAAAGATGGCGCTGTCGTGGCCGTCGGCGAGCACACGGTCAAAGAGTGCCTTGAACTCGCCGGCGCTCGGCTGCGAGGTGTGCGGCAGCTGCTCGGAGCCGGCCATGCGCGCGACGTATTCCTCGGCGGTAATCTGCACCTGGTCGAGCAGGTCCTCACCCTCGATAATCACATGCAGCGGAATCACGTAAATGCCGAGCTCTTGGGCGCGGGCGGGGGAGATGTCCGACGTGGAGTCGGTTATGATGGCAAAAGACATAATTGCACCTTTCGCTGGGGCGCTTGCGCGCCGCCTTCTGAGAGCAAAGTGCGACAAGTATAGTAGAGTCGTTCCACATTACTAGGTTCAATTGTTGAATAGTCAACAGTTTGAAGTGTCGGTGTGGAAATCGTCAACTGGGGAAGAGGAATGCCGATGGAGGCACTGGAGATATGCAGGCGGCCGGTCGTGTTGTTTGATTTCGATGGCACGGTGGCCGATACGGGCCGGGCGGTGATGACCTCGACGCGCAAGACGCTGACTGCGCGCGGGTTTTCGGAGACGCAGATGGGTGACCTGCGTTGCATGATCGGGCCGCCCCTGTGGAAGAGCTTTCACGACTTTTACGGCTTTTCCCGCGAGGAGTCGCTGGTGGTGGCCGACGAGTACCGCGCTTTTTTTGATGAGCTGGGACCGGAGGAGTATCCCGTTTTCGACGGGGTCCCCGAGTTGCTGGATGGGTTGGCCGCCCGGGGCAAGCGTATGGCCGTAGCGACGTCGCGCATGGAGGCAAAGTGCATCGACATGGTACGTGAGCTCGGGCTTTCTCAGTTTGAGGCGGTGGTTGGCATGAATCCGCCGCAGGGACGCGAGACCAAGGCCGATTCGGTCCGCGATGCCCTGGCGGCGCTCGGTGCGACGGCCGACGATGCCGTGATGATTGGCGACCGCTTTAACGACGTCGAGGGCGCGCACGCGATGGGCGTGCCGTGCATTGGCATCTATTCGGGCGCGGCGGCGCCGGGCGAGCACGAGGCCGCGGGCGCCGATGCGGTGGTGCACTCGGTGGCCGAGCTTGCTAAACTTTTCGCTATCTAATGACGTGATGTGAGGGGCGGGCGTGCCCGCTGCTCATTGGTAAGGAGGTCGTCCATGAATCAGGTGGAGCAGAGCGTTGCCGAGTATGTCGACGAGGTCTGGGAAGATGTCGTCGCTGATATCGAGCAGCTGGTGAGCTATCCGTCTGTGGCCGTTGCTGCCGATGCGGAGCCCGGTGCGCCGTTTGGCCGCCCGGTTCGTGATGCGCTCGATTGCGCACTCGGTATCGCGCAAAAGCTCGGCTACCAGACGAGCGATGACGAGGGTTATGTGGGTGTTGCCGATATCCCGGGCTGCGGCGATAAGCAGCTTGCGACCATCTGCCATGTGGACGTGGTGCCTGCCGGCCCCGGCTGGAATACCGACCCATTTGCGATGGAGCGTCGCGAGGGCTGGCTGCTCGGCCGCGGCGTGATCGACGACAAGGGCCCGGCGGTGTTGTCGCTCTACGCCGGCGCCTACCTGCTCAAGCACGGCATTGTGCCGCGCTATACCTTCCGCGCGCTGTTGGGCTGCGATGAGGAAGTGGGCATGTCCGACGTTCACCATTATCTGGAGAACCACGCGAACCCCGACTTTCTGTTTACGCCCGATGCCGAGTTCCCGGTCTGCAATGCCGAGAAGGGCCAGTTTGGGGCGACGTTTGTGAGCCCCAAGATCGACGGTGGGCGCATCGTATCGTGGAGCGGTGCCGAGGCGAGCAACGCCATTCCGTCGCAGTCTATCTGCGAGCTCGCGATTGCCGCCGATGAGCTTCCGGCACCCGTTGAGAACGCCGACCGCCTGGAGATCACGACGCTCGATAACGGGCATGCGCAGATTTTCGCCCACGGCATTGGCGGTCATGCCTCGATGCCCGAGGGAACGATCAATGCTGTCGGCCTCATCGTGGCGTATCTGCGCGAGGCCGAGGACGCGTTTGGCGCCCGTGACGAGCGCCTACTGACGCCTGCCGAGCACGAGTTTGTCAAGTTTCTGGCCTTTGTGCATGCGGACGCCTATGGCCGCGGCCTGGGTATCGATGCGACGAGCCCCGCGTTTGGCCCGCTCACCTGCAACCCCGGCGTCATCCGTGTGGCGGATGGCCACATCGAGCAGGTCATCGACGTGCGTTTCCCCGACAGCACCAGTGCCGATACCATCTGCGAGCAGCTCGAGCCGCTCGTGGGCCGCTTTGGCGTGACGTATCGCGTGGGTCGCGCAAAGGTGCCGTTCTCGGTGTCTGCCGACGATCCGGCCGTGAAGGCGCTTATCGATACCTATAACGAGTTTACGGGCAAGCATGCCGAGCCCTTTGCCATGGGCGGCGGCACGTATGCGCGCAACTTTGCCCGCGCCGTCTCGTTTGGCCCCGAGGAGACCGGCCTGGAGCTGCCCGCATGGGGCGGCCAGATGCACGGCCCCAACGAGTGCGCCAACGAGGAGCAGCTCAAACAGGCGCTCAAGATTTATATCGTGGCGATCCTGCGCCTCAACGAGCTCGAACTTTAAGGTTACGCGGTTTTCCAATCTAAGTTGCGGTGGAATAGTTCCTAGAATGGGCCATTTGACGGCCAAGCAGGAACTATTTCACCGCAACTTTGTTTTTATTGGTGTAAAAAGCGCGCCATGCTTGGGCGGGGAATGTTATTCGTTTGTAAAGCCGAGCCGCGCTTGCGGTAAGGGTCTATCAGATGCCCGTAAGAAACCGCAGTTGGCGCGAGCGCTGCCCGGTCGGGGCCGTATCTTTCCAAACAGCAAAGCGGGCAGGGTGCCCGCGATTCGCATGTATGAAAGGAAGATCATGCTCGATCAGGCTTATTCTCGTCGTCAGTTCCTCGGCCTCGCTGGTGGTCTTGCCAGTATCGTCGGTCTCGGTCTCGTTGGTTGCGGTGGCGCAGGCGCATCCGACGCCGCCGACAAGGGTAGCGCCGCTGCTGCCGAGTCCGTCTCCGGCGAGGTGACCTATGACGGTGCCTCCTCGTTCCAGGCTCTCGTCGAGGCCGCTGCCGAGAAGTTCATGGACGCCAACCCGGACGTCTCCGTCTCCGGTTCGGGCAACGGTTCGGGCAAGGGCCTGACCGCTGTCGCCGCCGGTACCGTTACCATCGGTAACTCCGACGTCTTCGCCGAGACCAAGCTCGAGGCCGATCAGGTCAAGAACCTCGTCGACCACGAGGTCGCCGTTGTGGGCATGGGTCCCGTCGTCTCCAAGAACGTGACGGTCGACGACCTGTCCCTTGAGCAGCTCAAGGGCATCTTCTCCGGCCAGATCACCAACTGGAAGGAGGTCGGCGGTGACGACGCCACCATCGTCGTTCTCAACCGCAAGGCCGGCTCCGGCACCCGTGCCACCTTCGAGGCCGCCGTCTTTGGTGACGAGGCCGTCGACTTTAAGGGCGACGCCGAGCTCGACAAGTCCGGCGATGTCCAGACTCAGATGGCCAGCACCGACAACGCCATCTCCTACCTCGACTTCTCGCACTTCGACGACTCCAAGTTCAACGCCGTCAAGGTCGAGGGCGTGGAGCCCAAGAGCGCAAACGTCACCGACGACTCCTTTAAGATCTGGGCTACCGAGCACATGTACTGCGCAAAGGACGCCGACGACGCCACCAAGGCTTTCCTGGAGTTCATGCTTTCCGACGACGTCCAGGGCAAGCTCGTCGAGGAGCAGGGCTTTATCCCCGTCTCTGCCATGAAGGTCGTCAAGGACGCCAGCGGCAAGGTTTCTGCTAAATAAGTAATCGCCCCGGAAAGGTTTGCAATGGCAAAGCAACTGCCAAAGCGCGACCTTGAGAACGTGGGCCTGGGCGTCACGGGTGCGTGCGTAGCGCTCGTGACGCTTGTCGTTGCCGCGCTCATCTTTATGGTCGCCCAAAAGGGCCTCTCGGCTTTTCTCAAGGACGGCGTTTCGGTCGTCGAGTTCTTTACCGGCACCAAGTGGGACCTGGCCAACACGGCTAAAAACGGCCTGCCCTATACCGGCGCCCTGCCCCTGATCGTCACCTCGTTTGCGGTCATGGTGCTCTCCACGCTCATCGCGCTGCCCATCGCCATCGGCTCTGCCATCTTTGCGGTCGAGATCCAGCCTAGGTTTGGCTCCAGGGTTTTTCAGCCGCTTATTGAGCTTTTGACCGGCATTCCCTCGGTCGTCTTTGGCCTGATCGGTTTTCACGTGGTCGTCGGCCTTATGAAGAGCGTTTTCCACGTGAGCACAGGCCTGGGCATCTTGCCCGGCGCCATCGTGCTGGCCGTCATGATTCTGCCGACGATGACCACGCTTTCGGTCGATGGCCTGCGCGCCGTGCCCGACAGCTACCGCCAGGGCTCGCTCGCGCTGGGCTACACCCGCTGGCAGACCATTTGGCACGTGGTGCTCAAGTCCGCCATGCCGTCGCTCATGACTGCTGTCATCCTTGGCATGACCCGCGCCTTTGGCGAGACGCTCGCCGTGCGTATGGTCATCGGCGGCATCGAGGCCATGCCGACGTCGCTGCTGTCGCCGGCCTCGACCATCACCACCACGCTCACCACGTCCATGGCGGTCTATGCCGAGGGCTCGGCCCAGGACGATGTTCTGTGGGCGCTCGGTCTGCTGCTGATGGGCATGAGCCTCATCTTCATCCTGATCATCCACCTTATCGGCCGCAAGGGGGCGAAGGCTCGTGGCTAGCACGCGCATCCATATCGACGAGGCGAGACTCGGGCGTGTCCAAAAGCAGGACCGCATCGCCACGGGCGTGCTGACGGCAATCGTCGCCATCGTCATGCTCATCGTCGTCTCCATGGTGGCCTATATTCTGTTCGAGGGCATCTCGACGCTGTTTCAGCCAGGATTTCTCACGCAGCCCGCGCGCGCCAACGGAACCCAGGGCGGCGTGCTCTACCAACTGTTCGACTCGTTCTATCTGCTGCTGATCACCCTGGTCATCTCGGTGCCCATCAGCTTGGGTGGCGCGGTCTTTTTGGTTGAGTACGCGCCCGATGGGCCTATCCGCGACATCGCCTCCACCGCTATCGAGACCTTGTCCTCGTTGCCTTCCATCGTCGTCGGCATGTTCGGCTTTCTGGTGTTCTCGGTGCGGCTGGGCTGGAAGTACTCCATCATCTCCGGCGCCGTCGCGCTCACCATGTTCAACATCCCCATCCTGGTGCGCGTGATTCAGCAGGCGCTCGAGGACGTGCCGCAGGCCCAGCGCGATGCGTGCCTGGCCATGGG
>DXZZ01000052.1:2275-4067 GCA_019419425.1 Collinsella sp. | reverse complement strand
TTGCGCAGCCTCAACCTGATGAATCGCGAGATTCGCGGCTGCCGCGTGGAGGGCGAGATCAACTACCGCGGGCGCAACGTGAACACCAAGACCGAGAACACGTACGAGCTGCGTCGTTCCATTGGCATGGTGTTCCAGCAGCCCAATCCGTTTCGCAAGTCCATTCGCGACAACATCACGTTTGCGCCCAAGCGCCACGGCATCACCGACCGCGACGAGCTCGATCGCATGGTCGAGGAAAGCCTGCGCGGCGCCGCGCTGTGGGACGAGGTCAAAGACAAGCTCGACAAGAGCGCCTATGCGCTTTCGGGCGGTCAGCAGCAGCGCCTGTGCATCGCGCGCACGCTGGCGCTCAACCCCGACGTGATTCTGTTCGACGAGCCCTGCTCGGCGCTCGACCCCATCTCGACGTTGGCGATCGAGGACCTGATGTCGTCGATCGTTGCCGACCGTGCCATCGTCATCGTGACGCACAACATGGAGCAGGCGTCGCGTGTGTCCAACCGCACGGCGTTTTTCTACATGGGCGATATGGTCGAGTACGACGAGACCGACGAGATTTTCCAACGGCCCAAGGATAAGCGGCTGAATGATTACCTCACCGGCATGTTCTCCTAGTCCGGGACATGCTTGAGGCCCGCGGCGGCCACGGTTGTCGCGGGACTGATTGGAGAGGCGGGTCATCTCTTGCGGGAGATGGCCCGCCTTTTTGTGTCGTGTGCTGGTGCGCTTGCCCAAAACCACCACAAAGGTGCCTGTCCCCTTTGTGGTGGTTTTCGCTATCATGGACAACGTTGAATTTCTACGAAGGAGCAGGGCATATGGCGATTCTTTTGGGATGCGATTCCGTCAGCCTAGAGTTTCCCACCAAGCATATTTTCGATAGCGTAACGCTCGGCGTGGGCGAGGGCGACCGTATTGGTATTGTCGGTAAAAACGGCGACGGCAAGTCGACGCTGCTGAGCGTGCTCGCCGGCACGCTGGAGCCCGATGACGGACGCGTGACGCACCGCCGCGGCACCACGATCGGTCTACTCGGCCAAAAGGATCAGCTTGTCGACACCGATACCGTGCATCATGCCGTTGTGGGCGACACGCCCGAGTATGAGTGGGCGTCGAGTCCGCGTACGCGCCAGATTCTGGCCGGTCTTATTAGCGATGTGCCCTGGGAGGGCATGGTGGGCGAGCTCTCGGGCGGTCAGCGCCGTCGCGTGGACCTCGCGCGCCTGCTGATCGGCGACTACGATGTGCTCATGCTCGACGAGCCCACCAACCACCTGGACATGCGCACCATCAACTGGCTTGCGCGTCACTTAAAGGCCCGCTGGCAGCGCGGCCAGGGCGCCATGCTCGTGGTCACGCACGACCGCTGGTTCTTGGACGAGGTCTGCACCAGCATGTGGGAGGTCCACGACGGCCAGGTCGATCCCTTCGAGGGCGGCTACTCGGCATATATCCTGCAGCGCGTGGAGCGCGACCGCATGGCCGCCGTTACCGAGGAGCGCCGTCGCAACATGGCGCGCAAGGAGCTCGCGTGGCTGAGCCGCGGCGCCCAGGCGCGTTCCACCAAGCCCAAGTTTCGCGTTGAGGCTGCTCGCGAGCTGATCGCCGACGTACCGCCCGTGCGTGACGAGCTGGAGCTCAAGCGCCTTGCCGTGAGCCGCCTAGGCAAGCAGGTCATCGATGTCATCGACGTGGATGCCGGCTATGCGGATACCGATGGTGCGCCCAAGCAGGTGCTCACCGATGTGACCTGGCTCATCGGCGCGGGCGACCGCTATGGTCTTTTGGG
>DXZZ01000052.1:0-2175 GCA_019419425.1 Collinsella sp. | reverse complement strand
CAGCAGCTCTGGAGTCGCATCGGCGATCTTTCGGGCGGCCAGCGCCGTCGCCTGTCGCTGCTGCTGACGATCCTGGACGAGCCCAACGTGCTTATCCTGGACGAGCCCGGCAACGACCTGGATACCGATATGCTGGCGATTGTCGAGGACTTGCTGGACGGCTGGCCCGGCACGCTGATCCTGGTGACGCACGACCGCTTCTTGATGGAGCGCGTGACCGACCAGCAGTGGGCGCTGCTCGACGGCCACCTGACGCATATGCCCGGCGGCGTGGATCAGTACCTGCGCCTGTGCAACGCTACTGCCGAGGGCGAGCCCGTGGGCGCACCGAGTGCCAAGACCGGCACGTTCGACACCGGCGCCGCAGCGGTTGCGGCCGAAAAGCCCAAGACGAGCGGGCAGCCCAACGGTCTTTCCAACGCCGAGCGCCAGAAGCTCCGCCGCGAGGTGAGCTCGCTCGAGCGCAAGATGGAGACGCAGCGCGCTCGCGTGGAGGAGGCCGAGGCTGCGATGGCTCAGGTCGATCCCACCAACTACACGGCGCTGGGCGAGCAGCAGGCAAAGATCGACGAGGCCCACGCCGCCATGGACGAGTTGGAGATGGCGTGGCTCGAGGCGAGCGAGAAGCTCGAGGGCGAGGAGTAGGCGAGGATGATCAAGGCCGCGTTTTTCGATATCGACGGCACGTTGCTGAGCTTTAAGACCCACCGGATTCCGGCGTCGGCGCAGCAGGTGCTCGACAGCTTTCACGAGCAGGGGATCGCATGTGTGATTGCTACGGGTCGCCCGACCTACCAGATGCCCGATTGGCTGTTCAACTTGGGTTGGGATGCGTACATTACGCTTTCGGGCCAGCACTGTTTTGATGCCAAGGGCGTTTACCGTAGCTGCCCGATTGACCCGGACGACGTTGCGGTGATTGTGGACCAGGTGGCGCAGGGGCGCTATGACTCGCTGTGTATGCAGGGCGAGAACTCGTTTGTGAACCGCCTGTCCGAGCGCGTGGTGACGGCCGGCAGCAACGCGGGGATTGTCTACCACGAGGAACCGTTTGAGCACGCTTTTGACGCGCCAGTCTACCAGTTCTGCGCCTTTGTGGACCCGGCCGACGAGCATATCGTGACTGATGCGGTGTCGCATTCGCTCACTACACGCTGGTGCGACCTGTTCTGCGACATTATTCCCGCTAACGGCGGCAAGGACCTGGGTGTCGCGGCGACGCTGGAGCGCCTGGGTGTCGATGCGAGCGAGGCGATCGCTTTTGGCGACGGTGAGAACGACCTGTCGATGTTCTCGGCCGTGGGCACAAGTGTGGCCATGGGCAACGCGCAGGAGACCGTGAAGGCCGCAGCGACCTACGTGACGACCGCCGTGGACGACGACGGCATCTACAACGCCGTCAAACACTTTGGCCTGATGTAACTGCGGGCCGGCACCCGGCGCCTGGGGACACTCCTTGCGGGGCGTCCCCATTTTGTTTTCGTCCCGCACGTTTTGTGAAACACGGCTAACTTTTAGGCAAAGTAGTAAGACATGGGCAACTTTTGCGGTAAAGTAAATCAAGCAAAAGTATCCAAAGGCTAACTAGAAGCCATCGCGAAAGGCGGCCCATGGCCCTGCGTGAATCCGGAGAAGACTATCTCGAATCGATCTACGTTCTATCGGAACGTCAGGGCATCGTGCGCTCGATCGACGTTGCCGAATACTTGGGCGTAACCAAAGCAAGCGTCTCTAAAGCCATGGCGGCCTTGGAGAGCACCGGCTACGTGGAGATGGGCAAACGCGACGTGCATCTGACGGAACGCGGTCTTGAGGTTGCCCGTCAAATGTGGGAGCGCCACTGCTTTTTCGTGGGGCTGCTGGAGGATGCGGGTGTTTCGGCTGAGGTCGCGTCGCAAGAGGGCTGCCACATGGAGCACTGCCTGAGCGAGGAAAGCTTTGAGAAGCTGAGGGCGATGCTGGGACGGGACAGCGACCGGGACCAGTAGCCCCGCCAACCAAGTCCAACTCAGACAAGGAACCCCGCCAGCAAGCGATGCCCAAGAACCGCCAGCAACGTTACCGCAGGCCGGGACCGGGCTTGGTTTTTGAAAACACTCCGCAGACCAGAAGCGCCCCCGTTCGTAGCTCCGAAGGAGCAGAACGGGGGCGCTTCATTGGTCGAGGACGTTTTCA
>DXZZ01000051.1:0-12345 GCA_019419425.1 Collinsella sp. | reverse complement strand
AAAAGGAGGCCTCCGCGGCGATGCGGAGGCCTCCTTTTTGTGCACGGTGTACTTTTGAGTGTGCAAGTGCGGGAGTTGTTACTCCTCGACGATCTCGGTGATCGCGCCAGCGGGGCAAGCGTCCTGGCAAGCGCCACAGGCGACGCAGGAGTCCTCGTCAGCGACGGTGGCGACGTCCTGGAGCTCCAGAACGCCAGCGGGGCAGGAGTCGACGCAAACGCCACAAGCGATGCACTCGTCGGCATCAATTACGGGATGAGCCATGGTAGTTTCCTCTCTGTTGACCGACGCTACAGACGATGCGCGCCGGTTTGATTCGGGCAAAAACATACCACGGGAGCGACCGTTTGCAATACCCTCTGGCCGGCATCTTCATACCGTTCGCCGAGTATGCCAAGGTTTACTAAAAAACACGCAGGTGGGGCCGTTGAGCTGCGTAAATGTTAGCTAAAGGTGACTTGTAATATTGACCTATTGAGCGCGCCTGCGGAAAGGGCATCCCGTTATTTGGCCGAAAACCGGGTCGCAGTTTCCGGTTGGGCCCGCTAGCGGAAACTGCGACCCGGTATCAGCTCTCAAAACGGGATACGGTTTCCGGTTGAGCCTTCAGACGGAAACTGCGACCCGGAATCTACGCTCAGACCGGGATACCCTTTCCGCAAGGCAGCCCCAGACACCTTCGGACCCAAACCTCAGCCATCTCTACATAGATCTCAATAGATCTGCCGAGAACTCAAACAGTGCATCTACCTGCACATTTGAGAACCTAAACTCTCAGAGATAAGAAATCTTATATGAATTGACTTAGATTTTGTATATTCCAGCCCATAAGGGGATACACTACATCCTGAAAGACAAGCCGAAGCGCCGCGCGACAGACCGTCGAGGCGACGCGAACGCACAAGAGAGAGGGAATTTCTAATGGGCAAGATTCTTGGTATCGACCTTGGTACTACTAACTCCGCAATGGCCGTTCTCGAGGGCGGTTCTCCGACCATTATCGTGAACGCCGAGGGCGACCGCACCACCCCGTCCGTCGTGGGCTTCCGTGCCGACGGCGACCGCGTCGTGGGCAAGGCCGCTAAGAACCAGGCTGTCACCAACCCCAAGAACACCGTGTTCTCCATCAAGCGCTTCATGGGTCGCAAGTACTCCGAGTGCACCTCCGAGATCAAGACCGTGCCGTATGAGGTCAAGGAGGGCCAGGGTGGCCGTGCCGTCGTCGACATCGAGGGCAAGGATTACACCGCTGAGCAGGTGAGCGCCATGACGCTCGCAAAGATGAAGGCCGATGCCGAGAAGTATCTGGGCGAGACCGTCACCGACGCCGTCATCACCGTCCCGGCCTACTTCAACGACGCCCAGCGTCAGGCCACCAAGGACGCCGGTAAGATCGCCGGCCTCAACGTCAAGCGTATCGTCAACGAGCCGACTGCTGCTGCTCTTGCCTATGGCCTGGACAAGCAGGGCACCGACCAGCGCATCCTGGTCTTCGACCTGGGCGGCGGCACCTTCGACGTCTCCATCCTCGACCTCGCCGACGGCGTGTTTGAGGTTCTGTCCACCTCGGGCGACAACCACCTGGGCGGCGACGACTGGGATCAGCGCGTCATCGATTGGATGGCCGATAAGTTCCAGCAGGAGAACGGTGTCGACCTGCGTCAGGACCCCATGGCCCTGCAGCGTCTGAAGGAGGCCGCCGAGAACGCCAAGAAGGAGCTCTCCGCCGCCCAGCAGACCACCATCAACCTGCCGTTCATTACCATGAACCAGTCCGGCCCGCTGCACCTCAACTACACGCTGACCCGCGCCGAGTTCGAGAAGATCACCCGCGACCTGCTCGAGCGCTGCAAGCAGCCTGTCACCAACGCCCTGCGTGACGCCAAGCTTAAGCTCTCCGATTTGACCGAGGTCATCCTCGTCGGCGGCTCCACCCGTATGCCCGCCGTCCAGGAGCTCGTCAAGACCATGACCGGCAAGCAGCCCAACATGTCCGTGAACCCCGACGAGGTCGTTGCCGACGGCGCTGCCGTCCAGGGCGGCGTGCTCACCGGCGACGTCGAGGGCATCCTGCTGCTCGACGTTACCCCGCTGTCGCTGGGCGTCGAGACCATGGGCGGCATCATGACCAAGATGATCGACCGCAACACCACGATCCCGACCTCCAAGACCGAGGTCTACTCCACCGCTGCCGACAACCAGACCAGCGTCGAGATCAACGTGCTCCAGGGCGAGCGCGAGCTTGCTCGCGACAACAAGTCGCTCGGTAAGTTCCAGCTGACCGGTATCCCGGCTGCCCGCCGCGGTGTGCCGCAGATCGAGGTCACCTTCGACATCGACGCCAACGGCATCGTCAAGGTCTCCGCTAAGGACAAGGGCACCGGCAAGGAGCAGCAGATCACCATTTCCGGCTCCACCGCTCTGTCCGACGACGAAGTCGATCGCATGGTCAAGGACGCCGAGGCTCATGCCGAGGAGGACAAGAAGCAGAAGGAAGAGGTCGAGGTCCGCAACCAGACCGATAGCCTGTGCTACTCCACCGAGCAGACCCTCAACGAGCTGGGCGACAAGGTTTCCGCCGATGTGAAGTCCAAGGCCGAGACCGCTATCGCCGACGCCAAGAAGGCGCTCGAGGGCTCTGACGTCGAGGCCATCAAGGCCGCTGGCGAGTCCCTGCAGTCCGTGGCCTACGAGCTGGCCCAGGTTGTCTACGCCGACGCTCAGCAGCAGACCGACGGTGCCGCCGGCGCCCAGCCTGCCGACGATGACGTGGTCGACGCCGACTACGAGGTTGTGGACGACGAGGACAAGTAATCATGTCCGCCCGTAAAGCTCGCACGGAGGCGGCCGCCACTGGCGCCGCCCCCGTTGACTCTGAGGAGAAGGACGTGAAGATTCCCGTAGAGGCCGTCGACGATACCGAGGCCAACGAGGCCCCGGCCGCCGAGGCTGCCGAGAACCAGGTAGAGGATTCCAACAAGGAGGCGACGATGACCGAGGACGAGATGGTGGAAGCCGCTATCCGCGCCGGTGAGGAAGCCGCCGACAACGACTTTAAGCTCAAGTTCGAGCAGGCCCAAAAGGAGCTTACCGACGTGCGCAGCGAGCTCGATGCTGCGGCAGAGGCTCAGAAGGCCGCCGAGGACAAGGCAAAGGACGCCACCGAGCGCACTGCCCGTCTACAGGCCGACTGGGAGAACTTTCGTCGCCGCACCGCCAACGAGCGCATCGCTGAGCGCGAGCGCGCGACCGAGAAGCTTGTCACTGCGCTGCTGCCGGTGATTGACGATATCGAGCGCGCGATCGACCATGCCCGTAGCCAGGAGCTTTCCGACGATTTTAAGCAGTTCGTCGATGGCGTCGACGCGGTGCATGCCAAGCTGCTCGATGTGTTTGCGCACGAGGGCGTTGAGCCCATCGACCCCAAGGGCGAGGCGTTCGATCCGCTCGAGCACCAGGCTGTGGGTCGCGTCGAGGACGCATCGCAGTACGACGAGACCGTCAACGACGTGTACCAGAAGGGCTACCGCATGGCGGATCGCATCCTGCGTTCCGCGATGGTGACGGTGACCTACGGTGGCGAGAAGCGCCCCGCACCGGAGCCCGAAGCGGCGCCCGAGGATGCTTCGGCCGATACGGCCGAGAGCACCGAGGAGTAATTGAGAAGGGCCCTGGGGCAACACCCGGGGCCCTTTCTGGCCTAGTGCCATATGAAAGCATGAGACGCCGCCCGCTGGGCGGCGGATGAAACAGGAGAGGAGCTACGATGGCTGCAGGCAAAACCTTCTATGACATCCTGGGCGTATCCAAGAGCGCCTCCGACAAAGAGATCAAGAGCGCGTTTCGCAAGCTCGCGCAAAAATATCACCCCGATGCCGGCGGCGACGAGGCCAAGTTCAAGGAGATCAGCGAGGCCTACGAGACGCTTTCGGACGAGAAGAAGCGCAAAGAGTACGACCAGATGCTCATGTTTGGCGGCATGCCGGGCGCAGGCGGCGCGTATGGCGGCGGCTACGGTGCCGGCGCGGGCGCCAGCGGCTGGGGCGACATCTTCGACAGCATCTTTAGCGGCAACGGCGCCTGGGGCAGCGATTGGGGCTCGGGCTTTGCCGGGGCTGCGGGTAATGCCGGCGCGGGCCGCAGCCGTGCTCGCAAGGGCGGCGACCTGTCGTTGACCGTCGATGTGACGGCTGAGGACGCGTTTCGCGGCGTGACGCACAAGGTTACCTACCGCATTCCCTCGACGGGCGAGCAGCAGACCATTACGGTCTCGGTGCCCGCGGGCGCGGTCGACGGCGGCAAGCTGCGCTACAAGCGTCGCGGAGAGTACGGCGTTGCCGGCGGCGAGCGCGGCGACCTGGTCGTGACCACGCACGTGGAGGAGCACCCGCTGTTTAAGCGCAAAGGTGCCGACGTGACCATGGAGGTACCGGTCTCGGTCTACGAGGCGGCGCTCGGCTGCACGGTGGACGTGCCCACGCCCGGCGGTGCAACGGTCCGTTTGAAAGTGCCCGCGGGCACCCAGACGGGCAAGAAGTTCCGCTTTAAGGAAATGGGGGCGCCCGACGTTAAGCACCGTGGCCGCACGGGCGCGCTGCTCGTCGAGATCAAGGTGCAGGTCCCCACAAACCTGTCTGATGACGAACGCGATGCCATGACCAAGCTGCGTGAGGCCGACACGCGCGACTATCGCGAGAAGGTCAACCGTTACAAGGCGACGTACTAGGGCGGTCGCGGCGCACGCCCACGCCCGCAGGCTTATGATGGACGATAACGAGACGGAAAGGGGTCAGGTAGCATGGCCGAGGACAATAGGAACAAACCGCTGTACATGATCAGCGTGGCGGCCGAGCTGACCGGCATGCATCCGCAGACTCTGCGCGTCTACGAGTCCAAGGGCCTAGTGAACCCCCAGCGCTCGGGCGGCAACACGCGTCTGTATTCGCGTGCCGATATCGAGCGCCTGGAGCTCATCAACCAACTGACCGACGAGGGCATCAACCTTGCCGGCGTGGTGCGCATCCTCGATATGAAGGAGCGTGCCGAGGAGCGCGAGCGTGAGAACGAGAAGCTCCGCGCTCGCGTGCGCCAGCTCGAGGACGAGCTGCACGAGTATAAGATGCAGAAGAAGATCACCGCCCTGGCCCCGCGCGACGGCTCGGTCAACCCCGAGCAAGTTATGCGCAAACTGCTAGGTACGGGTGGCGACCTGTAGGCACTCATTGGGGACAGACTTAAATGAGTACCTGCAGAATGAGAGTGGATAATCTCCCGTTTTTTGCCTGTTTGCAGGCTCAAAGTGGGAGATTATCCACTCTCGTCATTTGAGCGTCTAAGTCTGCCTCCCCAGGACCTAACTCGTCCTCTGCTTTACTGAGATAAAGTGAACGCAGAGATTCGTAACCCACTCGCAACCGTTCTATGGCACGATATTGAACGAATGTATGCTATGCGCCCAAATCTTTTGGGCAGAGTGGGAGACAGTATGGTCAAGCTGTACGAGGACGGCATCTACCTGCGCGGCGGCAGCGAGGTTGTGCCTGCGGCCGAGGCTGCCGAGCGCGGTATTACGCAGACACCCGAGGATGCCAAGCGCGGCACCATCGCGTATTCGATCCTCCAGGCACACAATACGTCGGGCGACCCCGAGGCACTCAAGATTCGCTTCGATGCCATGGCGAGCCACGACATCACCTTTGTCGGCATCATCCAGACGGCGCGCGCTTCGGGCATGGAGCAGTTCCCGCTGCCTTACGTGCTCACCAACTGCCATAACTCGCTGTGCGCCGTGGGCGGCACCATCAATGAGGACGACCACGTCTTTGGCCTTTCCGCAGCCAAGAAGTACGGCGGCATCTTCGTTCCGCCGCACATCGCCGTCATCCACTCCTTTATGCGCGAGAACTTCGCCGGTTGCGGCAAGATGATCCTGGGTTCCGACTCGCACACCCGCTATGGTGCCCTGGGTACCATAGCCGTGGGCGAGGGCGGCGGCGAGTTGGCAAAGCAGCTGCTGCGCGACACCTACGATGTCGCCTATCCCGGCGTCGTGGCCATCTACCTCACGGGCGCCCCGCGCCCCGGCGTCGGCCCGCACGACGTGGCGCTCGCCATCATTCGCGCCGTCTTTGCCAAGGGCTACGTCAAGAACAATGTCATGGAGTTTGTGGGCCCGGGCATCGCGAGCATGACGACCGACTACCGCAACGGCGTTGACGTCATGACCACCGAGACCACCTGCCTGTCGAGCATCTGGGCCACCGACGAGGACACGCACGCGTTTTTGACCATGCACGGCCGCGGCGACGACTATCGCGAGCTCAAGCCCGCCGATGTCGCCTACTACGACGGTTGCGTCGAGGTCGACCTGTCGAGCATCAAGCCCATGATCGCACTGCCGTTCCATCCTTCCAACGGCTTTGAGATCGACGAGCTCAACGAGAACCTCGAGGACATCCTGCACGAGGTGGAGCTCGAGGCCGCCAAGATCGGCGAGGGCAAGACGCACTTTAGCCTGCTCGACAAGATCGTCGACGGCAAGCTGCACGTGCAGCAGGGCGTTATCGCCGGCTGCTCGGGCGGCAACTATGACTCCGTGGTCCAGGCTGCCCGCGTGCTCAAGGGCGCCAATACCGGCTGCGGCGAGTTCTCGCTGTCGGTCTATCCCACGAGCCAGCCCGTGGCGCTCGAACTTACACGCCGCGGCTACATCTACGACCTCATGGAGGCCGGCGCAATCGTGCGCACGGCATTCTGCGGCCCGTGCTTCGGCGCCGGCGACACGCCCGCCAACAACGGCCTTTCGATCCGTCACACCACGCGCAACTTCCCCAACCGCGAGGGTTCCAAGCCGGGTAATGGCCAGCTGAGCGCCGTGGCCCTGATGGACGCCCGCTCCATTGCGGCAACGGCTGCCAACGGCGGCGTCCTGACGCCGGCGACCGACCTGCCCGAGGACACTTGGGACGAGGCCTGCGAGTACACCTTTGACGACGTGCCGTACAAAAAGCGCGTGTACTGGGGCTTTGGCAAGGCGGAGCCTGCCGACGAGCTGGTCGAAGGCCCCAACATCAAGCCGTGGCCCGCGATGGAGCCCCTCGGCGACGATATCCTGCTCAAGGTGTGCTCCAAGATCATGGACCCGGTCACCACGACCGACGAGCTGATCCCATCGGGCGAGACGAGCTCCTTCCGCTCCAACCCGCTGGGCCTGGCCGAGTTTACGCTGAGCCGTCGCGACCCGGCCTACGTGGGCCGCTCCAAGGAGGTCGACGCCGTGGAGAAGCGTCGCGTGGCCGGCGAGGCCGCGGGCGACCTGGCGGCACTCGATGCCGAGCTTGCCGGTGTGTTCGAGGCACTGGCCGGCGTGGGTGTCGCGGCCGATGCCAAGGCGACCGAGTTTGGCTCCATGCTCTATGCCAAGAAGCCCGGTGACGGTTCCGCCCGCGAGCAGGCCGCGAGCTGCCAGCGCGTAATTGGCGGCCTGGCCAACATCGTTCACGAGTACGCCACCAAGCGCTATCGCTCCAACGTCATGAACTGGGGCATGGTGCCCTTCCAGATGGAGGCCGAGCCCAACTTTGAGGTGGGCGACTACGTCTTTGTGCCGGGCATCCGTGCCGCGCTCGATGGCGACCTCAAGAACATCGCCGCCTACGTGGTGCGCGCCGATGGTGCGGTCGAGCAGATTGAGCTCTACATTGCCGATATGACAGCCGAAGAACGTGCCATCGTCAAGGCCGGCTGCCTGATCAACTACAACAAGTTCAAGGCCGCTGCCGAGTAACGCACTTAATTGTCCGCCCGGGGCTTACCCTTTCCCGCCCGCTCACGCGCTTCGCGAGGGTCGCGTTCGGGAAAGGAAAAGCCCCGGGCGACATTTCCGCGTTCTCGTTGGGTCTTGAGGGACGCTAATAAATAGACTTGCTTGATGCCGCCTCTGTTATCGGGGCGGCTTCTTTTTGTTGAAAACCACCACAAAGGGGGCAGGCACCTTTGTGGTGGTGGGGACGAGCTCGATGCTGTTGTGATCGTTGAGCGGCATGTTAATGGGCGGCTCTACAGAATTTCATCTGGGCTGGCGGGTTTGGTTGTTTTGGGGATGCCGAGTTTGGATGACGCGAAATCGTCAACATTGTCCTTAATTCCGTCTTTGGTGTAGACAGTGACCATATAGGTGCTGTGTCCGAATTCGCCCTTGTCGCGTGTTGCCCAGGCATCCCAGTAGGCGGCCCCGTTTCGCCCTTTGATTTTTCCGACACGGCGGAGTTCTGTTCGCTTTAATTTCTGGTTGCTATAGATGGTTCGACCGGCCTCCTCGGTGAGCCCGCACTGTCCAAGCATCTTGTCGAGGACTTGGTTCATGTGGCGCTCATCGGTGTTTGGTGCGTAGTCGTAGGCGAGGGTGATGAAGTCGAGTGGCTGGTCGTCGATTAGATAGTTTAGCGTCTGAGGTCCAAGGCAGAAATAGGGGGAGCATCCGTCGATCTGACCGAGCAGTGGCAACTTTGACTGCCAACTTCCGGTGGGAATTCCATCTTCGTAAAACACGCCGCGACAGATAAAGGAGAGCGAGGTGGCACGCGAGCCGGCGTCGACCATTCCGCATAAATCGAAGGGCGAGGTGATACCAAGGGAAAAGGGCGTGATGACGATAAGGAAGAGCATCACGATGGGTATGGCGAGAATGGCGATGACGTTGCGACCGGTGGAATGAGGCGGCTTCATATGCGCTCCTCGAGACAAAGATCTGTTGAGGATAGGCAGAAATGGATATGTTCAGAGAGCAATTCAAGTTTAATCTCATTGCGCGAGATGGTCGACCGTTAGCGTCGAAAACCACCACAAAGGTGCCTGTCCCCTTTGTGGTGGTGAGGAGCGCGCGGCTTCTTTTGGTAATAGTGTTAGCTGGCGGTATCATTAGTGCAGGTGGCGAAGGTTTGCATTGTGGGGTGTTTTGCCGTGAGCCGTTCTGCCCGTATTGGATTGATTGTCTTGGCGCTTGCGATCGCTGTGGTTGGCGCGGGCGCTGTCGGTATGGCATTTCTACCTGCTGCGGTGACGGAGCCGGTGGTCAAGCCTGTGACTCAATCTGTCGAACTTCTGACCGGCGACGACAAGCCCGAGACCATTACCGTTGATTTTGATGAGCAGCCGGCTGTGCTGGGTATTAGCAATTATCCGCGTATTCAGCTTGGGGCCATGCGCTATACCACGGATACAAGCCTGATCGATAGGGCGTCCGAGCTACTCAAGGGCAAAACATTTAAGCGTTGGTACGGATATGCGTCCTATCGGGCAAAAGCGAACGACATGGTTGGCGGATGCCACTCGTCCATCGAGCTGGACACTGCAAACGGCGCAAAGTTATGTGATGTCTCGTACGATCCGGGCTACGAGGGCAATGAGGGTCCGGGCATCTACATCATGGACGGCGATGTCGCCTATGTCATGGAGGGCGACCAGACCGAGCTCAACGATTTTATGGGTCAGTGTATCCAAGATGCCTATAAACAGACCTGCTTGCCTGACCCGCAGACTGCACGCGATAGTGGGTCTGCCCGTACATGGCTGTTCGAGGATGAGATGCCCTGGACCGTCGAATCGGGAAGTACGGGTTCGGCGAAGGAGTAGAGACCGCGACCACCACAAAGGTGCCTGTCCTCTTTGTGGTGGTTTTCGGTCTGTCTCGATCTGTAACATCTAGGATCAAAAATGGCTGCTAGATGTTACAGATCGAGACGGTAGCGCGCCTGGGCAGCGGCGGGCTGACATCTCAGTACCCTATCCGTAATTCACTCAGAAAATCTTATATATAGAGACTTAGATTTGTGTATAAGATCGCGTAAAGCTGGCAACAATACTTCTCGAACAACGTGAAGCCGCCCCGTAGGGCGGCCGCCCCAAGAGAGGTGATTCCATGAGAATCGATAAGCTAGCAATGACGTCGCGCGAGGCGCTGCAGACCGCCATGAGCACGGCTGCCGATGCACAGGCCGGCGCGGTGGAGCCGATCCACCTGCTGTCTGCCCTGCTCGGTGCCGGCGAGCGCAATATCTCCGTGATCATCGAGCGCATCGGTGCCGACCCGGCTCAGCTCGCACGCTCCACACAAGATGCCATCGACCATGCGCCCAAGGTGTCGGGCGAGGGTCAGCAGATGGGCCTGTCCAACGAGCTCGTTCGCGTGATCGAGAAGGCCGAGAAAAAGGCCACCAAGATGGGCGACGGCTTTGTGGTGACCGAGCATCTGCTGATGGCACTTGCCGAGGACAAGGGTGAGGCGGGTCGCGTGCTGCGTGACGCCGGCGTGACCAAGGAGCGCATCGAGCAAGTCTACGAGGAACTGCGCGGCGATGACCGCGTGACGTCTGCCGAGGACAAGACGCAGTTTGAGGCGTTGGAGCAGTACGGTCGCAACATCTGCGATCTGGCTCGCGCCGGCAAGCTCGACCCGGTCATCGGCCGTACCGACGAGATCCGTCGTACTATTCAGGTTCTGTCCCGCCGCACCAAGAACAACCCCGTGCTTATCGGCGAGCCGGGCGTCGGCAAGACGGCCATCGTCGAGGGCATTGCTCAGCGAATCGTGGCCGGCGACGTGCCGAGCACCCTGCGCGACCGCGACCTCATCGAGCTCGACATGAGCGCGCTGGTCGCTGGCGCCAAGTATCGCGGTGAGTTCGAGGACCGCTTGAAGGCCGTGCTCAAGGAAGTGCAAAAATCGGAAGGCAAGGTCATCCTGTTCATCGATGAGCTCCACACCATCGTGGGCGCGGGTGCCACCGAGGGCTCCATGGACGCCGGCAACATCCTCAAGCCGGCGCTTGCCCGTGGCGACTTACACGCAATCGGCGCGACTACGCTTGACGAATACCGCAAGTACATCGAGAAGGATGCGGCGCTCGCCCGTCGTTTCCAGACCGTGATGGTCAGCGAGCCTACCGTCGAGGACACCATCTCGATTCTGCGTGGCCTCAAGGAGAAGTACGAGATCTTCCACGGCGTGCATATCACCGATAGCGCGCTCGTGGCCGCCGCCGACCTCTCCGATCGCTACATCGCCGACCGCTTCCTGCCCGACAAGGCCATCGACCTGGTCGATGAGGCGGCAAGCCGCCTGCGCATGGAGCTCGACAGCATGCCGGTCGAGATCGACGCCACCACGCGTCAGCTCACCCAGCTGCAGATCGAAGAACAGGCGCTCATGAAAGAGATCGATGACGCCTCCAAGGAGCGTCTGGAGGCCCTGCGCCAGGAGATTGCCGAGGTCCAGGAAAAGCTTAACGTGCAAAAGGCCGGTTGGCTCAACCAAAAGAACGCCATCGACCACGTGCAGGAGCTCAAGGGCCAGCTCGACGAGGCCAAGAGCGAAGAGGAACGCGCGACGCGCAACGGCGACCTGGGCCGTGCGTCCGAGCTGCGCTACTCTGTGATTCCGGGTCTGCAGCAGCAGATTCAGGATGCCGAGGCCGCGCTCGAGGCGCAAAAGCGGCAGGACGGCGAGGGTCTCAACGAGCAGGTGACCTCCGATGAGATCGCTGAGGTCGTGAGCGCTTGGACCGGCGTGCCCGTCTCCAAGATGATGCAGGGCGAGCTCGACAAGCTGAAGGGCTTGGAGGGCGAGCTGCATAAGCGCGTCATCGGCCAGGACGAGGCGGTCTCCGCTGTCGCCGCGGCCGTGCGTCGCAGCCGTGCGGGCCTCTCCGATCCGGACAAGCCCATCGGCAGCTTCTTCTTCCTGGGCCCCACCGGCGTGGGCAAGACCGAGCTCGCCAAGGCGCTTGCCGAGTGCCTGTTCGATGACGAGCGTGCGCTCGTGCGTATCGACATGTCCGAGTACATGGAGAAGTTCAGCGTCCAACGTCTGATCGGTGCGCCTCCGGGATACGTGGGTTACGACGAGGGCGGCCAGCTTACCGAGGCCGTGCGCCGTCGTCCGTACTCCGTGATTTTGCTCGACGAGATGGAGAAGGCTCATCCGGATGTCTTTAACGTGCTGCTGCAGGTGCTTGATGACGGTCGTCTGACCGATGGCCAGGGTCGCCAGGTGTCCTTCAAGAACACGATCATCATCATGACGTCTAACGTGGGCTCCAAGGCCATCGCCGACCTGTCCGGTAAGGACGAGGAGGAGATGCGCCATCAGGTCGACGCCGCCATGGCTCAGACCTTCCGCCCCGAGTTCCTCAACCGTATCGACGATATCGTGGTGTTCCATCCGCTCGGCATGGCGCAGATCGAGAAGATCGTCGACATCCAGCTTGCCGACGTCCGCGCGCGTCTGGCCAAGGAGCGCATGACGCTTGCCATCACCCCGGCGGCCAAGCAGATGCTCGCCGTGGG
>DXZZ01000050.1:0-12534 GCA_019419425.1 Collinsella sp. | reverse complement strand
TGGCATTAAAGACCAGCTTGCGGTGGGCGAGGTCACCAACATGTACGTGATCGTGGAAAAGATGGAGCAGGCCGTGCGCGTCGTGCGCCCGTAGCGTATTGGCTGGAGTCGACATGAGGGAGAAGCGCCCGGCGCTTGTCATCACGTTTCCCACCACGGCTGCCGCCATGGGTTGCGAGTCCCTGTGCATCGAGCGCGGCCTTCCCGGGCGAACGATTCCCGTGCCCGGGGAGGTCACTGCCGGTTGCGGTCTGGCGTGGAAGGCGCTGCCTTCGGATGAGGGGTTGCTGCGCGGCGAGCTTGCCGCGGAGGGCGTCCCCACCGAGGGCTTTACGGTGATCGACATGTGGGAGGTCGTGCGATGATCTACCTGGATAACGCGGCGACGACCATGCACAAGCCGCAGACGGTGATCGATGCCGTGGCGCAGGCGATGTGCTCGCTCGGCAATGCCGGTCGCGGCGCCACGTCGGGTGCGCTCGATGCGGCGCGTACCATCCACGGCTGCCGCACTAAGCTCGCGCGCCTGTTGGGCTGCCCGCGGGCTGACCATGTGTGCTTTACGCCTAACTCAACGGCGGCGCTCAACACGGCCATTAACGGCGTGGTGCGCCCCGGCGACCGTGTGGTCACGACGGTGCTTGAGCACAACTCCGTGCTGCGTCCGCTTAACCGCCTGGCGGCAGAACGGGGCGTGACCGTTGAACATGCAGGCTGTGATACCGACGGTGTGCTCGATTATGACGAGCTCGAGCGGCTGGTCACGCCGGACACGCGTGCCGTGGTGGTGACACACGCCTCCAATGTGACCGGCAACGCGATCGACGTTGCACGCGTAGCCTCCATGGCCCATGCGGCCGGTGCGCTCGCGATCGTCGATGCCTCGCAGTCTGCCGGCACGGCGCATATCGATATGCAGGCCATGGGGCTCGACGTCGTATGCTTTACCGGCCACAAGGGGCTCATGGGACCCCAAGGCACCGGCGGCCTGGCCGTGGCGGAGGGCATTGACGTGGCTCCGTGGGCCATGGGCGGCACGGGTGTGCACAGCTTCGATACGCTGCAGCCGCTTGGGTGGCCCACGCGCCTTGAGGCGGGCACGCTCAACGGTCACGGCATCGCCGGCCTTTCCGCTGGTCTCGACTTTATCGAGACCCAGGGTGGGGTCGAGGCGATTGCGGCGCGTGAGCGCGCGCTTGCCGAGCGCTTCCTCGCCGGCGTTCGCGAAATATCCGGCATTGCGCTCTACGGTGCGTTTGACCAGCCCGTGCGCTCTGCGATCGTGTCGCTCAACGTGGGCGATATCGATTCGGCTGAGATCTCGGATGCACTCATGCAAGGGTGGGGGATTGCGACGCGCCCCGGCGCCCATTGCGCTCCGCTCATGCACCGTGCGTTGGGGACCGAGCGCCAGGGCGTCGTCCGCTTCTCGTTTGGGTATTTCAACACGAACGAGGAAGTCGATACCGCGATTGACGCTTTGCGCGATTTAGTCTGCTAAAGCGTATATACTTGCGGGACGGGTCTTTTGCCCGTCCCGTTTTTGTTTTGACTCGAAAGGTGGTCCCATGGCTTCATCCGCTCCGCGCGGTCTGCGCTCCGACCATGTCGTCACCGTCGGCATCGCTCTGTTCTCGATGCTCTTTGGCGCCGGCAACCTCATTATTCCGCCGCTGCTGGCGCTGCAGGCAGGTTCCGCCACGCCGGTCGCCATGTTCGGCTTTCTGATTGCCGCCATCGGCCTGCCCGTCATGGGCTTTATCGCCGTGGCGCTTGCCGGAACGGCGCGCGAGCTTGCTGGCCGCGTGCACCCCAAGTTTGGCGAGTTCTTTGTCGCGGCGGTGTATCTGGCCATTGGCCCGTGCCTGGCCATTCCGCGTACGAGTTCCACGGCCTTCGAGATGCTGGTGCCGCTGTTGCCCGAGGGCGTCTCGCTCGGCACGGCGCGCCTGGTGTTTGCCGTCGGCTTCTTCGTCGTCGCGTTTGCGCTCACGCTGCGCCCGGGCGTCATCACACGCGTGCTCGGCCGCATTACGGGCCCCGCGCTCATTGCCCTTATCGTGTTGGTCGTGGGTGCCGCCGTGGTCTCGCCGCTGGGTCCCGCTGCCGCGCCGCAGGCTCCCTATAATGCCGGTGCTGCCGTGCAGGGCTTTTTGACCGGCTATCAGACCATGGACCTGCTCGCGTCGCTCGCCTTTGGCATCATCATCGCCGAGACTATCCACGAGCTGGGCGTTACCGATGACAAGCGCGTTGCCTTCGAGATTTCGCGCTCCGGCGTGATCGCCGGTGTGCTCATGGCCATCATCTACTGCGGCCTGGCGCTTGCCGGCGCGCAGCTCAGCACCGTGATGCCCGATGCCACCAACGGTGCCGCCATCCTTGCCCGTTCGGCCTCCATGCACTTTGGCCTTGCCGGCACGGTCGTGGTCTTTGCGATTTTCTTCCTCGCCTGCATGAACGTGTGCATCGGCCTCATCAGCTGCTGCTCGCGTTACTTCTGCGAGACGTATGTGGTCGAAGGGGGAGCGGAGGCCTCTGAGGAGGCCATGCGCCGTCCCTTTGCGGTACTCGCCTTTGTGTTCGCAGCGTTTTCGTGCGTGCTCTCCAACGTGGGCCTCGACGTGATTCTTATGTTCTCGGTGCCCATGCTCAACGCCCTGTACCCCGTCGCCATCGTGCTGGTGCTTATGGGTCTGGTGCACGGTTTTTGCGACGCGCATCCGCAGGTGTGGGTCTGGGTCGGCGGCGTTGTCGCAGTGCAGAGCGTGATTACCTCGGTCCGCGATGCGTTCTTTACGGGCGCGTGGCTGCCGTTCGATGCGCTGCCGCTGGCAGACATTGGAGCCGCGTGGGCGCCGGTTGCCGTGGTGGCGTTTGTGATCGGTCTGCTCCACAGTCGGTTTGTCGTACATTCGAGGAGCTAGGGTATCGTCGCTTGCACAGGCGGGGAGTCTCCCCTATAATTTCCTTCGCTTTGGGACACGCAAGGTTTAGACCTTAGCTGCTCAACACCTTCGGGACGTGGCGCAGTTTGGTAGCGCGCCTGCTTTGGGAGCAGGATGTCGCAGGTTCAAATCCTGTCGTCCCGACCATATCTTGCGGGCGTAGTTCAATGGTAGAACCCCAGCCTTCCAAGCTGATGACGCGGGTTCGATTCCCGTCGCCCGCTCCATAAGAATTGTTTTAACGGCTTTGGTTTCCTTTGGGGATCAGAGCTGTTTTCGTTTACGCGCCGGGCGACGGGAATCGAACCCGCCAGGGTGCGGAGCTGAGAAAATGCGTGAGCATTTTCCAGCGCAGCACGCAAGGGCCGAAGGCCCGCAGCGAAGCAAATCCTTGGACTTCCCGTCGCCCGCTCCAAGCTATATAATCGCAGGCCAATATGCTAATTTGGCTCGCGTTTATTTTTATACCGTCCGACCTCGCAGGGCAAATGAACCAGGAGCGTTTGTCCCGAATCGTAAGAAAGAAGTGATTTCCATGGCACAGAGTAAGGCAGAATACGCCACCTCCGATTGCCTGGCGTCCGCCGCGATCGAGGCGAAGACCGAGGCCGCAGGCGTTACCAAGGCCAACCTGCCGGTCTCGAAGGCCTTTTTGCTCGCCATGTTCGCCGGCGCGTTCATCGCCTTCGGCGGCCTGTTCTTCACGGTCTTTCTGAGCGATCCCACGCTTTGCTGGGGCGCCCAGCGCTTCGTGGGCGGTCTTGCTTTTTGCCTGGGACTGGTGCTCGTGCTCATTTGCGGCGCGGAACTGTTTACCGGCAACTCGCTTATGGTCTGCGCGCTTAAGAGCAAAAAGATCACGCTCGTCCAGATGCTCAAGGCTTGGGCTATTGTGTGGATCGGCAACTTTGCTGGCGCCCTGTTCGTTGTCTTTTTGATTTACATGGCAGCCATTTACAAACTCAACGGCGAGGCCGTCGCCAACACCATGGTGAGTGTCGCCGCCGGTAAGGTTACGATCGGCGCCGTCACCATCTTCTTCCGTGGCATTCTGTGCAACATCTTTGTGTGCCTGGCCGTATGGATCGGTACCGCCGGCAAGACCGTGGTCGATAAGGTCGTGGGCATTCTGCTGCCCATTGCCGCCTTTGTGGCCTGCGGTTTTGAGCACTGCGTTGCCAACATGTACTTTTTGCCTATGGGCATTTTGATGCACTCCTGCGGCTATGGAGCCGATGTCGCTGGCGCCGATGCCCTCAACGCTGCCGGGTTGGCGCTCAACCTTACGGTCGCCACGCTGGGCAATATCGTGGGTGGCGCCCTGATCGTGGCGCTGGGCTACTGGTTTATCTACGCCAACAGGGAGGCCTAAGGACCCAAGCCATAACCGACCAAAGAGGGACAGGTTTATTTGGCAGGTTTTGGACGAGGCGCTTCGACGTCTTGTCACGAGCTGCCATAATGGACCTGTCCCTTTTGCGTGCGCGCCGGTATTTTTTTGCCCGATGACGATCGCGGGGGACCAGCTTTTTATTGAACATGTCGAAAGGCTTTTCATGAGCGACTGCGAATCCATGTCTGCCGAGGTGCGCGGCCGCCTGCGTTCCATTCCCGCCGTTCACGAGTTGCTTGCCGAGTGGCCGGTCATGAAGGCTGCTGGCGATGCAGGCGACACGATGGTACGCGAGGCGATTGACGCCGAGCTCGATGCCGAGCGCGCGGCGATTCGCTCCGGCGCCCCTGCAAGGAACAAGCGCGAGCTCGCCTTGGCAATTGAGCAGCGGACCCATCGCCTGTCGCTGCCGACCCTGCGCCCTGCCGTCAACGCGACGGGCGTTGTGATTCACACCAATCTGGGCCGCGCTCCGCTCGCTCCCGCGGCGGTGCAGGCGGTGACCGATGTCGCCCGAGGCTACAGCACGCTTGAGTATGACGTCTCAATCTGCGCTCGCGGGGGCCGCAAGGAGCATGCCGCACGCCTGCTGCGCACGCTCACGGGGGCGCAGGACGCCTTGGTTGTCAACAACAATGCCGCCGCGGTGCTGCTGGTGCTTGCCGCGCACGCGGCTGGCAAAGAGGTCATCGTGAGCCGCGGCGAGCTTGTCGAGGTGGGCGGCAGCTTCCGCATCCCCGACATCATGGCGGCTTCGGGTGCCAAGCTTGTCGAGGTTGGCTCTACCAACCGCACACATCTGGACGATTATCGAAGCTCCATTACGCCCAACACGGCGATGATCTTGAAAGTTCATCCTTCTAATTACCGTATCGAGGGCTTCCACGAGGAGGTTTCCGCGGCGGAGCTTTCCGCGCTGGCGCATGAGCACGGGCTGTTGCTGTACGAGGATCAGGGCTCGGGCGCTTTGCTTGCAGACGGGGTGCTCGCCGATGCGGGGGAGAAGCCCACGTCCGCCTCACTTTGCGCCGGCGTTGACGTCGTCTCGTGCTCGGGTGACAAGCTGCTCGGCGCCTCGCAGGCAGGCATTATTCTCGGCAGCGCCCAGGCAATCGCCGCCTGTGCCTCGCATCCTCTTATGCGCGCGCTTCGCCCTGGCAAGCTCACGCTCGCGGCGCTCGAGGCCACTTTGCGACTGTATGTGAACGGTCCCGATGCGGCGCATCGGGAGATCCCGGTACTCAACATGCTTTCCGGCGCGCCGGCTCCGCTCGAGCGCCAGGCCAAGCGCCTGCACGACCGCATGCTGCGCAAGCTTCGCGAGTCTCAGTGTGAGGAGGCCGTGGAGCTGCAGGTTGTCGAGGGCGCCTCTACTCCCGGCGGCGGATCGCTGCCGACTGTCGAGCTCCCTACATTTTGCGTTGCCGTCTGTCCCGTCGATGGGCGTCTATCCGCCGATGGCCTAAAGCGCGCTATGGTACAGGAGCCCGATACGCCGGTTGTGACACGCGTGCGCCACGACCAGGTGCTGTTTGACGTTCGCACGCTTTTGCACGACACCGACCTTGACCTGTGTGCGTCTGCGTTGGCGGATACCGTGCGGGCGGGTTTGCGTCGATGACTGCGCGTGAGCTTGTCGAGTGTCCCGTTGTCGTTGGAACAGCAGGACACGTCGACCACGGAAAGTCGGCCCTTATCGAGGCGCTGACCGGCAAAAATCCCGACCGTCTGGAGGTCGAGCGACGCCGAGGCATGACTACGGAGCTCGGCTTTGGCGAGCTCGAGCTTCCCAGCGGCAAGCTTGTCGGCCTGGTCGACGTGCCCGGGCATGCGCACTACCTGCGCGCGATGGTACAGGGTGCCACCGGCGTGGACGTTGCGTTGCTGGTGGTTTCTGCCGTTGAGGGCGTGATGCCGCAGACGCGAGAGCACGTGTACGTGTTGGAGCTGTTGGGCGTGAGGCACCTCGTGGCGGCGCTCACGATGCGCGATCTGGCCGATGACGAGACGGCGGAGCTCGCCGAGCTCGACGTGATGGACTTCCTCGGCGATACCGTCTTTGCCGATGCGCCCGTGGTGCCTGTTTCCTCGCGCACGGGCGTGGGCATCGAGGACGTTCGCCTTGCCCTCGATGCAGCCATCGACTCTTTCCTGGCCGATGCCGCATCCCGCCCGGTGCGCCCCGGTCTGGCCCCGCGCCTGCCCATCGACCGCTGCTTCACCATCAAGGGATCCGGGACGGTCGTCACGGGCACGCTTCACGATGCCCCCGTAGCGGTGGGCGACGAGCTCGTCTCATGTCCCGCGGGCGTGCGCTGCCGCGTGCGCGCGATTCAGGTGCATGGTGATACTCCTCGGGCGTTGCCCGGACAGCGCGCGGCGCTCAACATCGTGGGCGACGGTGCGGGCGACCTTCCGCGTGGCGAGGTCCTCTGCGGGTCTGGTGCTGAGGGCTCGACGCTCAGGCTCATCGCCCGCTTCACGTATCTGGGGCGCGAGGGCACCAAGCCCGCGCCCTTCGAGTCCGGTACGCGCGTTCATGTGATGGCGGGTACGGCGGAGGTCCTTGGCCGTGTCATGCTCATGGAGGGTGAGGGACCCATTGAGGCTGGCGAGACCCGCATCGTGCAGGTCCGTCTGGAGGAGCGCCTTCCCGTGCGATCGGGCGACGGCCTCATTGTGCTCGCGTTCTCGCCGGTGGTGCTTATCGGCGGCGGTCGTGTTCTTCTTTCGCGGTGCCGCCGCTCGCGCGTCCTCTCCGCGGGCGAGTGTGCGCTGCTCGGGGCCATGGATGCCGACGACCGCGCCGCCGCCGTTGCCGCATGGTTGGGGCTGCAGCGCCTGCCTGTGCCTGCCGCGGCCGCAGCCCGTGCTCTCGATCTTTCGGGTGCCGAGGCGGCTGCGCTCCTGCACGGGGCGGTTTCCTCGGGTGACGCCGTGGCGCTTCATGCCGAGCGCTCGACCGAGGAGCTCTATGCCGCCCCCGCTGTGCTCGATGCCGCCCTCGCCACGCTCTCCGTCACGTTGGCCGCCATGCACGGGGCCGCGCCCAAGCAGACGGGTTTCACGCCGGGCGAGGTCGCGCATGCCGCCTGGCCGACAGCGGGCGAAGACATCGCGTCCGCGCTCGTTCTCGAGGGCTGTGCGCGCGGCGTGTGCACCGTCGACGGTGCCGAGGTGTTCGACCCGCACTCTGCCGCTGCGGCGATACGTGTGGTGCGCGAGGCGAGCCAGCGCATCGTGGCCGCCCTCGACGAGGCGGGTCTCGGTGCGGCGACGCTGCCCGAGGTGGGTGAGCGTCTGCAGCTCGATCGCGACACCATGACGCGTGCCCTGCGCGAGCTTTCGCTCAACCGCGCGATCGTTAAGATCGAACGCGACGTTGCCTTGTCTGCCACCGCCGAGGCCCATGCACGTGAGGTCGTCGCCGCGGCTATCGAGGCTGCTGGCGGCGTTGCCACGACGAGTGTGTTGCGCGAGGCCTTAGGCGTGTCGCGCAAACGAGCCATTAGCATCTTGGAGCACCTGGATGCGGTGCGTTTTACGACGCTCAACAAGGAGGCCGGCGGTCTCAGATCCCTGCGCTAGGGGTCGTCGTATTGCTAGTTTGGTAAAATACCGCCATGTTTGGGAGCGGATGGGCTCCGGTGGGCCCCGCGGTCCTCAAAACCGTTGCGAGGCGTGCAAAACGTCTTGGATGTGTTCGATTCACATACGTTCCCGCCAACGCATCTTGCCAAAACCACCACAAAGGTGCCTGTCCCCTTTGTGGTGGTATGGACCATATGGACGAAACAGGTTTGAAACACGGGTTTTGCACGTCAGGCACTCAAAAACGCCTCTACCTGCATCGTAATCAAAACGAAACATCTGCTCGTCTGCTTATGCGAAACTTTCCCGCAACAGTGCGATATTATCCATACACGATAAAGTTCGCGGCGCACAGGGTGCCGCGACCGACACTTTTCGTTTCCCGTCATTGGAGGAAGCATGAGCTACACGCAGAAAGTTCTCGACGAGCTCAAGGCCCGCTATCCCGAGCAGCCTGAGTTCATCCAGGCCGCGACCGAGATCCTCGGCACTATCCAGCCGGCGCTCGACGCCCATCCCGAGTACGAGGAGGCCGCCCTGCTGGAGCGCCTCGTCGAGCCCGAGCGCATCGTTATGTTCCGTGTCCCCTGGGTCGACGACCAAGGCAAGGTCCAGGTCAACCGCGGCTACCGCGTCGAGTTCAACTCTGCTATTGGACCCTACAAGGGCGGCCTGCGCTTTAACCCGACGGTCACCCTGGGCATGCTCAAGTTCCTGGGCCTGGAGCAGATCCTCAAGAACAGCCTGACCACCCTTCCCATGGGCGGCGGCAAGGGCGGCTCCGACTTTGACCCCAAGGGCAAGTCCAATAACGAGATCATGCACTTCTGCCAGTCCTTCATGACCGAGCTCTATCGCCACATTGGCCCCAACACCGACGTTCCTGCCGGCGACCTGGGCGTTGGCGGCCGCGAGGTTGCCTACATGTTCGGTCAGTACAAGCGCCTGACCAACGAGTGGACCGGCGTCCTTACCGGCAAGGGCCTCTCCTTTGGCGGCTCGCTCGCCCGTACCGAGGCCACCGGCTACGGTCTGGTCTACTTTGTGGACGAGTACCTCAAGAGCCGCGGCGAGTCCTTCGAGGGCAAGAACGTCGTCGTTCACGGCTCCGGTAACGTCGCTATCTACGCGGTCCAGAAGGTCGCCCAGCTCGGCGGCAAGGTCCTGGCTTGCTCCGACACCCACGGCTGGGTCGAGGATCCCGACGGCATCGACTACACCGTGCTCGAGCATGTCTACAACAAGAAGCGCTCCGGCCACGACAAGGGCGTCACGCTCGCTATGTACGTTGACGAGAAGCCCAATGCCACGTGGCACGAGGGCGACGGCCGCGGCGTGTGGCAGCTTCCCTGCGACATCGCGCTGCCCTGCGCTCGCGAGAACACGCTGCTGCTCGAGGACGCCCAGGCGCTCGTCGCCAACGGCTGCAAGGTGGTCGGCGAGGGCGCGAACATGCCCACGACCATCGAGGCCACGACCTACTTCCAGGAGAACGGCGTCGCCTTTATGCCCGGTAAGGCTGCCAACGCCGGCGGCGTGCTCGTGTCCGGCCTGGAGATGAGCCAGAACGCCGAGCACCTGTCCTGGACCTTCGAGGAGGTCGACGGCAAGCTCGAGCAGCTCATGCGCGGCATGTTCCACAACGTGGACGACACCGCCAAGGAGTACGGCGAGGAGGGCAACTTCGTCATGGGCGCCAACATCGCCGGCTTCCTGAAGGTCGCCGACGCCATGCTCGCCCAGGGCGTCTGCTAAACCCTGCCTGACATAGCATGTAATGAGGCTCTCGGCTCAACGCCGGGAGCCTTTTTTGATCCGCATGCGACGGAGGAAAATGGTTCATTTTGTCCCGACACGAGCTATGCCCCCTCGTTTGGTACACTTAAAGGTACTGGACAAGTGAAGAGATGGGGGAGAACGTGCTCAAGTTCGGTACCTACGTCCGTGTTGGAAACGCGGCCGAAGCCTATGAGCTCTTACAGAAGAACCGCAACAACAAGATTGTGGGCGGCGGCATCTGGATGCGCCTGGGATCGCGTCGCGTGGCGACGGCGATTGACCTTTCGGCCTGCGGACTCGATCAGATCGAGGAGACCGAGACCGAGTTTCGCATCGGTGCCATGTGCACCCTGCGTCAGCTCGAGCGTCATGCCGGGCTCAACGCGCTTGTCAACAATGTCTTCGAGTTCGCCGTTCACGATATCGTGGGCGTGCAGCTGCGCAATACCGCCACGGTGGGCGGCAGCATCTACGGCCGCTTTGGCTTCTCGGACGTGCTCTCGGCGTTCCTGGCGCTCGATTCGTATGTTGAGCTGACGGGCGCCGGCCGCGTGCCGCTCGCGGAGTTCGTGCGGATGGGTTACGTGCGCGACGTGATCGAGCGCGTCGTAGTCGTCAAGCACGACTACCGCGCGAGCTACGAGGCCGTACGCAAGGCTGCGACCGACTTCCCCTCGCTGAACGTCACCGCCGCCTGGTGGGACAACACTTGGCACGTCACCGTGGGCGCCCGCCCGCTGCGCGCGACCCTGCTGCAGGGCGAGGCGTGCGGCCCGGTGAACGAGCATCCTTCCGAGGACGAGCTTCGCGCCCTTGCTGCATCCGTGCGTGCCCTGAGCTACGGAACCAACCTGTGGGGCTCGGCCGACTACCGCCGCCGCATCTCTGCCCCGCTCGCCATCCAGGCTGTGCGTCGCGCCGCCGGCATCGAGCTTTCGGCCGCGCTTGCCCGCGAGCTCGAGACCGTGCAGATCCCCAAGTTCGCCACGGACGAGTATTCCTGCCGCCGCGTGCCCGGCGTCGATTCTAGCGAGGTGCGCTAATGGCTGCCAAACTCATCGATCTTTCCTTTACGCTCAACGGCCGTAAGGTCAAGGTTCAGATTGCCCCCGACACTATGCTCTTTGCGCTGCTGCGCGAGCAGGGCTGTGCGTCGGTGCGCTGCGCCTGCGAGACCACCAACTGCGGCCTGTGCACGGTGTGGCTCGACGGCGACCCGGTGCTGAGCTGCTCGGTTCCCGCCGCGCGCGTCGAGGGCCATACCATCACCACGCTCGAGGGTCTCAAGGCTGAGTCCGAGGCGCTTGCCCGCGCGATGGCTGCCGAAGGCGCCGAGCAGTGCGGTTTTTGCGCCCCCGGCCTTATCATGAACGTGCTGGCGCTTGCCCGCGCCGCCAAGGAGGACCCGAGCCTCGTCGCCACGCGCGAGGAGCTGTCGCGCCAGCTCGCCGGCAACCTCTGCCGTTGCAGCGGCTACGAGAGCCAGCTGCGCGCCATTGTCCGCTTCCTCAACGAGTCCGGCCTGCAGGTGGGCTTTGAGCTGCCCGAGCTGCCGGTCAACGACACGAGCTGCGACGGCGTCGCCTACAGGCAGATCACCCATAAGCAGCCCAAGAAGGACTCGAAGGCGCTGCTCGAGGGCCGTCCCGTCTACACGGGCGATATGGTGCCCGCCGGCGCCCTGATCGTCAAACTCAAGCGCAGCCCCTATGCCCGCGCCAAGATCCGCTCCATCGATACGTCGCGCGCCCTGAAGGTGCCCGGCGTGGTGGGCGTTTACACTTACGAGGACGTGCCCAAGCGCCGCTTTACCATCGCCGGTCAGAGCTATCCGCAGCCGAGTCCCTACGACCGTCTGATCCTCGAGAACCTCGTGCGCTACCAAAACGAGGAGGTGGCGATCGTCGCCGCCGAGACCGAGGAGGCCGCAGACAAGGCGCTCAAGCTCATCAAGGTCGACTACGAGGTGCTCGAGCCACTGCTCGACTTTACCAAGGCACTCGATAACGACATCGTGGTCCACCCCGAGGGCGACGTGACCTTTATGTTCCCGCAGGGCGGCGATGTCCCGCGCAACCTGGTGTGCAGCGGTACCAGCGATTTTGGCGACCTTGACGAGGCCTTCGCCCAGAGCGACATCGTCTTTGAGCGCACCTACACCAGCCAGGCCACGCAGACTGCGCCCATGGAGACCTTCCGCGCCTTCGCGACGACCGATGCGTTCGGCCGCATCTCGGTGACCACCTCTACGCAGGTGCCCTTCCACGTGCGCCGCATGGTCGCGCAGTCGCTCGACATTCCGCAGTCGCAGGTGCAGGTCATTAAGCCGCGCATCGGC
The DNA here is from genome assembly GCA_019419425.1 of Collinsella sp. GTDB lineage: Bacteria > Actinomycetota > Coriobacteriia > Coriobacteriales > Coriobacteriaceae > Collinsella. The sequence goes on along the minus strand of DXZZ01000050.1, from coordinate 485 downwards.
GGTGGCTTTGGCTCCAAGCAGACGGGCTGCTGCGAGATCTTCGTTGCGTTTGTGACGCAGCAGACCGGCCGTCCGAGCTATTGCTGCTACACCCGCGAGGAGACCATCACCGCGGGCAACTCGCGCCACCAGATGCAGATGACCGTTAAGCTGGGCGCCATGAACGACGGCACCATCACGGCCATCGACCTGCACACGCTGTCCAACGCCGGCGCCTATGGCGAGCACGCCACCACGACGATCGGCCTCTCGGGCCACAAGAGCCTGCCCATCTACAACCACGTGAAGGCGAGCCGCTTTAGCTGGGACGCCGTCTACACCAATACCAACCGTGGCGGCGCGTATCGCGGCTACGGTGCCACCCAGGGCCAGTTTGCCGTGGAGAGTGCCGTCAACGAGCTCGCCGACATGCTGCACATGGATCCCGCCGACCTGCGCCTTAAGAATATGGTGCACGAGGGCGAGATCATGCCGCAGTACTACAA
>DXZZ01000005.1:0-65647 GCA_019419425.1 Collinsella sp. | reverse complement strand
AGGCCCTTGCGGCCTAGTCGCTATTTAGGGCGTCCAAGATTTGGGGCGCAGTTCACAGGCCGAGGAGGGTCTTGTTGTCATTGTTGTCTTTGGACGCGAACGCCGCGCGCTACAGACCGCGAATGCGCACGGCCTCAGGCGGAAACTCCTGCTCGCCGGCGTCGGTCTTGATGGTCGCGCGGCCCCAGATGTCCAGGCCCGCAAACACACCGACCGCAAGCGGCAAGCCGTTGGGCGACACCGCCGCAACCTGGCGACCCAGCAGCGGCACCATGTCGAAGTACTCGCCCAGCACCGGAGCCAGCGGGCCGGCGGCGCCCTGCGGCGTGTTGGCAACAACCGCCCAAGCGTCCACGCGGGTCAGCACGGCGGCGGACAGCGCCTCGACCAGCGCCTCATCGGCCATATCCACGCCAAGCTCGCTCAGCGCCGCGCGCTCAATATCCACCGTCACGGCACCAAACATGCCCGCGGCACCGGCACCGCCGTTCACGGCGACGCGCGCGAGCGACGTCTCAAACGCAGGCGCGCCGCACACGATGTCACTCGGCCACTGGATGCCCACCCTGCCGGCAAGGCCCAGCCCCGGTGCCGCAGCCGTTCCCACAAGCGCGTCCATCATGCCCATCGCGGCCACGAACGGCAGGCCGTGGAAGGCATGCATGTTCACGTCGGGGCGAACGACCAGCGAAAATACCAACGATGCGTCGCCGGCACTCCAGGCGCACCAGCCCGCGGCCACGCCCTCGCGACCCGCGTCGCGCGCGGCGTCAAGCTCGGTACCGACGGCTACAGCATTCATCTCAATCATCTACATACGCCCCAATTCGCCCACGATATGGCCCACGCGGTCCTCGGGCTCCTTGACCTCGACGCCGTTGTAGCGGAAGAACCGCGCCGGGTCGTGCATCAGGTCCTCGAGCGGCACCAGCACAAAGTCGCGCTCGCCAATGAGCGGATGCGGCAGGCGCAGCTTTTTGCCGCCGTGGGTCTCGCCGTCCATCCACAGCAGGTCCAGGTCGATGGTGCGCGGGCCGTTGGCCTTGGCCTTTTTGGAACGGTCGCGGCCCAGCTCGGCCTCGATCTTCATGAGCTCGTCGAGCAGCACCAGCGGCGCCAGCTCGGTTTTGATCTCGATGACGGCGTTGGCAAACGCGTCCTGGCGCGTCTCGTAGGCAGGCTCGCTCTCGTAGATCTTGGAGGAGTTGGACACGCAGGTGAGTGGAATCTCGGCGATCATCTCGCGTGCGGCGCGGATGTTGTCGCAGCGATGCCCCAGGTTGGAGCCCACAGCCACAAACGCGCGGCGCGGCTGCGGCTTGGCGACGGCCCAGTAACCGTTCAGGAACTGCGCAAAACCCGCGGCGTCATGCACGCGCACGATGTTGGCACCGGCCTGGATGGCGCCCAGGCACACGCCAAACGTAGCGGCATCGCGCTCGGCGGCCTCGGTCACGCCCGAGACGGCGCCCACAAAGCGCTTGCGCGATACGGCGCACATGAGCGGATAGCCCAGTGACGCCATCTTGGCAGTCTCGCGCTGGATGACGATGTCCTCGTTGGCCGTCTTGCCAAAGCCCGGACCGGGATCGATGCAGATGCGGTCGCGCGACACGCCGGCGTGGATGAGCGCGCGGGCCTGGTCGGATAGAAAGCCCATGACGCGGCGCATGATGGGCGCAGAATCGGGCAGGGTAAAGCGGCGGAGCTGCGAGGTGGGCACATAGGCTTCCTCACGGCGGGCACTGCGGCGCATCATGGCGGCCAGGTGGTCGCTGGGCTCTGGCGCGGCTTCGGTAGCTGCGGACACGGTCTCGGGCGCAGCTACGGCAGGGGCAGCCTGCTCGGCAGCCGGCGTCTCTGGCTCGTCAACAGGCTCGGACGCGGGCTCCGATTCGCCAAACGGTAGCGAAGGCTGTACCACACCGCCCGGAAGCTTGGTCTCAACCTTGGACTCGCCCAGCAACTTGCCGCGACGGCGACGGGCCGGCTTCTCGGCCTCGCGCGCGGCCTCGGCAGCCGCCTCGCGCGCCTTCTCGGCAACAAACGCCGCAGCCGAGGTATCGAGCTGCACCGTCGCGTGCGTGCGTGCGGGTACGGCGACCTCGCCGGCGTGCATTACGATGACGCCGCAGGTGCTCGTCTTAACGAACTCGACCATCTTGGGGTCGGTGAAGCCGGTCACGTCGTTGACGATCGAGGCGCCGCAGCGCACGGCCGCCTTGGCAACCGCCACATGACGCGTATCGATCGAGACGATGGCGCCCTCTTTGGCGAGCGCGCGCACGACGGGCAGCACGCGACGCGCCTCCTCATCGGGGTTGACCGGGGTAAAGCCGGGGCGCGTGGACTCGCCGCCCACGTCGATGATGTCGGCGCCGGCATCGAGCATCGCCAGGCCGTACTCGATGGCGGCATCCGGGTCGAAGTGCTCACCGCCGTCGCTAAACGAATCGGGCGTCACGTTGAGGACGCCCATGATGCGCGGACGGTCAAAGCTGAGCTCGTACTTTCCGCACCGCCATGTCTTGCTATCGTTCGCCATGAACATCCTCCTCAAATGCCCGCGCCGCCGCGCTCGGGCGCAGGCGGCGGGGTCGCTTTGCAATCAGTCTTTCTATTGTATCCGCGCACACGGGCTAGAACGCAAACGCGGCCGCGATGTCGCAAGAAATCAGCAGGTCGGCATTTGCATCCTGATCGGTGGGAGCAAGATTGCAAATGGCCAGCGTATCGCCGGTAAAGTAACGCGTAAGGCCCGCCGCCGGATACACCACGAGCGAGGTCCCGCCCACAATGAGGGCATCGGCCGCGGCGATGGCGGCAACGGCGCCGGTCAGCACGTGCTCGTCGAGCGGCTCCTCGTAGAGCACCACATCGGGCTTGATGCGCCCACCGCACGCAGGACACACGGGTACGCCCGCGGCGTCCTCGTGCTCGCGCGAGCAAATCCACTCGGCGCTATAGACCGCGCCGCACGACCGGCAAATGTTGCGATGGACCGATCCGTGCAACTCAAACACGCGCCGTGAACCAGCCGCCTGATGCAGTCCGTCGATATTTTGCGTCACCACGGCGTCGAGCTTGCCGGCGCGCTCCAGCTCCGCCAGCTTGGCGTGGCAGTGGTTGGGCTTGGCGTTAAGGGCGATCATCTTGGTGCGGTAAAAGTCGAAGAACTCCGCCGGATGTGTCTCGTAAAAGCTGTGCGAGAGCATGGTTTCGGGCGGATAGGCAAACTGCTGGTGATACAGGCCGTCCACGCTGCGGAAATCGGGAATGCCGCTTGCCGTGGAAACACCCGCGCCGCCAAAGAAGACCACGTGGCTATGGGTTTCGAACAGCTCCGCCAGCGCGGCGGAGGCCTGCTTGGGATCCGATATTGCCTGCGTCATATATGACCTCCGTCCGTGTCTCCGGGACGGCGGCGTTCACACTATCACTCGCGGACTCCGCCCCGCTCTAGTTGCGTTAATCTTAAGCCTGCCAACCCCGTCGAAAGGACACCATGCCTCAGACTTACACTTTCGCCTCGTGGAACGTTAACGGCCTGCGCGCCGTGCTCAAAAAGGACCCGAGCTTTACCCAGATCGCACAGGAACTCGATGTCGATGTCCTAGCGCTGCAAGAAACTAAACTGCAAGAAGGCCAGGTGCAGGTCGACCTGGCCGGCTATCACCAAACCTGGAGCTACGCCGAACGTAAAGGCTATTCGGGCACTGCGGTCTTTAGCCGCCAGGAACCGCTGCGCGTGCTGCACGCCGACGCGCTGCTACCCTACGCCGGCGAGGGCGAGGCGGCCGAGTTCGTCGCCCAAGCCGCAACCGAGGGCCGCGTCTGCGCGCTCGAGTTCGACAAGTTTTGGTTCGTGGACGTCTATACGCCCAACGCCCAAAACGAGCTCGCGCGCATCGACGTGCGCATGGCCTGGGACGATGCCTACCGCGGCTTTTTGGCAGGCCTCGAGCGCGAGACCGGAAAACCCGTCGTGACCTGCGGCGACTTTAACGTGGCGCACGAGGAGATCGACCTTAAGAACCCCAAGTCCAACCGCGGCAACGCCGGCTTTTCGGACGAGGAGCGCGGCAAGTTTACCGAGCTGCTCAACTCCGGGTTTACCGATACCTGGCGCGCGGCAAACCCCGACGTCGAGGGCGTCTACAGCTGGTGGAGCTACCGCTTTAATGCCCGCAAGAACAACGCCGGCTGGCGCATCGACTACTTCCTGGTAAGCGACGCAATCGCCGACAACGTACGCGACACCGGCATCCGCGGCGACATCTTCGGCAGCGACCACTGCCCCGTCACCCTCGCGTTGGAACTCTAGCCTCCAGCTGATCCCCAGGGACGGAGGAAAACGAGCCACTTTCGCCTTGCGAGAGCGTTCGCGCAACCCACCCGCCACGAAACGTGCCCATCTACTACGTTTAAGCCACTACCCTCAACCACAGTGAACAACGCGAAAAGAAAACCGCAGGTAGAAAGCCTGCGGTTTTTCATAAAACGCGGTCATGGTCGGGGGTATCAGGCTAAGCGTAGTAGATGGGCCGATTTCGTGGCGGGCGGGTTCAGCTGATTCCCCGGGGACGTCTGGGAACGGAAGAAAACGGATCAATTTGGCTCTCTGAGGGCCACGATGCCCGTCATGTCAACCGGCCATTTCAAAACTATGCCGGTTTACGGGGCTAAATCGCAAACCCTCAACCATACGCAATTCCGAAATAATAAAACTGCAGGTAAACGGCTTACTCTATTTCGTAAAAAGCCGGTATGGCCTGCTTGTGCCAATCTGGCCCCGTAAACCGGCATAGTTTTAAAATGACACTTCGGCAGTATTGATTCCCGCCCCGGCGCAACCAGCCCTACAGTCCGTACTTCACGACGACTCGGTTGATGCGGCGACACCAAGGCTTGTACAGGGCGACCAAAAACACGCAGGTCGCAAGGCCGTGCGTGATATCGAACGGTACGGCGGTGGCAAGACGCGCCATGGCACCCGCCCACGTGAGCGGTTGAACAAAACCGATAATGTCGTAGGCGTTGATCACAACGCCGTACAGCAAACCCGAAGCAAAGCCGTAGGTCAGCAGCGCCGGCATACGCACGGTGCCGTCGGCGCGGTCGAACGCACCCGCATGCGCCAGCGCACCGCCAACGTATCCCACGAGCCCCCAGGCATACATCTGCCACGGCGTCCACATGCCCTGTCCAAAAAAGAAATTGCTGGTCAGCGCCGCCAGCGCGCCAACCATAAAACCATTGCGGCGACCAAGCGTCGCCCCCGCGATAATGGCGATGGCACTCACGGGTTTAAAGTCGGGAATGGGGCCAAACAAGATGCGCCCCGCCGCGGCCAACGCCGCCAGAACCAGCGTTGGCATAATCTGGCGCAGGCCCGGTCGCGACGCCTCATAGCCTGCAAAGAACAGCGCAAGCACCAGCGCCACCACGACAAGCATGGCGAGCGCCGCCTGCTCAACGCCCGCCAGCAACGCCGAAGCCATCACGGCTGGCACCGCCAGCAGCAGCGGTATCTCCAGTTTTGCGAGTAGGCGCACGATGCGATAATCCGCCATCCCATCACGCCCTATAAAACACGTTGTCGGCAAAGAAGTCGGCCGGCGGCTCCATGCAGGCAATCTCGCCATCGAACATCATGGCGATGTCGTCGGCGACCTGCTCGGCAAAGTCCAAATCGTGCGTAGCCATGATGACGGTGCCGCCAGCCTTCGCATGGTCACGCAGGGCGCGAGCGATGATGCGGCGGCTCTCCAGGTCCAAGCCCTTCGTGGGCTCGTCAAGCAGCAGCAGCTCGGGGCCAATCAGCAGCAGCTTTGCCAGCGCGAGCAGCTGGCGCTGTCCGCCCGAGAGGTCGTAGGGGTGACGCGTCTCCAGGCCGTCCAATCCCAGTTGCGCCGCACGCTCCCGCGCCAAGTTCTCGTCATATCCGCAGGTCGAGGCCCATTCCATCAGCTCATCGTGAACCGTCTCGGCAACCAGCAATGCTTTGGGGTTCTGAGGCAGCAGCGCCGCCGAGGCCGCTCCGCGCACCATGCGGCCGCGCTGCAGCTTGGCGGTCTTCGCCAGCACCGAGAGCATCGTCGACTTACCGCATCCGTTGCCGCCCACGATCGCATGCACCGCACCGGCCGAAAACGCCACGTCGAGCCCGCGCAGCACCCAGCCGCCCGCGCGATCGTAGCGAAACCAGCTCCCTGCCAGGGTGGTAGCCGACCCGCCGTGCATTTTTTGGAGTATTCTGCTCCCATCCGTGCGCGGGAAGGCTTCCGAGCCGTTCTCGAGCGACGTTTGCTCCACAAATTCGGACGATTTGTCCAATTCCGAACTTTTTTTCGCGCTCGATACGTCCCCGGGCGGCTCCAGAGAGCCCAAATTGTCCTCACGCCTGCTGAATACTCCGTTTTTTGCACATCGGACGGCACCCCACCCCAACATGTCGTCGGAAAACAACGATTCTCGGCGTCCCAAAGAAGCCATATCGGCCACCTCGTGCACGCGGCCGCCCTCAATCCGATACGCGCACGTCGCGTATTCAAGCATCGGGCGCGGCTGGTGCGTTGCCACAACAACCGTGCATCCCAGCTCGCGGTTCACGCGAAACAGCGCGTGCAGAAAATTTTTCTCGGCAACAGGATCGAGCTGGGACGTGGGCTCGTCGAGCAGCAGCACGCGCGGGCGCAAGGCCAGCACGGCCGCCAACGACAGCAGCTGCTTGCGTCCGCCCGAAAGCGTATCGGTATCGCGGTGGAGCCAATCCTCCAGCCCAAAGAAATAGCTGGTCTCAGCTACGCGACGGCGCATCTCATCACGTGCTAGCCCCAAGTTTTCCAGGCCAAACGCCATCTCGTGCCACACGGTTTCGCACACGATCTGGTTCTCGGGATCCTGGAACACATAGCCCACGCGCTCCGCCGATGCCCGCACGTCCATGTCGGCAACGTTCTCGCCCAGCACGCGCGCATCACCAGTGCGCTCGCCCGCCGGAGCGATCTCGGGCTTGAGCAGCGACAGCAGCGTCGACTTACCCGATCCGGTACCGCCAACAAGCAGCGCAAATGCACCTTGGGGAACACGCCAATCAAGCCCCTCGAGCACCGGTGCCTCGGCCCCGGGATAGGCAAAACTAAGGCCCTGCACCTCAATCGCCGGAATATCCGGGCCGCACGCCGCGCCCGACACCGGGCCCCTATCCAACCGAGCCATCAGCCAAACCTCTTCTCATCAATCGCGTGCAACGCGCAAGGCAGCATCATCCAGGCAGCGTACACGACATAGCCCAGCCACGGCGCCGGAACCGAGAGCTGCGGATAAAACGAATACTGCGTCGTCGCGGTCCACGCCACCGCCACCGCGACAGCACCAAACAGTGCGAGCCCGGCCAGCGTGGCAACGTCGCTGCGCCCCAGTCGATACCGCGCATACGTCGTACGACGCGTCGCAGCACCCCACCCGCGCGAGCGCATCGCGTCCGCGCGCTCCAGCGAATCTTCCATGCCCCAGCCCATCAACACGCTCGACGCCCGCAGGCGCGAGCGTACGGGGTCGGCCGGCGCGCGGCCCGGCACATCAATCGCATCCTGCACCGCCAGCACCGTACGACCGCGGCGCAAAAACTGCGGGATAAGCCTCATGCACATCGAGATCATGAGCGCAATCACCGGTGCGGCATTACCCAGCAGCGCGAGCACCTTGTCGTATTCGAGCATCGACGCCGCGGCCCCAAACCACAGCACGCTCGCCACAAACAGCCCGCCCATGCACAGGCCGTATACCATGCTCTCCAGATACACCGCGCGCATGCCAATACGGAACAGCTCCGTCGAGCCCGAGGCGCTAAACAGAGGATTGACCAGCGCGATAATCAAAATCACTGGCAGCTGCCAGCGAAGCGCCCCCAACGTGCGGGCAGCCCCACGCGTCGCAAATCCATACGCCAGCCCGCCCGCAAGTGACAGCGCAATCAGTACCGGCTGCATCGAGAACATAGTGAGCCCCAGCGTCAGCGCTATATAGAGTGCCGGCACAGCCGGATGCGACATCGAGAATGCCGCGACGGGCTCGTTGCCCGATTCCTCTCGCATGATATCCACGGGCACCCCATCCCCTCGCTCAAACGTCAACGCCGCAGCGCCGCCACCATACACAACCAGCGCAAACACCGCGTCAACGGCACCGACATCGGCGGCAATGCGTCAATCGTTACGCGCTCGTCATATGCCTGCGGTATCATATTGCGCCGTGTATCGTTTCCAAACACACGTCTCTATAACGTAACAGGAGATCACATGGACGCAACCGCAATTATCCTCGCTGCCGGCGAGGGCACCCGCATGAAGTCGAACCACTGCAAGGTTTCGCACAAGATCCTGGGCAAGCCCATGGTTCAGTGGATCGTCGACGCCACCATCAAGGCCGGCTGCAGCCGCGTCGTGGTTGTCATCGGCAGCCATGCCGACGAGATGCGCGCCCTCATCGACGGCGCCTACGCCAACAGCGCCACCAAGGTCGAGTGCGTCGAGCAGACCGAGCGTCTGGGCACCGGTCACGCCGTGAAGGTCGCACTCGAGGCCTGTGGCATCACGCAAGGCCCCGTCGTGGTGCTCAACGGCGACCTGCCGCTCATCACCGCCGACACCGTCGCCAAGTTCGCGCAAACCGTCGCCACCGGCGAGCTCGCCTGCACCGTCATGACCATGACCCCGCCCGATCCTTTCGGCTACGGCCGCATCAAGCTGGGCGCCGATGGTCAGATCGAGCGCATCATCGAGCAGAAGGACTGCACGCCCGAGCAGGCCGCCACGCTGCTGGAGTGCAACGCCGGCTGCTACGCTTTTGATGGCGCGCAGCTCGCCGCCCACATTAACGAGATCGGCAACGACAACGCGCAGGCCGAGTACTACCTGCCCGACATGCTCGAAATCCTCAAGGGTCATGGCCAGGCAGTCTCCATCTTCCACTGCGACGACTACCGCGACGGCCTGGGCGTCAACAGCCGCATCCAGCTCGCACAGCTCACCGCCATCGCGCGCGACCGCATCAACGAGCACTGGATGGCCGAGGGCGTTACCTTCATCGACCCCACGCAGGCCTGGATCGGCCCCGATGCCGTTATCGGCCGCGATACCGTCGTGTGGCCGCAGACGCACCTGATCGGCCACGTCGCCGTGGGCGAGGAGTGCCAGCTCGGCCCCAACAGCCGTCTCACCGACACCACCGTCGGCAGCGGCTGCACCATCGATGAGACCATCGCCATCGAGGCCGTCATCGAGAACGGCGTCGACTGCGGCCCGCGCGCCTACCTGCGCCCGGGTACCCACATGCTCGACGGCTCCAAGGCCGGCACGCACGTGGAGATCAAGAAGTCCACGATCGGCGAGGGCTCCAAGGTGCCGCACCTGTCCTACATCGGCGACACCACCATGGGCTCCGGCGTCAACGTGGGCGCGGGCTCCATCACCTGCAACTACGATGGCGTGCACAAGCACAAGACCGTCATCGGCAAGGATGCCTTCATTGGCTCCGACACCATGATGGTCGCGCCCGCCCAGATCGGCGACGGCGCGCTCGTGGCCGCTGGCTCCGTCATCACCGAGCCGGTCCCGGCCGACGCACTTGGTCTGGGCCGCGCCCGTCAGGTAAATATTGAGGGCTGGGCCGCCGATTACCGCCGACGCCTGCGCGAGGACGACGAGGTATAACGTTTTACCAAGCATCTAAGGAGCTGTTCCCATGGGGACGGCTCCTTTTTCTATGCTGACCTGCGCGACCGGATGAGTGGTCGGTTCGTGTCCGTTGACGGTAAAGACGTTATCAAGACTCGATAAACCCCGTCGCGCGGTTACAATGCAACAAGGCATCTATATGGCATTCGATATAAAGGAGAAGGGTAATGCCGATTAATGATCCCGAGAAGTCGGAGAATATGCGCAAGTCCATCCGCGTGTATTCCGGTTCCTCCAACCGTCCCCTCGCTCAGAAGATCGCTGAGTACCTTGGGGTCGAGCTTTCGGGCCTTACGCTAAAGCAGTTCGCCAATGGTGAGATTTACGCCCGCTACGACGAGACCGTCCGCGGCGCCGACGTCTTCCTGATTCAGTCCGTGGCCGGCGGCAACGTCAACGACATGCTCATGGAGCTGCTCATCGCCACCGACGCTGCCAAGCGCGCATCCGCCCGCTCCATCACCGCCGTTATCACCCACTACGGCTATGCCCGCCAGGACCGCAAGGCCGGCCCGCGCGAGCCCATCACCGCCCGCCTCGTCGCCAACCTGCTCGAGCGTGCCGGCGTCAACCGCATCATCACCCTCGACCTGCACCAGGGCCAGATCCAGGGCTTCTTCGATATCCCGGTTAACCACCTGTCCGCACTGCCGCTATTTGGCCAGTACTACAACGACATGCACTTCGACACCGACAACCTGGTTGTCGTCTCCCCCGACGTGGGTCGCGCCAAGGCCGCCAAGAAGCTGTCCGACATGCTCGGCTGCGACCTGGCCATCGCCCACAAGGGCCGTCCGCGCCACAACGCCGCCGAGGTCATGGGCATCATCGGTGACATCAAGGGCAAGACCTGCATCATCAACGACGACATGATCGACACCGCTGGCACCCTGTGCGCCAACGTCAAGGAGCTCAAGGCTATGGGCGCCGGCGACATCTACGTCTGCGCCACCCACGGCATCTTCTCCGGTCCGGCCATCGAGCGCCTGAACGATGCCCCCATCGTCGAGTGCGTCGTCACCGACGCCATCCCCGTCGAGGTCGGCGGCAAGATCAAGACCATCTCGGTCGCCGAGGAGTTCGCTCAGGCCATCTCCGCCGTTTACCACGAGGAGCCCGTCTCCACGCTCGTCGGCGGCGACTTCGCGCTGTAGTCCAACGCGTATCGCATCATCTTTGATGTTTTTAAAGGGTCGGAAGCTCGCTTCCGACCCTTTTTCTATTCCTCGCCAATCCGCCCTGGACAGTTAGTTCAGATACGTATTTTCTAAAGCTCCAAAGGTCCGTTCGGAGCCTTCTGAGCTCCCCGGCGGATGCCATGCCGCCCGAAGCTCATCGTTTTCGAGTACAACCGCCGCATATATTATCTTCAAATCGCCCTCGAAGGCCCTTAGAAACACCTCGAACGCCCGCCGCCTTATACGTATCTGAACTAACTGTCCAGTAGCCATCGTCAACCTTCTCGGCAGAGCTCAATTTCCTGCAATCCCCTCAACCGATTCCACCGATTTCCTAACACCCGGCCGTTCATGGCGCCCAGCACCCCGCTGAGCGAAAAGAACGGTATGGCGGTCGCATTCTGCCGCCAACTTAGTACGTTATAGCTGTGACGACCGTGATTTCACATTTCTCCGCCCTCCGCGCAATTCGTCGCGCACGACGGGCGTACTCTGCCCTACCCTGGAGCTCCATTGATAGTGAACAGCAAGCACAGGCCTTGGCTAGCTGCATTCCCAATAATGACGCGATAGACTTTGGCGCACTTTCGATACTCGACGCCTGGAATGAAGATGATTCCGAGCTGCTCGATCTTCTCGTTTCAAACGAAGGCAACCGACGCCCCGACAAGCGACTTCTTCAGCATATTCTCTCCGCTCCGCTTCCTGAAGGTGCAATTATGCACGTCGAGGCCGACATCTACGCAACGTCTCCTGCCATGACAGCCATGCTTTGTTCTAAAAATGAATCAGTCGCCAAAACCTTGATGCTTCTCATGGAACTGGTCGGAACTTACTCCCTTCCTCCCGGGGCAACATACCCCATTGCCCATGACGACATCTGGCCCAAGGGCGATGGCTACGAAGCGACGGGCGATCTTGATTGCCTGGGCAACCAGTCAGCGGCCGAACAACAGAACGAAACCCGCTATGAACAGGCGCACTACAAATGCGAGCCCGCCACGACCATCGAAGAGCTCGAGGCGGTCGCACGGTTCGCCAAAAGTAGCTCATACGCCTCGTTTCGCACGGCAGTCAAACTCGCCCGGGCTGGATCCGCATCCCCAGCCGAATCCCTAATGTTTGCCGTTCTCGGAGCGCCCATGCGCTTTGGCGGATTCGGATGTTGCAGCCTGCCCATGGGAGGCCTGCTACTCAACCATCGAATCGACTTCGATACTCTTGCGGCCAACATGTCCTCGGGCATCCCCTATGCCATCTGCGACCTATATTGCCCGGCAGCCGGAGTCGACAACGAATACAACGGAATTGGGCATGAGCTTCAAAACGCTCGCATCCACGATGGCAATCGAAATAATGGCCTCAAGGCCATGGGCATCCACGTCCTGGTTATCAATCGCGACCAAATGAAAGACCTTGTTGCACTCGAAGCCTTCGCCCAAACGATGCATCGACTCGCAGGAGTCCGATTCCGGTACCGTATCAAGGGCTATCGCAAGCGTCAGGCCGCTTGGCTCAACGCTCTGCGGGCCGGAACCGGCCTCGCGCCGGTCTAAACGGCGAATCACCCGTGCGCCGTCGAGCAGGGCTGGGCAGTTAGTTCAAATACGTATAAATGGACGCATTGAATTAGACTGTTTTGCAGCTATCTCTATACCATTCGCCCTATTTGAAGGCAGGGTAGACTTCAAAACAGCGCCATATGGACTAACTAAAGCTCCAAAACAACGTATCGGCATTGAATTGAGTAATTCGAGTCCTCAGAACTTATACGTATCTGAACTAACTGTCCACCTCGGATTTCGACGTCCGTCCAAACGCCCCCAAACGCCCTCAATTACCCTCCATTTGACAGCGGCAACAGGGTCGCTCACCATAGCAGGCGACAAATCAACGAAAGGATGAACATGGCAGCTGCACAGCCGCTTAAGATTCGCATGGTTGCCGGACTCGGCAACCCGGGTGAGGAATATGCCGAGACCCGCCACAACGCCGGCTTTAAGGCGATCGATGAGCTGGCCCGTCAGGCCGGCGTCACGTACTGGAAAAACCAGGCCGGCGCCGAGGTCGCGCTCATCAATATCAACGATGCCGAGGAAGAGGGCGGCAAGCGCCAGATTGTGCTGGTCAAGCCGCAGTCATACATGAACACCTCGGGCGGCCCCATCTCCAAGCTCTGCCGCGAGTACAAAATCAAGGCCGAGGAGCTGCTCGTAATCCACGACGAGCTCGATATTCCCGCCGGCGATGTGCGCGTTAAGGTGGGCGGCGGCCACGCCGGCCACAACGGCCTGCGCTCCATCATCGACAAGATGGGCAGCCGCGACTTCAGCCGCATCCGCACCGGTATCGGCAACCCTCCCGGCAAGATGGCTGTCGCCGACTACGTGCTCAAGCAGCTGCGCGCCCGCGAGGCCGAGGACTTCCAGGACACCTGCGCCCGCGCCGCAGACGCCGCCGGCCTGGCAATCGTGCACGGCGTGATCTATGCCCGCGACCACGTCAACGGCTCCGCCTCCGCCAACGGCAAGCACTAAAACCTACCATTTAGGGACAGGTTTATTTCGGCAGGTTTTATCTGCGTAAACGCCGCAGTCGGCACATCGCAATAAACACGCTGCCACCATACATGCATAACGCCCCAAAGGGGGCCGGCCTCACCGATGCGCGAGGCCGGCCCCCTTTGCCGTTTTGCCTGATAAAACCTGCCAAAATAAACCTCTCCCCCTTTGGTAGGCCGAAGTGGATAAACCCTTTTCCCGACCGCCGAAGACACACGTAAGCGACATGTCCATGAGGGTATAATTTGCACCGTATGTCTGCACAACGCCTGTGCGCGTACGGTTTTATTCGGGCTACCGTCCATTTCCGTGGAGGCACGGTTCGGCGGCCCTAACAAGAGAGGGGTTCTATGTATAAGATCCTGGAGAAGACGCAGTTCTCGGAGAAGGTGTTCAAGTTCCGCATCGAGGCGCCTGCAATCGCCAAGCATGCGCACGCTGGACAGTTCCTCATGGTTCGCGCCAACGAGACGGGCGAACGTGTCCCGTTTACCCTGGCCGGCTGGAACGGTGACGAGGGCTGGGTCGAGTTCATCTTCATGGTGATCGGCAAGACCACCGAGATGCTTTCCACCTACGAGGCCGGCGAGTCGCTGCGCGACGTCGTGGGCCCGCTGGGCGTTCCCACCGAGATGGCTGAGGGCCCCTGCGCCGTCATTGGCGGCGGCGTCGGCCTGGCAATTGCCTTCCCGGTCGCCAAGCACCTGGTCGAGACCGGCCACGAGGTGCACGCCATCATGGGCGCCCGCACCAAGGACCTCCTGCTCATGGAGGACCAGTTCCGCGAGCTCCTCGACGAGGACCACATCCACATCACCACTGACGACGGCTCCTATGGCGAGCAGGGCGTTGTCACCGCTCCGCTGGAGCGCCTGCTGCAGGACAAGGCCGTGAGCCAGGTCTTCTGCGTCGGCCCCGTTCCGATGATGAAGTTCTCGACCCTCACCGCCCAGAAGTACGACACCCCCATCACCGCGTCGCTCAACCCCATCATGGTTGACGGCACCGGTATGTGCGGCTGCTGCCGCGTCGAGGTGGGCGGCGTGACCAAGTTCGCTTGCGTCGACGGCCCCGACTTCGATGCCACCCTGGTCGACTGGGATGACCTTCGTGCCCGCCAGGCCGCTTACCGTTCCGAAGAGGGCGCGTCCCTCAAGGCCTATGAGGAAAAGAGCTGCGCATGCCACTAGTTAACGGTCGTTTCGTTGCCGATATGAAGTCGCCCCGCACCCCCGATAACGAGGAGCCGGCTGCCGAGCGCGCCTGCGACTTCCGCCCCGTCGACAAGGGCTTCACCGAGGAGATGGCGCTGGCCGAGGCCGAGCGCTGTCTCAACTGCAAGAAGCCGTTCTGTGTTGAGGGCTGCCCCGTCAACATCAACATTCCCCGCTTTATCGAGCAGATCCGCGCGAAGGACTTCGGCGGCGCTCTCGATACCATCCGCGAGGACTCCATGCTTCCCGCCATCTGCGGTCGCGTCTGCCCGCAGGAGAACCAGTGCGAGGGCAAGTGCATCCGTGGTAAGAAGTCCGAGCCCGTGGCCATCGGCCAGCTCGAGCGCTTCCTGGGTGACCGCCCCGAGCTCGCCTCCACGCCCAAGATGGCCCCCAAGAACGGCAAGAAGGTCGCCGTCGTGGGCTCTGGCCCGTCCGGCATCACCTGCGCCGGCGAGCTCGCCCGTAACGGCTTTGACGTCACCGTCTTTGAGGCCTTCTTTACCGGCGGCGGCGTGCTGGTCTACGGCATCCCCGAGTTCCGTCTGCCCAAGGCGGTCGTCAAGCGCGAGATTGACGGCCTGGAGGACATGGGCGTCAAGTTTGAGTACAACTCCGTCGTGGGCAACATGGCCACGGCCGAGGAGCTGTTCGAGCAGGGCTTCGACGCCATCTACGTGGCGACCGGCGCTGGCCTGCCCAAGTTCCTCAACGTCCCCGGCGAGAACCTGCCCAACGTCTTCTTCGCCAACGAGTACCTCACCCGCGTGAACCTGATGAAGGCCAACAAGTTCCCCGAGTACGACACCCCCACCAAGCACGGCAAGAACGTCGTCGTCTTTGGTGGCGGCAACGTGGCTATGGACGCCGTCCGTACCGCCAAGCGCCTGGGCGCCGAGCACGCCATCATCGCCTACCGTCGTACCGAGGACGAGATGCCCTGCCGTCGCGCCGAGCTGCACCATGCTAAGGCCGAGGGCGTCGAGGTTCTGCCGCTCGTCTCCCCGCTCGAGTTTGTCGCTGGCGAGGACGGCTCCGTGTGCGCCGTCAAGGTCCAGAAGATGGAGCTCGGCGAGCCCGACGAGTCCGGCCGCCGTCGCCCGGTGCCCATCGAGGGCGCCATCGAGGAGATTCCCTGCGACGTCGCGATCTCGGCTATCGGCACCAACGCCAACCCCTTCGCAAAGAAGATCGGCGGCAAGATGGAGCTCAACAAGTGGGGCTACATCGTTGCCGACGAGGAGACCGGCCAGACCACCGATCCCCGCATCTGGGCCGGCGGCGACATCGTCACCGGTGCCGCTACGGTCATTCTGGCGATGGGCGCCGGCAAGAAAGCCGCCGCTTCCATCACCAAGAGCCTGCTGGGCGAGTAATCACCTGCAGTGCTAGCCATCAAACGGCAAAGTCCCCGTCGAGCACACGCCCGGCGGGGACTTTTTTATGCCGGCCGCCCAAACCACCACGATGGGGCAGGCACCTTTGTGGTGGTTTGGGACTTGCCCGGTCGTTTTGTCTCAATCTGTAACAGCTGGAGTCCGTTGAGCCCTGCAGTTGTTACAGATTGAGATATTGTGCCGGCCGGCCACGCTGCATCTCAATCTGTAACAGTTAGAGACCAAATATGCCGCCTGGTGTTACAGATCAAGACGTTGGGCTGACGGCCGAACGGTTCATCTCAATCTGTAACAGTTAGAGCCATTTTCGCTGGCTTGGTGTTACAGATCGAGACTATGCAAAAGCCGAGGATAGGCACTGCCGCCAAGGCCTTCCCCTCATCCTAAAACAAAAACCACCACAAAGGTGCCTGTGTCCCCCTTGTGGTGGTTTGGTCGGTTAGTCTTCGAGCTGCGCTACTTTGTAGCGGTAGGCCGCCGCGATGACGTCTTTGCAGCCCTCGCGGCCCAGCTTGGCGCGGTTGACGACGATGTCCTTACCGCTCGTCATCTTCCACTTGCCGGCGCTGTAGCGCTTGTAAAAAGCCTCACGCGCCTTCTGCTGCTGCTTGACCAGCTTGGCGCCCTTCTTTTTATTAAGGCCACGCTTCTTGCGCACAATCTCGACGCGATCCTCAAAGGGAGCGGTCACCAGCACGGCAATGTGGTTGGGGTTGTTACGCAGCAGGTAATCGGACAGGCGGCCTTCGATAATGCAGCTCTCGGTCTCGCCCAGGTCCAAAATCACCTGGCTCATCTTCTGGAACAACTTGTCCGAGTACGAACGCGCGTCGTAGCGGTCGGGCAGGAACGCCATGTTCTCCACGGCCAGACGCTCGTCGTAGGCGGCCATCTTGTCGAGCGACTCGCCCGCACGCAGCGACGCACGCACCAGCAGTTCGTTGTCATACAGCGGAATCCCCAACTCGTTGGCGAGGATGCGTCCAATCTCGTGGCCCTCGGCACCAAAGTCGCGCGCGATGGTAATGACCACAGGACTCTTCTTGTTCTCCAGATCGCTCATCGCGATTCCTTTCTAACAAATGAGAAAAGGCAATTCCTGATTCCCATTTTGTCACTTACGACCGTCCTGGTTTCCCAAGTGCGGCAGATTGCCCCGAAAGAGGAGCGCCGCGTACTAAATGTACGCAAGCGACGATTGAGGGGCAAGGTGCCGTGCTTGGGGAAGCAGGACTATGCGGCCACGATGCGGCGTTGATATGCCCTCACCAACAACGAGATACCAAAGTTGAGCATAAAGTACATCGCAAACACCAGGCCGTAGAGCATAAGTACCTGCGACAGATCAATCGCGTGGGCCATCACGACGTTTGCCGTGTACATGAGCTCGGCCACGTTAATGCCCGAAAGATACGAGCTGTCCTTAATGACGGTCGTGCATTGGCTAAACAGCGCCGGAATGATCGTCTTAAACGTCTGCGGCAGAATGATGTAGCGCATGGTGGCAAAAAAGCCGAAGCCTTGGCTCTGCGCTGCCTCAAACTGGCCGCGCGGAATCGAGTTGAGGCCGCCGCGCACAATCTCGGCCATAACAGCGCTGGTAAACAGCGTAAAGGCGATGGTCGAAATCACAATGTCCAAGCCCTGCACCGTAAAGTAGATAAACAGGATCCACAGCAGGTTCGGCGTGCAACGGAACAGCTCGATATAGGCACTCACCAAAATACGGAACGGGCGGGGCGCATAGCTTTTAACAAGCGCCAGCACCGTGCCAAAGATGAGCGAGAAAAAGATCGACAGCGCCGAGATCTCGATCGTCTTAACAAAGCCGCCCCAAATGTAGAGCAGGTTGGTCGCGTTGAAGATTTCCATGCGCTAGGCCTCCTCTACGTTGTCGAGCCCCAGCTCGGCGAGGCTCACGCCGCGCGGACGCTCCTTGGAGCGGCGCTCGAGCCACTGCACCAGCATGGCGAGCGGAAAGCAGATGATGAAGTACATAAGGCAGCAGACGATGTATCCCTGCAGGTAACCGTACAGACTCACAAAGTTGTCGGAACGGTACATAAGGTCGCCGCCGGCCACAAGCGCCAGCACCGACGTGTTCTTGACTAGGTTGAGTGCCTGGTTGCACAGCGGCGGCAGAATGATCTTGAATGTCTGGGGCAGCACGATGTACCAGTACGCCTGCGCACGGGTGAAGCCCTGGCTCTGCGCCGCCTCCATCTGACCGCGCGGAACCGCCTCGATACCGGTGCGGATGACCTCCGAGATGTAGGCCGCGTGATACAGGCCCACGCCCAAGAAGCCCAGCACGAACGGCGCGATGCGCACCGGCTGGTCGGCACCGGTTATGGCCTGCAAAAACTGCGGACCAGCCATGTACATAAAGAGCACCTGCACGGGCAACGGGGTGTTCTGGTAAAACTCCACGTATACGCGGCTTATGGCGCGCAGCACGCGCGAACGGGTGGTAGAGAACACACCCAGCAGCGTGCCCAGCACCAGCGACAGCAGCAGACCGGCAACGACCACCTGTAGCGTCACGCCAAAGCCCTCCCAGAAGGGCCCCATGTTTTGAAATGTCGTCGACCAACGGTCGGCGTCAAATAATCCTTCGAGCATTTGATTCCTTCCTTGGACGATGCGCCTATACAAGACCCCAGGTCTTGACCTCTTGGTCGAGCCAGCCGTCGGCCAGACGATCGCAAATCACCTGATCGACCACGGCCGAAAGGTCGCAGCCCTTCTTGGTCGCCACGCCGTAGCCCTGCTCGCCAAACTTGACCTCGGGCTGCAACAGCTCAACGGTCTCGTTCATGTAACCGGCCAGCGTGGAGCGGTCCATGGCAAAGACGTCGATATTGCCGGCGTCGAGCGAGCTCTTGATGATGGGGTAGCCGCTAAAGGCCCTAAACTCGGGCTTGTAGCTAAAGCCGTTGTCCTTGATCATCTGCTCGATCAGGCCCTGCGTGGTGGCACCCTGGCTCACGCCGATGACCTTGCCGTCCAGGTCCTCAATCGAGGTAAAGCCCGAACGCTTCTTGACCATGAGTCCCACGTAGTCGGTGCGGTACGGCGTCGAGAAATCCCAGCTCTTCTTGCGCTCGTCGGTGATGGTGTAGGTCGCTGCGACCACGTCGAGTTGGCCGTTATCGATCAGCGGGCCGCGTGTCTTGGGCGTTACGTCGGTAAACTCGACAAGCTCCTGGGCACGGGCTTCCTTGTAGCTCACGCCAAAGACAGCGGCGGCGATCTGGTAGCACAAATCGACTTCCATGCCCTCAAAGCGGCCTTTGGCGGTGTCGTAATGGCCGTAGCCGGGAACATCTTTCTTGACGCCGGCATTCAGATGGCCGCGCGACTTGATGGCCGCAAGCTTGGATCCCTTGTCGGAACCCTCGCCGCTGGTGGAGTTGCCGCAACCGGTGAGCGCGGTCCCCGTCAGCGCGAGCATGCCGGCGCCCGCCAGCTGCAAAAAGTGACGGCGCGACACGGCCGCCCTCGTCATATCCGTCATGTCCATCACCGCGCCTAGTGCAGAATCTTGGACAGGAACTCGCGGCAGCGCGGGTTCTCGGGGTTATCGAAGAAGTGCTCGGGCGTGCCCTCCTCCAGGATGCGGCCGTCCTCCATAAAGATGACGCGGTCGGCCACCTGGCGCGCAAAGCCCATCTCGTGCGTCACGCAGATCATGGTGATGTCCTCCTGCGCGAGCTCAATCATAACGTCCAGAACCTCCTGGACCATCTCGGGGTCGAGCGCCGAGGTCGGCTCGTCAAACAGGATGATGGGCTGCTTGGTGCACAGGGCACGGGCGATGGCGATGCGCTGCTGCTGACCGCCCGAGAGGTTCTGCGGATACTCGCCGGCCTTATGCGCCATGCCGACGCGCTTGAGCGCGGCGACGGCGATCTCGGTCGCCTCCTCCTTGCTCTTCTTTTGCAGCTTGATGGGCGCGAGCGTCAGATTGCCCAGCACCGTCATGTTGGGATACAGGTTGAACTGCTGAAACACCATGGAGCTATATTTGCGAGCCATTTCCAGGTGATTCTTCTTAGTGAGCGGCGTACCGTCGATGATGACCTCGCCCGACGTGGGCTCCTCAAGATAATCGACACAGCGGATGAGCGTCGACTTACCCGAGCCGGAAGGCCCGATCATTACGAGCTTCTCGCCGCGCTTGACGGTGAGGTTGATATCTTTGAGCACATGCAGGTCGCCAAAGTACTTGTTGAGATGCTTGATCTCGATCATGTCTGCCATGAATGTCCCTTCCCTGCGTTTACACGAGTTGAACTATTGTACGGAAAGAACCACGTTTCCGCAGCCCACACTACATTCCCGTAAAGAACCCGCAATCTTCCACCCACTCATTGGGCACTCATTTAAGTCTGTCCCCAGTGAGCGCCCAACCGCCCTTGTTGAGCATAAGTCAGCGAAAACCCGTACACGCGAGCAAGGTGACGTGAAATGAAAGGGCGCAGACCTTATGGTCGCGCCCTTGAAATTGAACGTCAGATTGCCGCGTGTACGGGTTTGCAGCGTCGAGCCGTTACGCGGTTTGGTAAAACCGCGTAACAAATTACGCGAGTTTGGCTCCGACGATCTTTGCCGCGGCCGGCTTATCGAAGTTGCCGCCAGTGGCCTTGCCGAGTGCACCCATAACCTGGCCCATCTGCTTCTTGGACGTGGCGCCCAGCTCGGCGATGACCTGCTCGATCAGAGCCTCGAGCTCCTCGCCCGAAACCTGCGCGGGCAGCAGGCTCTCCAGAATCTTGACCTGCTCGGTCAGGTTGTCGGTACGCTCCTGGTCGGTGCCGGCCTTGATGGACATCTCCAGTGTCTCGCTCGTCTGCTTGATCAGACGCTTGATCATGCTGTTGACGTCTTCCTCGGTCACATCGCGGCGCTCATTGACCTCGATATTCTTCACCTCGGCCTTAACCTGGCGAATGATGGACAGGCGAACCTTGTCCTTGGCCTTCATGGCCGCGATCATTTCCTTCTGCAGCTCTTCGTTGGTCATCTGCAAATCCTCTCTAATAGCGTGGGCGGCACTCGCGCGAGCACCGCCCCATGATTACTCAGTCGTCGACGAATCGTCGGTCGAACTCTTGGTGATGCCCTTCAGACTCACGTTATAGGGTACGTCCTTGGGCATGGGGTTGACGGTAATGTCGGCGTCCTTCTTGTACTGCTCCAGCCACTCACTGTACGCGGTACTGGCCGCCTGCGTCTTCACCACGTTGGAGACGTACTTCTTGATGGCCTTGGGCACCTGGTTGATGTCATCAACCTGATTATCGACATGGAAGTAGTCGGTGCACTTGATGATGTGGTAGCCATAGGTCGACTCGATGACTTCGCTCACGTCGCCCTTGTTGAGCCCCTCGAGCGCCGTCTGGTAGCTGTCGACAAAGGTGGTGAGCTTATCCCAGCCCACATCGCCCTTCTTCTCCTTGGAACCGGTGTCCTCGGAGTACTGCTCAACGGCGTCCTCAAAGCTCAGCTCACCGGAGTTGATCTTGTCCAGGCACTCCTGCGCCTTGGCCTTGGCGGCAGCCTTGTCCTCGTCGGAAGCGTCGGAATCAACCTTGATCAGGATGTTCGACGAGCGACGGGCGTCGTTGTAGCTGGACAGGTTTTCGTTGATGTAATCGACAATCTCGCTGTCCTTGGGTTTGCTCGTGGGCGCGACGGCATCCTTGAGTTTCTGCTGCGCCAGACTCTCCTTGAGCGAATCCTTGTAGGTATCCTCGGTATAGCCGTAGGTCTTGAGGGTCTTCTTAAAGGCCTTGGCACCGCCCGCGCTCTTGCACGCGTCCTTCCAAGCCTTCTCGACCTCCTCGTCCGACACCGTCACGCCGTTCTCCTTCTGTGCCTGTTGAAGCAGAATCTGCTGCGTGTAGGAGTCGATGAGTTGCTTGCGATACTTCTTGGGCGTGAGGTCGTTGTCGACCAGATACTGCGCCCAGTCCTTGTCCTTGGTGTAGCCGTAGGACGTGCGCATGCTCATGATCTGCTTGGTCACGGTGTCCTCGGTGAGGTTGGTGCCGTTGATAGTAGCAGCAACACCGCCGGTCAGCTTGTAGCCCGAGGTGTCCTCGGCCTGCGACATAAGGCCGGAGCACGCCATCGCCGAGACGGAAAGCAGCATCGCCAGCACGCCGATGACCACCAGAACGATCTTGACGGTCTTGGACACGCGGGTCTTGCGCTGCTTCTTGCGAGAGTTGGAGGCGGCGCGAGCCTGCTGCTCGGGCGTCGGCTCGAGTGCGGGGTTCTTTTTCTTATTTGCCATAGTTGGCCTTTCGCATAACGAATCGAACAAACGCCATTGTGTCACAACGCAGCCCCCGCGGCACGCTTGGTGCATTGGGGACAGGTTAATCTGCACCATTTTGGTGCAAAGGGGACAGCTCTGGCAGCCGGCAGTTAGGGACGTTCCTTTTCTGCCGGCAGTTAGGGACAGTCCCCAAGTGCCGGCACATAAGGAACGTCCCTAGGTGCCGGCTTAGCCCCACCTTAGAAGTGGCGGCGGATGGCGTCGACCATGCCCTGCGGCGTGGTCTGGCCGAGCACGTCGGCTGCGGCATCGGCGTCCATAAAGATGTTCATGAGCGCCTGCAGAGCCTCGACCTGGCCGCCCGGCTCGGCGATGCCCAGATTGATGACGAGCTGCGCCGGCACCGGAGCGCCCATGCCAGCCATAGCGTTAAATGTCACGGGCGCGGAGGGCTTCACCACCGCGATATAGGGCTTGGCCACAAACCCCGGATCGGTATGCGGAATGGCAATGTTTGCCGCCGGCATGGCAAGACCCGTGGGATAGGCATCCTCGCGCGTGCGAACGGCGTCGAGCCAACCGTCGGCAATGTAGCCGCGCGGAGCAAGCTCACTCTCGAGTTGCGCAAACACCTCACCCGGCGTCGCACACTCCCAATCAAAAAACACCAGCTCAGGCGTAAACAACGCTTCGTTATCCGCCATGCGCTCACCTCTCTCACCTAGTCATTCAGGAACGTCCCCGATGACTACCCAAAACAAAAGGTGGCCACGCGCGCCTTGGCGCCAATGACCACCCTGACCACTCAACTAAATTGTACTGTGCGCCGCTAGACGCGGGGCGCATCAATTGCGACCTTGCCGCTCTCCAGCACGTGGACGCGGCCGTCGGCGAGCATTTGCACGACCTCGGGATACAGCACGTGCTCAATCGCGTGGATGTGCTCCTCGAGCGCGTCGACATCCCAGCCCTCCTCGACAGCCAGCGCACGCTGGGCGATGATGGGACCGTTGTCGTAGACCTCGTTGGCAAAATGCACGGTCACGCCAGTTACCTTGACGCCGCGCGCAAAGGCATCGTCAATCGCATGCGCACCGGTAAAGCTCGGCAGCAGCGCCGGATGCAAGTTGACCACGCGGTTGGGAAACGCCGCCAGCAGCGGTGTGTGCACCATGCGCATATAGCCGGCCATCACCACGTACTCGCAGCCGCGCTCGAGCAGCTCGTGCGCGATGATCTCGTCGGCGGCAATAGGGTCGGCATAGACATCCTTGGACAGCGTGAGCGTCTGGATGCCCGCGCGCTCAGCGCGCTGCAAACCCTTAGCCGAAGGACGGCTCGACACCACAAGCTCAATCGAGGCGTTGAGCTTACCGGCGGCGATCAGATCGATCAGCGCCTGCAGGTTGGTACCCGAACCGCTGATGAGCACACCGATCTTGAGCGGCTCGACCGTATCGGTGCCGGTCGGACGGGTGTAGGGCACAAAGCCCAGGCCCTCACTAGCAGCCATCTGCTCGTTAGCGCTCATCGGAGTACACGACCTTACCGGAACCCTCGACGCACTCGCCCACGCGGAACGGCTTCTCGCCCAGCGCGACCAGGGCTTCGGTAACCGCGGCCTCGTCCTCGGGGGCGACGATCAGGCACAGGCCGACGCCCATGTTGAAGGTCTTGCATGCCTCGTTGGGCGCGAGCTCGGCCTGACGCGACACGTAGGTGATGACGGGCGGAACGTCCCAACCCATCTCGGCGCCGTTGCGGGTGACCACGGCGTCGACGTCGTCGGCGAGTGCACGGTTGAGGTTCTCGGTAATACCGCCGCCGGTGATGTGGGCGATAGCATGCACGTTGACGCCGCCGCGCAGCAGCTCCAGGATCGGCTTGACGTAGATGCGCGTGGGGGCCAACAGAGCGTCTGCCAGCGATGCACCGCCGAGCTCCTCGAGCGGACGGCCCAGCTCCTCGGCCTTAGCGGCGGCCTCGGGCGTGCCCGGCTTAATGCCGTCGACGCCAATGACCTTACGCACGAGCGAGTAGCCGTTGGAGTGCACGCCGGTGGAAGGCAGGCCCAGGATCACATCGCCCGGGCGGACGTTTGCGGGGTCGAGCATCTTGGGACGGTCGACGACGCCCACGGTAAATCCGGCAAGGTCGTAGTCGGCAGGAGCCATGACGCCCGGGTGCTCGGCCATCTCACCGCCCACGAGCGCGCAGCCCGCGAGCTTGCAGCCGTCGGCCACACCCTTGATGATCTTTGCCATGTGCTCGGCCTCGATGTGACCGATGGCGACGTAGTCCAGGAAGAACAGCGGCTCGGCGCCCGAAGCCAGAATGTCGTTGACGCACATAGCGACCAGGTCCTGGCCCACCGTCTCGTGACGGTCCATGATCTGGGCGAGCACGAGCTTGGTGCCCACGCCGTCGGTACCGCTAATCAGGATCGGGTCTTCCATATCCTTAAGCGCGGCAGCCGAGAACAGGCCACCGAAGCCGCCGATGCCGCCGATAACCTCGGGGCGATTGGTGTCCTTGACCATCTGCTTAATCGCGTCGACGGCGCGGCCGCCCTCAGCGGTATCGACGCCGGCATCCTCATACGTCACATGCTTGCTGTCGCTCATCTGAGCCTTCCTCTCCCACTACCGTGGCGCCGCGCGGGCGCCAAACGGTGCTCATAGTTGTCCTCGATTCGGTGCATGCCATAACAGCACGCGCCGTCATATCAACAAAACAGCAGGTAAAACCTACCAAAATAAACCTGTCCCCATATGGCAGGTTTTATGCCTCGCCGTGCTCCTCTTCCCAGCTGCGGTCGTCGTATTTCTCGATCACGGCGTCGTCGTCAAAGTGCAGCGGCTTGTCCAGGTTGCGGGGCTTAAAGCCCTCCATAAACTTGTCGCGGCCAAAGCTCTCGGGAATCGCCACGGGGTAGCGGCCGGTAAAGCACGCATCGCAGTAACCGCCCTTGGGCATGACCTTAAGCAGGCCCTCGACCGAAAGGAAGGCCAGCGAATCGGCGCCGATATACTCGCAAATCTCGTCGACCGTCTTGTTGGCGCTGATAAGCTGCGACTGCACGTCGGTATCGATACCGTAGAAGCACGGCCAGATGACCTCGGGCGAGTTGATGCGGATATGAATCTCCTTGGCGCCGGCGTTGCGCAGCATCTTGACGAGCTGCACCATGGTGGTGCCGCGCACGATGGAGTCGTCGATGACGACCAGGCGCTTGCCCTCGATGTTGTCGCGCAGCGGGTTGAGTTTCATACGCACGCCCATGGCGCGCAACTCCTGCGTAGGCTCGATAAACGTACGGCCCACGTAGCGGTTCTTGATAAGGCCCTCGCCAAAGGGAATACCGCTCTCGTGCGAATACCCCTCCGCAGGCGGCAGGCCGGAGTCGGGCACGCCGATGACCAGGTCGGCCTCGACAGGCTCCTCATGTGCCAGCTGACGACCCATGTCGTAACGGCAGGCATAGACGCTCTTGCCGTTCATGATGGAGTCGGGGCGGGCAAAGTAGACCTGCTCAAAGATGCAGTTGGCGGGCTCTTCGGCTGCAGGCACGCCCTGCTCGGATACCAGGCCCTCGGCGCTGATGCGCAAGATCTCGCCGGGACGGACGTCACGGACGTACTCGGCACCCACGATGTCGAGTGCGCAGGTCTCGGAAGCAACGACCCAGCCGCCGGCGCGCGTGACACGGACGGCGGAGTCGACCGTCGCGGCGCCGTCCTGCGACGGCAGCTGCGAAACGGCTGCGGCATCGGCCTGGTCCAGACCCTCGTCCACCAGCTTGCCCAGCACGAGCGGGCGAATGCCGTGTGGATCGCGGAATGCGTAGAGCGCCTGCTCGTTGATGAGCGTCATGGCGTAGCCGCCGCGCACGAGCTCCATGGTCTTGCGAATACCCTCGCGCAGGTGGCCCGTACGCTGGGTAAAGTAGCCGATAAGCTTGGTCGCGACCTCGGAATCCGAATTGGAGAGGAACGGCACGCCCAGCTCGATCAGCTGACGGCGCAGCTCGTCGGTGTTGACGAGGGTGCCGTTGTGCGCGAGCGCGATAATGACGCTGTTGATGGTAGAGAGGTGCGGCTGAGAGGCTTCCCAGCTCTTGGCACCGGCGGTGCCATAGCGCACGTGGCCCACGGCCAGCTGGCCGGAGAGCGTCGACAGGTCGGCGTTGGAGAACACGCGGTCGAGCAGGCCCAGATCTTTGCGGACCATAACCGTGCCGCCGTCACCCACGGCGATTCCAGCCGATTCCTGGCCACGGTGCTGCAGCGCACGCAGGCCAAAGTACGTCAGTCGAGCCACGTCGCGATCGGGCGCCCATACGCCGAAAATGCCACATTCCTCATGCAGCTGGTCGGAGTCCGGATCATACGTCGACATGGTGTTCACCTGTCCCGCGGCACGCTCGGCCGCGCGGATGGTTTCTTGAGACATGGTATCCCCTCAGAGCCTCGTATTTTTGGCGTTACCCGCCTTATTATACGCACGGCGCGACGTGCTCCCCAGCGCATGAGCAGCGCTTTTTAAAAGCCCACCGAGCTAATAATCAGTTTTGTTGCCAAACATTTTATCGGTCTGTCCAGTGTAAGTGCCCGCGCCCCCAGATGGCCGCCGCGTCTGCCGTTGGGGATTACAAAGTTGCAATTGGGACGTTCGTCCTGTCTTTTGGCAGGTCGGCGGCGTATCCTTATAACCTACAACAAAGCGAGAAAGGTTCTGTATGGATCGAAACGAACTCGACCCTAGCGTCCCCAGCGCCACAGAGGTCAAGAAGATTCCCCTCATCATTAAGGTGTACGCCGTCCTGTGCATCCTTTCCGGCGTGGGCACGCTCCCGTCGGTCGCTGCCTTTATGTGGCAGGTCATCACGGCACTTGTTAACGGCAACGCCACCGAAAAGCTCGGCGACAACACGCTCGTCGCAGTCGGCCTTATCGTCGCCGGCATCATGCTCTCTGCGGCAAGTGCCGTCATCCTAATCATCTTTGGCCTGGACCTTATCAAAAACCAGCGCCGCAACGCCGCCCGCCTGTCCTACATCCTTATTGCATTCACCGTCGTCGAGCTTTTGGTCGACGTGATGCTCCAGGGTATCGGGCCCTTCTTGCTGCGCCCCGCTATTCAGCTCGGCATCCTCATCGCGCTTTCGGCCACCGTCGACCCCACGCTGCGTCAGGAGCGCGAGCTGCAGCGCCGCCTGCAGGAGATGCTCGACCGCGATGCCGCCGCCGAGGGCACGCTCGGCCGCGATGAGACCGGCGAGGGCTACATCAAGCTCAACTACTTCAACCTGTTCTGGGTATTCTTCGTCTGCTGCGTACTGGGACTTATCTTGGAGGACATCTGGCACATGACGGTCAACGACCCGGGCGTCTACCAGGACCGCGCCGGCATGCTGTTTGGCCCTTTCAGCCCCATCTACGGATTTGGCGCCGTGCTCATGACCATGGTGCTTAACCGCTTCTACAAAAAGAACCCCATCATCATTTTCCTGGTGAGCGCTGTGCTCGGCGCGAGCTTTGAGGTGTTCGTGGGCTGGTTTATGCAGACCGCGTTTGGCGTGGTCTCGTGGAGCTACTCGCACATAACGCTGTTTGGTTTGCCCGATCCGCTCGTGGTCCTCACGGGCGGACGCACCTGCACGGGCTTTGCCTGCCTGTGGGGCCTAGGTGGCCTCATCTGGATCAAGCTGCTGCTACCGAGGCTGCTTAAGCTCATCAACAAGATCCCCTGGAAGAGCCGCTACTCGGCCACCGTCATCTTTACCGTCATTATGCTGGTCGACGGCGTCATGACGCTGCAGTCGCTCGACTACTGGTACCAGCGCGTTAACGGCACGGAGCCGGACATTCCCGTCGCACAGTTCTACGGCAAGTATTTCGATAACGACTACATGGAGAACCGCTTCCAGAGCATGACCATGAGCCCCAAGGACGCCACGCGCGTTTAGCGCCCGCCGCGCCCAAAACGCAAAATGCCCGCCGGTATCACACGTACCGGTGGGCATTTTTATAAACGATCCTTCTATCGACGCAATCCTCTATGCCTCGCGCTCGACCTCACTCACGCATTCGTTCTTGATGGTGCCAACGAGCGCCTGCAGTGCATCGACCACGTGTGGGCGAATGTCCCCGCCGATAAGCACGAGCATGATGTCGTCACCTACGGTAAGCTCGCCGCTTGCCAGCCACACGCGCACATAGCCGATACCCGGCATCGCGCGCGTAGTCTCGATAGCAGACCGTACCTTTTCGGCGTCGTAGTCAAAGACCATGCCGCCCACCCTGTGGCCTGGCGCCACGCCATCGGTCTCGACTCCGCGCACCTCAGCCTTGGGCGTCGCGCGCACCACACCGTTATGCGTCAGATACATCCCACAGCCTGCCGCCGAAGCATCGGCCTTGGCCTCGCGCAGCCAAGCATCAATCGAAGGCATCAATTTGCCACTCTCGAGCATCATTTCTCCCTTACCGTCGTCGAGTAGCCAATTTGGGACGGGGCCTTTTTAGCTACTCTCGAACAACTTATTCCTCGACCGGCGTGAGCACCATGACGGCGCGTGTGTTGCTCAGCGACAGCGAACGACAGGTCACAAGCGTTACAACCTTAGTTGCCGAAGTGGCACGATCGGTGGCATCACTCGCCACGGCAGAAGCGCCGTCGAGCATCTCGGACAGGTAGTTCTTGAGTCCGTCGTCGCCCTCAAAATTGGTCGTGCGCGCCTTGGCATACGTGTCCTCGACCACCTTGGTCGCCAGCGGACGCAACTTATACGTCGCATCGCGCGTGATGTAGTACACATATTCAATGCTATCGAACGTTGCCTGGTCAGTCGTATCCGAAATCACGTTGAACATCGACCCATCGTTCATATGGTGGCCGTAGATCGTGGTCTGCTGGTCGACCATTCCCGGCGCGGTGTCATCGCTATCCAAGAAGATGGCACCCGAGGCGTTAGACGTGCCATCGAACAGCGTGTTGAGGTATTTGGAGTTGTTGTTGGTCTGCACCACGGGATAGTTGATGTTGGTTCCCGGCACGTAAATCCAACCCACAATCTCGGGGTTCGTCTGAGCAAGCGCATCAAAGTCGATAATCGGCACGCCGCTGGCGTCCTTATCGCTTACATATTGCTTCTCGATTTTCTGATACGAATCGCTCGCCTGCTTATAGCCAATCTGGGCATTAATAAAAATAGCGGCGGCGGCGACAATCAGACCGATACCGATGATGATGAGCAGAATGGGAATAATGGAGTGGCGCTTTTTGCGCGGCGGCTCGGTGCGATCCGACGGCGCGGCATGCGATGAAGACCGGGGCGGCTTCTTAGCGGAGCTATAAGACGAAGGACGATATGCGGCCGGCGCGTCCTGTCGACGATGCGTCGCCGGTGTCACGGGGCGCGGCGCGCGCGGCTGCTGAGGAGAGGATGTCCGACCCTGCTGTGCCGCACGGGCAGCACCCGGCTTCGACGGATCGGGAATCTGAGAAGCCTTGAATCGTTTTCCCTGATAATCGGACATGGCTCTCCTTATACTGCGGTGAAACGGCGGAACGCTTAGGCGTCAGCCATCTCCTGCTTCATCTTCTCGATAACCTTGCGGTACTCGGGGTCGCAAGCACCCAGAATCTGTGTGGCATAGATGGCGGCGTTCTTGGCACCGTTGATGGCAACGCAGGCCACGGGCACGCCCGAAGGCATCTGCACCATCGACAGCAGCGAATCCATACCGCCCAGGTCACTCGTCTTCATAGGCACGCCGATAACCGGCAGCGGCGTAAAGGCAGCCACGACACCACCCAAGTGAGCGGCCTTGCCGGCGGCGGCGATAATCACTTTGATACCGCGATCGGCGGCAGTCGAAGCCCACTCGTGGACCTTCGCCGGCGTGCGGTGCGCGCTCGCAATGACGAGCTCATAGGGCACACCCAGTGCCTCGAGCTCGGCGGTGCAGCCTTCCATAACGCCCAGATCGGACTTGGAACCCATGATGATCCCGACAACCGGCTTCTGATCTGCCATAAACATAGACCTCCTGTTGAGAGCGGTGACGCAGCGAATCCGCGACCCTTAACTGCAAATAATTCAAGTATAGCCACCGATGCCGATGTGTTCGGTGAGAGACGGAATGCTTTGCGAGATTAAGGCCGAAGGGTCGGAGCTTTCCGCCTACATTCAAAAAGCATGCCCACCGTCCTTGGGTGGGACGGCGGGCACGCTTGCTTAGCTGTTGCTGGGGCTACTTGGCCTTGCTGCGACGATGGAAGAAAGCGCCGATCGCGGCGATGATGGCGCCGAGACCACCGACGGTCACGACGGTCGCCGCCGTCTGGTCGCCGGTATTGGGGATCGCCGAACCGTTCTTCTTGCTGCCCTGGGCCTTGTCGCCTGCGGGCTTGCCCGCCTGGTTGCCGCCGTTCGAGCCATTGCCGGAACCCTGGTTGCCCGAGCCGCCCTGGTTGCCGGAGTCGGCATCCCTGAGGCTCTCAATGGCCAGCTTGAGCTGGTCATAGGCCGCCTGGAGCTGGGTGTCGGAAGCATTCTCATCACCCAAGACGTCCTCGGCGTAGGTAATGGCATCCGTCAGGGCCTTGACAGACTCGTCCGTCTTGCCCCTGGTGTCAGTCTCCTTCGCCTGCTTGACCAGGGCCTTGAGCTGCTTCTTAGTCGGATTCTCGACCGGGACCACCGGGGTCTTCTCGAGCGCGCCGCGGGCGCTCTCGAGCGCCCTGAGCGCCTGGTCGACCTCGTCCTGCGTGGCGTCCTCATCGCTCAAGATGGCGCGGGCGCTCGCCAGGGCGTTCTCGAGCGCCGTCCAGGAGGCCTCGGTGTAGTCACCGGCCTTGAGGTCGCCGGCAGCAACCTCGGCATCAACCTTTTCGATCGCGGTAGCGAGATCATCCTTCGCCACCGGATCGGGGACGGCCGTACCGTAGAACTTGAGCTCCGCCATGCTGCAGTAGGCATCAACGTCGCCACCGCCGGCGTGAATCACCTTGACGGTCACGTAGCGACCGCGCGCGGCGCCAAAGCTCATCTGCTTCCAGTCGCCACGGTCGGTGAGCACGCGGCCGTCGTTGTCGAAGGCGAACGTACCCATCGACGCGGCGGTGCCCATCTCATAACCGTCGGCAGTGTCGGAGACCAGTATCTCGGCCTCGAAGATATCGCCGTTAGTGCCGCCGTCCTGGCGCGGCAGGAATGTAACGTCGGTGAGATCGTAGTCGCGGCCCAGGTCGACACTCAGATACTGGGGCATACCGGTCCCATGGGCCCAGTCGCTGTGCCAAAGCGTCCGCTCGTCGCCGTCGAGAGCGTTGACGGCGTTGCTGCCCTCGTAGTCGGCCTCACTCGAGAAGTCGGCCACCTTGACGTTCTTGCGGTTCTCGGGCGTGTTGATGAGGATCTTCTCATCGACAGGGCGCATCTTGAGGCCGTCGATTGCCTTCTCGATCTTGGCAGTGGCGTCTGCGACATCCTTCTTGCTATAGCTGCCCTGGCCGCTGTCGAGGAGCTTCCGAGCCGCCTCGACCGCAGTGGTGAGAGCTGCATAGGAATCCTTGGTGTAGACGGACTCGCTGTAGCCCGCGGCCTTGGAAAGCGCTGCCACGAGCGCAGAGGTATCGACACCAGCCTTGACCTCGACCTCATAGGATGCGGTCTTGGAGGGGTCGAGTACCGACGCCACCGTGATCTTTGCCTTGCCGGCCTTGTTGGCACGCAGGTAGTAGCTCACGCTATCGCCAGCCTGAACAGCGGAGACGCTTACCACAGAGGGGTCGGAGCTCTCGACCGTCACATAGGGGTAGCCAGCGCTCTCAGGCGTAGCCTTGGCGTCGACGGGCGTAATGTCGCCTTCAAAGAACTCGGTCTGGTTCTTGCCTAGCTCGACACCCTCGATGGCCTCGACACCCTGCGTGTAGTTGAAGTTGACCTCACGCAGTGTGAGCATCTGGTCACCCGATGCCTCAAGCGGCGTGACCTCGACCTTGGTCGCCTTCTTGCCCTTGTTCTCGGCAGAGAGGTCAAAGGCGTAGCGAGCCAGGAAGGAATCGTACTCCCCGCCCGCGAACTCTTGGATCGAGCCATCCTCGAACGTCACGACGGCCTTGATCTTCTGTACGGTTCCGTTGCCGCCGTTGCGGTTAACGACCTCGACGCTATCGAGTTTCGACGGCGTCTTAAATGCGAATGTCATCGTGGTGGGAAGCTTCACGTAACTCGGTAGCTTACCCTCGCTGTCCCAGTTGCCACTCCAGTTCCACAGGAACTCAAAGCCGTTGTCGCCCTCGTTATTATCGAACAGCGCGTTATAGCTCTTCTGCTGGATAAGTTTCTCGACGTTGGTCCCGTCGTCGGTCGTGAGCTCATCGTTGGTCATCGTGATGTTGAAGGCATCCTGGGCGTACTCGGCGACCGTTGGCTGAGGAACGTCCGGCATCGTCACCGTGCCGTCGCTCGCAAACTCAAGTGCGTCGCATGCCGGGCCGATAAGCCAAGATGTCGAGGGCAGTTCGACCTTTCCGGCGGTCTTGGCCTTGAGCTTGAAACTCGCCACCGCGCCAGTACCGTTGTAGAGCTTGCCATCGCCGCGGTTGGCAAAGGCGAGATTGATAGTCTGCGTTCCGTCCACGAACTGGACCTTCTCGCGAGACAGGTTCTCCATGCCGGCAGTCGAGCCGTCCTGCGCGATGCTCTCGGACACAAACTCGAACTGGTCGCTCTTGAAGTTGACGAGGGCGCCCAGGGCGTTGACGTTCTTGGCGTCGGCCGCATAGACATCAACGGTGATCTCATCACCGGCCTCGACCTCGGTCTTGCTCGGAATCACCGCGAGCGAACCTGCGACCTTGCCCTTTTGTTTAGTGCCGCCGTCAAGACCCGCCATGGTGAACGAGTAATCGTAGACGTCGTAAACGCCGTTATCGTTGAGGTCGGCGAAGTGGTCGCGGATCTGCGAACCGAACGTCGGGGTATCGGGCTCGCGATTCTCGAGGCCCAGATAGTTCTTCATGTTGGAGTAGTCTCCGTCGGAGATCGTGGCCTTGTTGAGGTTGGAGCCCACGGCGAAGCCATCCGTGCCGTCGGTCTTGTAGATGGCAATCTCGGACGCGGAGAAGAAATTGCCGACCGAGGCGAGCGGTGTCATGCGCACGTAACGGGCGGCCACGGTGCCGTCAAACGCTACCGTCTTACAATCAGCGGAACGTGCCCAATCGACCTCCTGGCTCGTCCAGTGGACGCCATCGAGACTCGTCTCAACACGCATCTTGGTCACGGTGCCGTTGCCGGCGTCATCGCGCGGATAGTACTCGAGCTTATCGAGCTTGTAAGCGCGTCCATAGTCAACGGTAAGCGCCTTGCCCAGATCGTTGCCACCGGAGTGGAAACCGCCGTCGCCCGACTGGAACTCATGGTCGAAGGCGAGCTCGGCCTTATGGCTGCCGTAAAGTGAGCCCTCCCAGGTGATTTCCTCGGCGTCGGGGACGTTCCGCCACGGATCGAGTGCGGAGTTCGCCTCGAGCACATCGCTCCAGGCGGAGTAACCTTCGGCGTTGCGCGAACGAATCTGGTAGGTGTGCTTGCTATTGTAGGCGAGGTCGGTGTGCGTGAACTCGGCCGCATCACCCACGGCAAACACAGTGCCGTCGACCTTAAGGTCGTAGGAGGTAGCACCATCGACCTTTCCCCAGGTGAGCTTGATGCTCGTTGGGGTCGTGGCGTCCTCGGGGGCAGCAAGGTTCGTGGGTGCGGAGAGGTTCTCGTTGAGGCGATCGGCTGTGAGCGTGGCGTCGGCGTTCACGAAACCGCCCAGCTCAAGCGTCTGCGCCGCTGCAGCAACATCGGTCTTCGCGAACTTGACGTAGACCTTGGGGTTCGTGGTGATCTTGGTGTTGTTGAAGCTCTCGCCCTGCTCGGCCTCGGTGCCGTCCGCATCGCTGCCGTAGTGGTTGAGGTTGGGGGTCTCGCTGTAGAAGTAGACCGCCTGGCCGGCCTCGGGGGTCGCGGCGTCAAAGGTCTCCTGCGAGTCGACCTCAACCACGTTGAGTGCGGATCCGCCGTTCTTGGCGACAACGCTCGTGGGCTTGGCGGACACATTGGCCACGAAGGTCGTGGTGCGGTTGGAGTCGTAGCCGTTGTAGCCGCCCTGCGAGGCCTCGGCGGTAAAGGTCGCGGTGCCGCCTGCGGCCTTGGAGCTGTAGACGGTGCTCACATGCTCACCGTAGGAGATATTGTCGATCGTGCCGTAGGAATCGTCCTCAGTCGTGTTGTTCTCGATGGAGGAGCCGTCGTCCTCGTACTGCGTAAAGGTGCCGTCGCCCTCGGTGGCGAAGAACTCGACGATACGCTGGCTGCGGTCGGTACCCTTGGTGTTGGTGTCGCTCACGGCCTCGGGGTTGTTGTTCTCGGCGTACATCGGCACGATAGCGTTGGCCTTCACAAACAGCGGCAGCTTCCAAAGCGGAGCCTCGTAGTTGTTGAGAACCTGGCCGCCGCGATACTGCTTACCCGAGAAGTAATCGATCCAGATGGTGGGATTCTCGTCGGTGCCGTAGTTGGGGAGGTAAATCCCATTGCGAATGTCGTTGCCGTTCTCGTCTGCCTGGGTATCCTGATACACCGGTGCCACTAGGAAGTTCTCACCGAACATATACTGGTACTGCGTCGAAGTGCTTGCGGCGTACTCGGAGTTGTCGGAAAGCAGCATGGCGCGGATCATGGGCAGGCCGGCATCGCCGTTACCCGTGTCGATGTTGGCCGCCGAGGCCGCGCTCGTGTAGATATAGGGCATGAGCTGCGCCTTGAGCTTGAGGTAGAAGCGCGAGATGCCTGTGTAGGGATCGCCGTGCGTCATGGGCGATTTACGGTAGGTGCCCCAACCGTCCATGTCAAGCATAGAGGGCGTGAACGTCTTCCACTGGTAGTCACGCGCAGAGATGATGGGGTCGCCGCCAAAGATGCCATCCATGTCGGAGCCGATGTTGGGGTTGCCCGAAAGACTCTGACCGATATACGTGGGGATATGGAAGCGAATGTACTCCCAGTTACCGCCATACTGGTCGCCGGTCCAAATGCCACCAAAGCGCTGCGTGCCGGCCCAACCATCGAGCGTGATGATGTTGGGGCGCTTGTTAGCGCCGGTCGTCACCGTGTCATAAGCTGTCTTGATGCCATTAAGACCAAAGGAGTAGCCAGATCCAACCCAGGCAACGTCGGTCTTAAGGGTAGTGATGCCTCCCGTCTTGACCTCGGCGTCGAAGTCGCGAAGCAGATGCCACGGGGTCTCAGGGTTGCTGTCGGGCTCAAGGTTGGACTGGGTCCACAAGCCCGTGCTCACACCCTTGGAGTTGGCATACTCGGTGAACTTCTTAAGGTTGTCGACATTGGCACGCACAGCGTTAAGACGGTCGGCCGAGCTCGCTCCGTCGGAGTTGACGCCGCCGGTCTTGTAGTAACCGTTCTGGCCATAGCCGGCGCCGTAACCGTCGTTCGGCAGGAACCAGCCGAGCGGCATGTCGTTGTCCTCGTAGTCATCGATAACCTGACGAGCAGAGAACTGGCGGTCGAAATCGGTCGCTTTCATGTTCTCGGTATCAACCGTAGGGCCCTCACCGTTGAGCGTCTCGGCCGCAAGTGTGCCGTCGAGCTTGTAGCCCGTCGACATGCCAGACTCGTACTTAACGTCGCCCTTCTCGCTCGAGGACTTGCTGCCCTTGGTCTCCCACTTCTTTTGACCCGAGGTCGTTGACCAGCCATCACGGTTATAGGCATTAAGATGACCAAGGTAGAACCCGTACTCGGGCAGCAGTACCGGGTTACCGGTCACCTTGTAGTAGTCCTGCAGCATCTCGGTTGCCACGTTCGAAGCGCCCTCGTTGGTCGCCACGAAGTAGTAGGCATCAAACTCATTCTCGCTGTGCAAAGTCGTGACCGTCGATGAGTCCGTGGAACCGAAGTCGTAGGAACCCTCTGCAAACGTGTTTCGGAGTACGCCGTAGCCGTCACTCGTCCAATAAAACGGGTTGGGCGAGGCAACGCCGCCATCGGTCCAGTTGTTCGTGTTGGAGATGGCGATGGTCTGGTTGGTGTGCAGGAAGCGTCCGTTCTGGGTGCCGCCGCCAAAGAAGTTCTCGGACTTCTCCTTGGCGAGCGTCTGGACGGTACCCTTCTTATCAAGGTCGAGGGACGCGGACTCGGAAACCACGACACGGTCGCCTGACTTGATACTCATCTTGCCAGTCGCCTTGTCCAGGATCACGGTCGCCTTTCCGCCGGTGATCTCGATAGTGTCGCCCTTGTCGGCAACCGTCGCACTCGGCTTGCTGTAGGTGTCCGAGGTATCGGGCTGAGCCTGGATCTTAGCCGTGTGGGACTTACTACGCGGCGTGGCGTACTCGGAAAACTCACCCTTGGGGTCGACGTTATAACGGAAAATACCGTCCTCGAGGAACGTAATACGGCCCTTGATGCCGTCAGCGAAATCGATGTCGACGACATTCGAGGCAGACTGGGACACGGTCGCCGAGTCGACGCCCTTGAGTGGCGTGGCAATCGCCTGCTGGGGATTGGCAAACACGAGCGTCGCTGCAGTGGCAACGAGGACCGCGCTTCCCTTCACCCACCGTTTCGTAAAAATGGAATTCCTGCGCATCTGGTCTCCTTTCTTCCGACATGCTGAGGTGCCGAGGACGCCCCCCGGCAGCATGGGAAAACGTATCAAACGGAGATGTTCGGTACATTCCGCACAATGGGGGCCACCCGTTACCAAGGGGCCAACTGGTAGTAACCAGATAGCCACCTACTAGGTCATATCAACATATGGGAGCACTTGCGCACCCAAGTTCGGAATTCTCCCAGCGGCAGCAAAATAAGCGTCAACGGCAAGGTGGGCTTAATAAGCCATACCAATTGGTTCTTCAGTCAAATACCAATCTAGCAAAAATGTACTGTTTGTCTGGTATTACACAGACCATACCTTTCCCTCGGGAACTGGGCTTCGCGAAGTTTCCCGAGGGAAAGGCTCAGCCGCCATCCTGCAACCTACCGGGGATTGCCATGACGTACGTTGGCTGATTTGGTTTGGAATGAGATGTTGACGGTGGCTGATGGGCACAACTGTCCCGGGTGCATTTCAAGATGCACCTAAATGTCTGTCTTTATCCTAATAGATTGTCCAGGTAGTCGTCGGCATCATAGGTAAGGCTGTAAGCTTTATTCAGGATGCGCACGAGCTCCTGGGCATCGTGCTCGCCGAGCGCTGAGAGTTGTTTCGAGAGCGATGCCACACTCTCGGCATTTTTTTTCACCGCGAAATCACGGCCTTCCTCGGTAATGCTCACCAGCACACGCCGACGATCGTTTGGATCAGTCCTGCGCTGAACGTAACCCTTACTCTCGAGTGAATCCAAGATATGCGACATGCGCGCACGGGAGAATTTCAGCTTCTTGGCAATCTCGGAGGGAATGACATCACCGTCAATACCCGATAGATACTGTAAAACCGGTGCCTCGCCCACACTGGCGCCGCCGGCAGCACTCAAGGATCCCTTGGCAAGGGAACGTGAGTACACAATCAGTTTTCGAGCGACGTCATCGTAATCCACTGGGGATATTGTCCTTTGCAACTCTAGAAGGGCCATAAAACCGTCATTTGCCGTACATTAGTTAACATTCGCAACAATTATTTATGATACCCCAACGCGGAAGTCTATTGCTCGTCCTTCTTGCGTCGCATAAGCTCCTCAACGTCGACACCAGCGGCCTCGAGCATGCGCTCGACATTCTTTTTGGCGTTGGTCGTGCCGACCTTAAGCACGATCGAAAGCGGAGTGCCCACCACCAGGCACACGATGCCCACGGGGACACCCCAGCCGGGGCCGCCCTGCATACCCCACATCCCCATCAAAAAGCCAATCGCCACGAGCGAATAGCCCAGGCGCAGCCAAACATTGAGCCGCTGAATAGCATCGGTCTGCATCTTTGCCTCGCGAATCAAGTCGTCGCGCGAAAGGTCGTGTCCATGTTTCTCGTGCATATGGTCCTCCTCGTGCAAAGTGTGCATCATGCGCAAGTGCATCGTTTGTCGAATACGTCATCTTTCAAGAGCAATATAGCGGGTGTCGTGTAGGCGATGGAGGTCGCTGGCCATATTGCCCTTGAAGGGCGGCGCAAAATCAGAAGGCCGTGCGGTTGAGGCCGCACGGCCTTACAGGGGGCCAGGGGATGATGACTAGTAGCTCAGTGCCGGGTCGAAGAAGCCAATGAGAACGCCCACAAATGCGATCACAACGAGGATCAGCATCATAACGATGGGGTTGACCTTCTTCTTGGTCATCATGTACCAGCAGAAGATGATGAAGATCATCGGCAGCAGGTGCGGATAGATGCCATCGAGCGTGTCCTGGAACTTACCGCCACCGGGCAGCACCAGGTTGGGGCTGCAGGTGATGGAGACCCAGGTAGCACCGACTGCACCGATGACCATGGTACCGACCATCACGATGGAATCACGCAGAGCCTTGGCCTTGGGGCCGACGAGGGCCTCGACCGCCTTGCCGCCGAGCTCATAGCCCTGGTTGTAGGCAAAGCGCATGCCAAGGAACATGAGCAGGTTCCACACGACAATATAGAAGATGGCGCCGAGCGGGGAGCCGCCGGTCGAGAGACCGAGGGCAATACCGAGCAGGATCGGGATCAGGGTACCGACGATCAGCGAGTCGCCAAGGCCGGCGAGCGGGCCCATGAGGCCGGCGCGGATGCCGTTGATGGCGTCGTCGTCGATGGCCTCGCCGTTTGCGCGAGCCTCCTCGAGGCCGGCGGTGACGCCGACAATCATGGTGCCGATCTGCGGCTCGGTGTTGAAGAACGCGGAGTAGGTCTGGAGGGCCTGCTTCTGCTCCTCGGGCGTGTCGTAGAGCTCCTCGACAATCGGAAGCATGGCGCACAGGTAACCGAAGGTCTGCATGTGCTCCTGCGAGAAGCAGGTCAGGTTGCCATAGGACCAGTTACGGAACGACTTGGCAAGCGTTTTCTTAGAGAGCTTTTTCTTCTCTGCCATTAGATGTCCTCCTCTTCCTCATCATCTGAGCCCGAGGCGATAGCTGCCTTGGGAGCGTTTGCGAGGTCGATCTTGAGCGAAGCGATCTCATAGTTGATCAGGGCGAAGAAGCAGCCGATGCCGGCAGCGGCGATCAGGTTGCAGCCCATAACAGCGGACAGGGTGAAGCCGAAGAAGAACGTCAGGAAGTCCGTGGGCTTAGAGATGACCTGCTTGAGCAGGATGGCGATACCGACGGTAGGCAGCAGCGAGCCGACGGTGAACAGCGTCTTCATCGCGATGCCGTCCATGGGCATGTAGGTCTTCATGAGGTCGACCATGGCGGTGCCGCCCATGGTGATGATGAACGTCGGGAGGAACGAGCAGACGATGTGACCGATCCAAGGCAGAACGTTGTTGACCAGGTAGAGCTTGTGGAGATCGCCCTTCTCGAGCCACTTCCAGCCCATGCCCTGCCACACCAGGTTGATGGTGGCGGTGCCATAGAAGAGCACAGTGCCGAGCGTGCCGACGGCGGCACCGAGGGATGCGGCCATGCCGGCAGCCTCAGCGGAGGCGGGATCGATGCCCGAGTTCTTGATGGCGAGGATCGCCAGCGGGATACCGATATAGGACACGGCGCGGACGTCGGCGGAGACG
This sequence comes from Collinsella sp., assembly GCA_019419425.1. Classification (GTDB taxonomy): domain Bacteria; phylum Actinomycetota; class Coriobacteriia; order Coriobacteriales; family Coriobacteriaceae; genus Collinsella. The sequence continues at coordinate 25,554 of DXZZ01000005.1, read as the reverse complement.
GTTCCGCCGGGGGTCACGAGAGCGATGTAGACAACCTGGATGGCAGCGCCGACGAGGATGCCCGTCTGCATATCGCCCATGATGATGCCGACGATGAGGCCGGCGACCAGAGGACGACCCAGAGTGTAGTTGCCGATCGTCGTGCCGCCCATGCCAGGCAGTGATGCCAGGCAGGCGAACAGGCCGAACAGCGCGGCTTGGAATGCATTGATTGCCATGCTTTCCCCTTTCTTTATTCCTCAGCCCCTTTCACCAAGGGCTGTAGATACCAAAATGCGGCTGGCGCCTAACTAGAAGCCAAACTGACCGCGGAACTTGGGCCACTCACCGATGGACTTCTCCTTGATAAGGGCGAACTCGACCGTGTAGCCGGCGTTGGTGAGATCCTCGAGCGCCTGGGCCTCTTCCTGCGTGATCGACTGGTTGTTGCCAAGCTTGGTGGTGCCGGGACGATCGTTGCAGGGACCGACGATGATGCGGTCCATGCCGGGCTTAAAGCCAAAATCGACGAGAAGTTCCTTCATGTCGAGCGGGTTCTTGGTGATCAGGAAGTACTTGGTGTCGGACTTGAGAACCTTCTCGGAGACCTCCTTGAAGTGCTCCTTGGTCCACACGAACGTCTTCTTGCCCGAGGCACTCTTGTAGGCCTCCTTGAGCACGGGGTTGGACGCTGCAGCGTCGTTGACGGCGATAAGACCGTCGCAGGGATACTCGAGGGCCCAACGGGTAACGGTCTGTCCATGGATCATACGGTCATCAATACGGATGAACGAAATCATGCGTTCTCCCTTTCTTTATCACCGGGGGTCTTTCCTCTTAACCCCCGCTCCATCACGAAAATTTGGGCGGATGCGCTGCCTAGATGTCGTCGTCCTCGTCGTCGGCGTCATCGGTCGGGACAACGAGCTCGGACATACCGTTCTTGCCCTCCTGCAGCATCATCTGCTTGAGGGAATCCAGGTCCATGGTGGCAAGCCCCATCATGGCGGTCATAGCCATGGGCAGATTCATACCGCCGAAGGCAATGGTGTGGGCGAGCAAACCCTTCTCGGCCAGCGTGTTCATGGCATTGGTGAGCGGCGATCCGCCCAGGATGTCACCAAGCAGGACAACCTCGTCATCGGCGGTAACGGGAGCGAGCATCGCCTTGACGTTCTCGACATACTCGTCAGCGCCCATGCCGTCCACGAGACTCGTCGACAAGATGTTCGGGGCGTCATTGCCGAGCATCTTGAGGACACTGTGCAGTCCGGGAGCGAGCGTTCCGTGACTGACCATTACCAGATACCGCATGCGGTCTCCTCTCGACCTGCCGTGTGTCGCACGGCTTTGCTTTTTGCTGAGATTATTGTTGCGCCGGGGCATGTTCGGTACAAGAAAATAGTTGCGAACGGCAACTATTCATCGGTTAACGGTAGCAACTATTTTTGTGCCTAAATTATTTTTCTTCTAATTATTTTTAAAATAGCAGGTAGATTGCCTGATAAATGTTTTATGTTCCTTATGCACCATACATACCAGCAAGAATCGGGCCTGGCATCTCCGGTTTGCCCCGCAGTGTCAGACCATGTCACGTACGCCCACGACATGGAGGTACCCCATGGATATGATCTCGTTTCTCGCCTCCGAACCCTTCGACCGCAGCGGTGATACGCCGCTCTATGTCCAGCTTAAACATCGAATCGCTCTGCTTATCGCCAGCCAGGCGTTCGACACCAAGACGCCGCTGCCACGCGAGCTCGAAATCTGTGAGCGGCTGGAGTTATCGCGCGCGACCGTGCGCCGTTGCTTCCAAGATCTCGTCATCGAGGGGCGCGTGGTGCGCAAGCGCGGCCAGGGCACGTTCATCAAGCCCCAAACTTCAGCACCCGGCATCGACCTGGCCCTGAATTTCAGCGCGCGGATGCGCGAAGCGGGACGGGTTCCGAGCTCGCAGATTCTCGCCTTTTCAAGCATACCGGCCGTCCGCGGCATCGCCTCCGGGCTCAAAGTGCCCGAAGGGACACCCGTCTGGGAGATTCGCCGCCTGCGTCTCGCCAACGACAAACCCATGGAGCTCAACTACGTCTATATCCCCGTGTCACTTTGCCCCGAGCTCACGCGCAAAGACGTGGATGGCTCGCTCTACGCCTACATCGCGGAAAAGACCGGCATCCTGCCCGCAAGCGTCGATGCCGTCTACGAGACGGTCAACCTCGACAAGCATGAGGCGCGTCTTTTGGGACAGAACACCGGTAAGGCGGCGATGCGCATCGTGCGTTCGACCTACGACAAGACGGGAACCCCGTTCGAGGTAGGCGTGCTCATCAGCTGCGACGGTCAGGCAAAGCTGCACGTGCACATCGCCGCCGACAAAACAACCTTCACCGCCACAGCCCAATAAATCCAAAACGTGGGCGCCGTCGTTCAAACGAACGACGGCGCCCACACTCATTTTCTATTCAGCCCTAGTCATCGCACAAAGCCCCTTCGGCAGCACACGGTGCAACCGAGTCACCGTAGGCCGGGGCGGGAGGCGGTCCTTTCTCTCGGAAAACTTCGCGAAGCCCAGTTTCCGAGAGAAAGTGTCCGGCTGCCGCCCCGGCCGACCAGGTCACATTACACCGTGTGCTGCGGCAGGTCCTGCAGGGCGATGACGTCCATGCCCATGTCGTTGGCGCTGCCGTGACCCTGCTGGTCCTCACGCACCGCCTCGATGGCACTCACGTACGTGTTGGCGGCAGACATCGCGGTCACGCAGGTCACACCGCGTCGCACTGCCTCGGTGCGCAGCAGATAGCCGTCGCCGCGCGAGCCCGGACCGTACGGCGTGTTGATGATCACCGCGATCTTGCCATCGGCGATGAGGTCGCCGATGTTGGGGCGCTCGCCGTCGTGCGGGCCGCTTATCTTCTCCACGATCTCGCACGTCACGTTGCCTCCACGCAGCACGCGCGCCGTACCCTCGGTAGAGCAGATGTCAAAGCCCAGATAGCGCAGGATACGGGCGACCGAAAGGATATGGCGCTTGTCGCGGTCGCACACGCTAATGAACACCTTGCCGCAACTCGGGTCGGGCAGCTTGTAGTCGATCGCCAGCTGCGTCTTGGCGTATGCCTCGGGATAGCTCTTAGCGATACCCATGACCTCGCCCGTCGACTTCATCTCAGGCCCCAGGATGACGTCGGCGCCCGGGAAACGACCCCAGGGCATGACGGCTTCCTTCATGCAGAACCAGTCCAGTTGACGTTCGTCGCTCGGCAGGCCCAAGCTCGCGATGGAATCGCCTGCCATGATGCGCGCCGCGCACTTGGCCAGCGGCACGCCGGTGGCCTTGGAGATGAACGGCACGGTACGGCTGGCGCGCGGGTTGGCCTCGATCACGTAGACGGTCTCGCCCTTGATGGCATACTGCACATTGACCAGACCGCGGACTCCCAGCGCCATCGCGATGCGGCGCGTAGTCTCGCGGAGCTTCGCCTGCAGGCTCTCGCTAAAGCTAAACGGTGGGATGCAGGTCGCAGAGTCGCCGGAGTGAATACCGGCCTCCTCAATATGTTCCAGGATGCCGCCGATGTATACCTCTTCGCCATCGCACAGGGCGTCGACATCGGACTCAATCGCACCCTCCAGGAAGCGGTCCAGATACACCGGGTAGTCGGGGCTAATGCGCGCGGCCTCGGCCATGTAATCGCGCAGATGCTCGGCATCGTAGGCGATCATCATGCCGCGGCCGCCCAGCACATAGCTCGGGCGCACCAGCAGCGGATAGCCGATGTGCGCGGCCACGGCCTCGGCCTCCTCAAACGAGGTGGCCTGGCCCGCCGGCGGGTACATGATGCCCAGCTTGTCGAGCAGAGCGGCGAAGCGCTCGCGGTCCTCGGCAAAGTCGATGGCATCGGGCTTGGTGCCCATAATGTTCACGCCGCTCTCCTCGAGCATGCGCGCCAGCTTAAGCGGAGTCTGGCCGCCGAGCGTCACCACGACACCGTCGGGGCGCTCGACATCGATAACGTCCATGACGTCCTCGTAGGTGAGCGGCTCAAAGTACAAGCGGTCCGAGGTGTCGTAGTCAGTCGAAACGGTCTCGGGGTTGCAGTTGACCATGATGGTCTCGAAGCCGCGAGCCGCCAGTGCGTAGCTCGCGTGCACGCAGCAGTAATCGAACTCGATACCTTGGCCAATGCGGTTGGGGCCGGCGCCCAGGATCATCGCCTTGGGCTTGTCCGCCGGCGTGGTCTCGTCGGGAGCCACGCACTTCTTGGCATCCGGGCTCGTGCGGTAGATGTTCTCGTACGTCTTGTAGTGGTACTCCGTGGCGCTCGAGAACTCCGCAGCGCAGGTATCGACCGTCTTCATGCTGGGAACCACGCCCAGACCCTTGCGATAGGCGCGCACAAAGCGCTCGTCCGAGCCGGTCAACGCGGCGATCTCGGCGTCGCTCGTACCATACTGCTTGAGCAGGCGCATCGCGTCGGCGTCGATATCCTCCACACGCAGGCCGCGGATGCTCTCCTGGACCTGCACCATGTCGTTGATGCGGTTGAGGTACCACGGATCGATACCGCAGATGGCGTGGATGCGGGCGATGTCCCAGCCACGGCGCAGGGCCTCGACCACAAAGAAGATGCGGTGCTCGGTCGGGGTTGCCACGGCCTGAGCGAGCTCATCGTCGCTCAGCTTGTCGGCACCCTCCTTGCCACCGGCACAAATGCCCTGATGCCCGTCCTCCAGTGAGCGCATGGCCTTGCCGAAGGCCTCCTCAAAGGTGCGGCCGATCGCCATAATCTCGCCCACGGCCTTCATGCGCGTGGTGAGCGTAGGATCAGTGCCCTTAAACTTCTCGAAGGCAAAGCGCGGCACCTTGACGACGCAGTAGTCGATTGTGGGCTCAAAGCAGGCGGGCGTTGCCTTGGTGATGTCGTTGACGATCTCGTCGAGCGTGTAGCCCACGGCCAGGCGAGCGGCGGCCTTGGCGATGGGGAAGCCCGTGGCCTTGGAGGCCAGTGCGGACGAACGGCTCACGCGCGGGTTCATCTCGATGACGATCAGGCGGCCGGTCTGGGGGTTCACGGCAAACTGCACGTTGGAGCCGCCGGTCTCGACGCCAATCTTCTCCAGAATGGCGAGCGACGCGACACGCATGCGCTGGTACTCAAGGTCGGAGAGGGTCTGCGCTGGCGCCACGGTGATGGAGTCGCCGGTGTGCACGCCCATGGGGTCGAGGTTCTCGATGGAGCACACGATGATGCCGTTGCCGGCGTGGTCGCGCATGACCTCCATCTCATACTCTTTCCAACCCTCGATGGACTCCTCGACCAGCACCTCATGGGCAGGCGAGAGCTCAAGGCCCTGGCTCACGATGGAGACGAGCTCCTCGTGGGTATGCGCGATGCCGCCGCCGGCGCCACCGAGGGTAAAGCTCGGGCGCAGTACGCAGGGATATCCCACGCGCTCGGCGATAGCCTCGGCGTCGGCCACGCTGTAGGCATAGCCCGAGCGCGCGACCTCCAGGCCGATCTCGGCCATGGCCTCGTTAAAGAGTTTGCGGTCCTCGCCGCGCTCGATAGCGGCCAGGTCGCAGCCGATCATCTCGACGCCGTACTTGTCGAGCGTGCCGTCCTTTGCCAGCTCGACGGCGGCGTTCAGACCGGTCTGGCCGCCCAGCGTGGGCAGCAGCGCGTCCGGGCGCTCTTTCTTGATCACGCGCTCGATAAACTCGGCGGTGATAGGCTCAACATAGGTGCGGTCGGCCAAGCCCGGGTCGGTCATGATGGTCGCCGGATTGGAGTTGACCAGGATGACCTCAAAGCCATCCTCCTTGAGCACCTTGCAGGCCTGGGCGCCGGAGTAGTCGAACTCGCAGGCCTGGCCAATAACGATGGGGCCCGAACCAATGACGAGGATACGCTTGATGTCAGTACGTTTAGGCATGTTTAAAACCTCCTAGAGAGGCTGACTCAATGTTTTGAAAAAGTCAGCGAGGGTGCAGCTGGTGCATCAGGTTGCCGTGATGCGAGGGCGCGCTGGGCTTATGCCCGCGCGTCCGAAGCAGAACGGCAAGATGATGTGCCAGATGCAGCCGCAGCGTCGACCGGTCCGCCGTTCGGTAGAACGGCGGAACCACCATCGGCGAAATTCCAGCCGGCGAGGCGGTCCTTCGCGGTGTCGATGTCCAGGTAGTTCTCCTCGCCGTCCATGAGTCGCGTAAAGGCGGTAAAGAGATAGTGGGCATCGGTGGGGCCAGGCGAAGCCTCGGGGTGGTACTGGACCGAGAAACACGGGGCGTCGAGCAGCTGGATGCCCTCGGCGGTGCCGTCGTTGAGGTTCACATGTGTCAGGCGAATGCGACCAAAGCGCTCGTTCATCACGACCGGCGCGATGCCGCGACGCACCCAGGCGCGCAGGTCGCCGCCGGCCGCATGCTCGGTTTCGCCGCCGGAAAGCTCCGGAATCAGTTTGCCCAGACTGGGGAACAGCAGGCCAAAGCCGTGGTTTTGCGCGGTGATCTCCACGCGACGGCTCACCAGATTCATAACCGGCTGGTTACCGCCACGGTGACCGAATTTAAGCTTTTCCATTTGGGCGCCGCAGGCCAGGCTGATCATCTGGTGACCGAGGCAAATGCCAAAGACCGGCACCTTGCCGATCAGCTGCTGTACCTGCTCATAGGTCTCCACCACGGCATCGGGGTCGCCGGGGCCGTTGGACAAAAAGACGCCATCGGGATTCATGTTGAGCACCTGCTGGGCGGGCGTATCCCACGGCACGACGGTGAGATCGCAGCCGGCACGGACCAGGCCCTCCAGAATACCGCGCTTCACACCGCAGTCGTAGGCGACCACTTTGTGACGGGCAGGAGCGGCAGCCGCAAGCGCAAAGTCATGCGTGGCAGGCAGGTCGGCGGCCACAAACTCGTGAGGCGCGGGGCAACTTACGGTCTTGACCAGGTTCTCGCCTACCAGCGTGGGCGCAGCGGACAAGCGCTCGGCAAGCTCGTCGACGTCGAAGATCTCGGTCGAGATAATGCCCATCTTGGAACCATTGTCGCGCAGATGGCGCACCAGAGCGCGGGTGTCGATACCCTCGATAGCGACGATGCCGTGAGCGCGCAGGTACTCCGGCACGCTGACGGCCGAGCGCCAGTTAGAAGGCGTGGCGCACATATCGCGAACGATCATGCCGCGCATAGCCGGAGCGCTCGCAGGGCGCACGGCGTCGCCGGGGAAGGCCGACTGGACATCGGTCTCGTCGATACCGTAATTGCCGATCTGCGGATAGGTCATGGTTACAATTTGGCCGGCATAACTCGGGTCGGTCATGACCTCAAAGTAGCCCTCGAGCGAGGTGTTGAAGCAGACTTCGCCGGTCGCGGTGCCCTCGGCGCCGCATGCACGTCCATAAAAAATGGTCCCATCCTCAAGATACAGGATACAGGGACCGCAGGTGCCCTTGCTGGTTTTGGCCAGCATACGCTGGCAAAGCTCGCTGGGCGCGAAGGTGCGGGCGGCAGCGCCCGCGGTATGGTTGTTCGCCATAATTCTCCTTCCCGGTCTCACAGGACCGGCTTAAAGGTGTGTAGTTAGGCCTCGCGGTATTGTAACCGCAAGCATGCCTCATGGCGTTAATTTCATCGAAATGTTTACGAAATGATAATTATGACTTTCTATGCATAATGATTACTTAATCCCCGTCCCAGAAAAATTATCCCGCGTGGGCTTGTGGCTCACGCGGGATAATGGCCTCTTACTTTTGCTTGTCCTGTTCCAGCAGATCGGACGGTGAGCGATCGGGCTTGCCGCCGCGGAAAATCTCGCGGCCATGCAGACGATGCTCCAGGTCACGTTCGGCCTTTTCCTCGTCAATCTTGGTCTGGCTCACCACCGGGTCCTCGATCAGCGACGAAACCGAGTTCACCTGTTTTTGAATGCGCTCGGCAATGGTGTCGTCCATGCTTACGATACGCATCTTCCAGTCGATACTCGTGGCGTTGGATGAGCTCTTGGTCCACACAAACGTCAAAATGGCGCTCTGATGACCCCGCGCGGGAAACATGCCAAAAAAGGAATCGTGCTGAATGTTGCTATCCTCGTCGATATAGGCGTGAACGTTATACACCACGCGGTCAATTTTGTCGTTGAGCAGGGCGTTGGTCGCAAGCGCCGCGGCCTGGATCTGCCCGTTGGACAGCAGCTCGAGCTCATTGGCAGACGACGTGTCCAACACCGTCACCTCAACCGTGCCCGTGCGCTCATCGGCCTCGTCGACAGAAAAATCGAGCGGGAACTGCGTAAAGCCGTTGCCCCATTCGAGTCCACCCTTGAGCGCGGTCGAGACGGTATCCACCGAAACGCTCTCGGACAGGTTGGCGGTATTCAGACGGCGCATCACGCCGTAGCCGATCTGCATGCCCACGATCAGCACCAGAATACCGATGACCACGGCCATCGCGGTCTTCGTAATGGTATGGCTCACCTGCGAGCCCGAAGGATCGTCCTCGGACAGCGGGTCGATATGTTTTGCCTGGCTCGCGCGGTCCTCGCTGCGCAGCTGCGCTAGCGCCGCTTTGTCACCGCGCTTGGCCGCAGCCTCCTTCTCACGCATGCGCTCGGTTCGCTTTTTGGCGAGCGTAGGATCCAAGACGCCGGATGCATCGATTTCGGAGAATAACTCCGTCACTTCTTCCGGAGTCAAAGGGTTCTTGTCAGCCATAAACTTCCTGTCATATCAATCAGTCGAGCTCGTGCGCACGCGCACCTTCGAACTGCATTCGATAGTAACGGGCATAGGTGCCGCCACGGGCGAGAAGCTCCTCGTGCGTGCCACGCTCCACAACGCGACCATGCTCAACGGTCGCAATCTCATCGGCATGCTTAATGGTCGAAAGACGATGGGCAATGATAATCGTGGTGCGGCCGCGTGCCAGCTCTTCGAGTGACTCCTGCACCGCCTCCTCGCTCTCGTTATCCAAAGCACTCGTCGCCTCGTCCAAAATCAGGATCTTGGGGTTCTTGAGAAACACGCGCGCGATGGCAACGCGCTGTTTCTGTCCGCCCGAAAGACGGCTGCCGCGCTCGCCCACGACCGTGTCATAGCCCTGTGGAAGCGACTCGATAAAGGCATCGATGTTGGCGCGACGGGCGGCCTCGGCGATCTCTTCTGCCGTAGCGCCCGGCTTGCCGTAGGCGATGTTCTCGCCGATTGTTCCGTCAAACAGGTAGACATCCTGCTGCACCAGGCCGATAGCGCGGCGCAGGCTCTGCTGCGTCACATCGCGCACGTCCTGACCGTCGATGCTAATGGACCCAGCGGCAACGTCGTAAAAGCGCGGCAGCAGCGAACAGGTCGTCGATTTGCCACCGCCCGAAGGGCCAACCAAAGCGATGGTCTGCCCGGGCTTGATAGACAGATCCATATGGTCGATAACGGGACGCTCGTCGGCATCGCCCTCGCCCAGCTCAACATCCTCGTAGTTAAAGCACACGTCGTGATACTCCACGGCGCCGGCAGTCACCTGCAGATCCGTGGCGCCCGGCTTGTCCTGGATATCCGGCGCGGTCGAGAGTACCTCGTCCATACGCTTAAAGCCGGCGATAGCCTTCTGATACATTTCGGCCGAATTGACGAGTGTCTCGAGCGGCGTGCAGAACAGCGAAATGTAGAGCGCGAAGGTTGCCATATCGACTGCCTGCAGCTGGCCTTGGGCAACCAGCCAACCGCCCAGCAGCACCACGATCACATAGAGCACACCCGAGAGCAGGCCATACGTCGCGGTATAGACGCCCATGGCGTGATACATGTTCTCCTTGGACGAAAGATAGCGATTGTTGGAGGCGCGGAACTTGAAACGTTCGGTCTCCTCATTGGCAAAGCTCTTGACCACGCGCATGCCCGCCAGCGAATCCTGCAGCTGCGCATTGATGCCGCTGATCTTTTTGCGGTTGTCGCTAAAGACCTCGCGCATGCGCATGTTCTGCCAAAACATGATGACCGCAAACGCCGCCGTCACCACGGCCATGGCGAGCGCCAGCACCGGGGCGATGGTAAAGAGGATCACAAACGAGCCGATAATCTCGATGCCGCAGATGATGATCCACTCGGGCACGTGGTGCGCCGCCTCGCAGATATCGAACAGGTCGTTGACCACGCGGCTCATCATGTCGCCCGAGCTGTTGCGGTCGAAGTACGCAAAGCTAAAGCGCTCATACTGGTCGAACAGGTCCTCGCGCATTTTGGACTCCATACGCGCGCCCATCACGTGACCCCAATAGCTCACAAAATAGCGGCAGGCGCAGCGGATGGCATACATCAGCACCAAGCCCACCGCGATCATGCCGAGCGCCTGCATAATGGCAGCCTGACCCTGGGTAAACAGCCCACCGGTCAGATTGCGCAGGATAATGGGGAACGCCAGGTCAATGGCGGCAAGCACCAGAGCACAAACAGTATCAGCAACAAAAAGCCCCATCTGGGGCTCGTAATACGAGAGAAACCTTTTAAACATGCAATCCTCGAAGAGAAATAAATAGCGTGAGAAATCCGGTTGAACCGGTCAGGCTGAAAACAAAGCGTCCCAACAAGCATAACGCCGATGTTCTGGCAGCGTCAGCGAAAACGTCCCTAAGCGAGCAAGGTGCCTTGAAAGAGGAGCGACGCGTACTTCGGTACGCGAGCGACGATTGAAAGGCAGATTGCCGCTTAGGGGCGTTTGCAGCGTCGACTCGTTACGCGGTTTGGTAAAACCGCGTAACCTAGAGCTCGGCCCCGCCCAAGCGGTGCGCGATGCTATCGCAGGCCAAGGCGCCCACGACGGTCTTGGCGTCTTCGATCTTGCCGTCGAGCACGGCGTCGATCAGCTCGTGCAGCGGCACCAGGTCCACGTTGACAAACTCGTCATCATCGGGGTTGGGCGCATCAAACTCGAGCTTGGTAGCCAAGTAGATGTGGATGATCTCATCGCAAAAACCGCATGACGTGACAATCGACGTCAAAAAGCGAATACGACCGGCCCTAAAGCCCGTCTCCTCATGCAGTTCGCGCTTGGCGCAATCGAGCGGGTCCTCGCCCGGGTCGAGCTTGCCGGCGGGAATCTCGACCGTCACGCGGTCGATGGCGGTGCGGTACTGACGCACCAGTACGATCTTACCGCTCTCGGTCAGTGCCACAACGGCCGCCGCACCCGGATGGCGAACGATATCGCGGGCGCTGCGGCGACCGTTGGGCAGCTCAACCTCAAGACGGTGGACGTCGAGGATCTTGCCCTTCCAGGCGCACTCCTCCGAAAGAATCTTCTCGTGCAGCTCGGCATCGTGCGGGTCGTCGTCGCCCAGCACCAGCGCCGGCTCGTCAGCGACCTCGCCACCAGGCTCGCCCTCGGCGTGCCCATACATGCGGCTGTCCTCCTCGACGATCTGCGCGTCCACGAGTTCTTCGTTCTTCTCGTCCATCCGTCTCATTCCTCTCGGATTTTAGGCATCCCAGGCGTCGCGGCCGCGCAGCGCGCGCAAGCCGATGTCGTGACGCAGGGTCTTGCCCTCAAAATCAATCTTCTCGCAGGCCTCGTAGGCAAGGTTGCGAGCGTTCTCGAACGTGTCGCCCAGAGCGGTCACGGCAAGCACGCGGCCACCATTGGTCACGAGCTGGCCGTCCACCACGGCAGTGCCCGCGTGGTACACCGTCACGTTCTCCATGGCCTCGGCATCCTCAATACCGGTGATGACCTTGCCTTTCTCGTAGCTGCCGGGGTAGCCCGCGCTCGTCAGGACAACGGCCACGGCCCACTCGTCGCGCCAGTCGAGTTCAATCTGGTCGAGCTCGCAGTTGGCGCAGGCGAGCATGACCTCGACCAGATCGTTCTTAAGGCGCGGCAGCACGACCTGCGTCTCGGGGTCGCCAAAGCGGGCATTGAACTCCAGCACCTTGGGGCCGGCAGGCGTGAGCATAAAGCCGCCATACAGGCAGCCGCGGTAGTCGATGCCCTCGGCAGCAAGCTCGGCCACGGTCTGCTCCATGACCGCCACCATGGTGGCGTGCTCCTCGTCGGTCACGATGGGCACCGGGCTATAGACGCCCATGCCGCCGGTGTTGGGGCCCTTGTCGCCCTCGAGCGCGCGCTTGTGGTCCTGCGAGGTGGCCATGGGACGCACGGTCTTGCCGTCGGTAAAGGCCAGCAGCGAGCACTCGGGACCAACGAGCATCTCCTCGATAACCACGGTGTTGCCGGCATCGCCAAAGGTGCCGCCAAAGCACTCGCGCACGGCCTCCTCGGCCTGCTCAAGTTCGGTCGCCACGATAACGCCCTTGCCCGCGGCAAGACCGTCGGCCTTGACGACCAGCGGAGCGCCCTGCTCGCGCACGTAGGCGAGAGCCGAAGCCTCGTCGGTAAACGAACCATAGGCTGCCGTCGGGATACCGGCGCGCTCCATGAGCTGCTTGGAAAACAGCTTGGAACCCTCCATCTGGGCGCCCTCGGCACCCGGGCCAAAGCAGGGAATACCCGCCGCGCGCACGGCGTCGGCTACGCCCGCCACGAGCGGAGCCTCGGGGCCAATTACCACGAGTCCGCATCCGTGGCTCTGCGCAAACGCCGCCACGGCCGCAGAATCGCAGTCGTCGAGAACAACGTTCTCGCCGCAGCTCGCGGTGCCGCCGTTGCCCGGCGCGATGTAGAGCTTGCCGGCGCGCGGTGATGCTGCGAGCTTGGCTGCCAAAGCATGCTCACGGCCGCCGCTGCCCAACAACAGGATGTCGATGGTTTGAGTGTCCGCCTTCAAGGGTGCCTCCTCTGTGGATGAATGGCCCGCTCCGCGCGAGCCCTTTGCAAGCAAATATACCCCTCGGCCGCCCGTCCGGGCTGCAAAGGGGTATATCGCAATAACCAAATAGTCCCGATTACTTCCAGAATCGGTTGATGATCTGCTCGCGACCGGCGCCAACGCCAATAAACGTCACGCGGGTGTGTGCCAGATCCTCGATAAACGCCACGTAGTCCTGAGCCTCTTGCGGCAGCTCATCAAAGCTGCGGCAACCGGTGATGTCGCACTTCCAGCCGGGAAGCTCCTCGTAGATGGGCTTGGCATGCTCAAAGCGCACCTGATGCTCGGGCACGCTGGTGTAGCGCTCGCCATCGACGTCGTAGGCCACGCACACCTTGATGGTGTCGAAAGCCGAAAGCACGTCGAGCTTGGTCAGGGCGATATCGGTGAGGCCGTTGACGCGCGAGGCGTAGTTGGCGATGGGGCCGTCGAACCAGCCGCAGCGACGACGGCGACCGGTGGTCACGCCGTACTCATAGCCCTCCTCGGTCAGCGTGTGACCGGCCTCGGACTCATAGGAAAGCTCGGTGGGCATGGGGCCCGAACCGACGCGGGTGATATAGGCCTTCATGACGCCCAGCACGCGGTCGACGTTCTTCATGCCCACGCCGGAGCCGGTAATGGCGCCGCCGGCGGTGCAGTTGGAAGACGTCACGTACGGATAGGTGCCGTGGTCGATGTCGAGCAGCGTCGCCTGGGCACCCTCAAACAGCAGGTCCTTGCCCTCATCGATCATGTTGTTGAGCAGCAGGCTCGTCTCGGTGATGTAGGGACGCAGGCGCTCGGCCATGGGCAGGTACTCGTCGCAAATCTGGTCCACGGTGTAGGTGGGCAGGTTGTAGATGAGCTCGAGCTCGGGGTTCACGCGGGCGAGAGCGGTCTCCAGCTTGTCGCGGAACAGCGCCTCGTCCAGCATATCCTGCATGCGCAGGCCAATGCGGGCCATCTTGTCCTGATAGCACGGACCGATGCCGCGCTTGGTGGTACCGATGTTCTTCTTGCCGAGCTTCTGCTCAAAGGCGCCATCCAGATCGATGTGGTACGGCATGATGACATGCGCATTGCCGCTAATCTTGAGGTTCTTGGTGGTGATGCCGTCGGCCTCGAACATGTCGATCTCCTCAAGGACAACCTTGGGGTTGACGACGCAGCCGTTACCGATCACCGACACGTGGTCGGAATACATGATGCCGGAGGGCACCTGGTGCAGGCCGTACTTCTTGCCGTTGACGACGATGGTGTGGCCGGCGTTGTTGCCGCCCGAGTAGCGCACGACGGCGTCGAAGTCGCCGGCGACCAGGTCGCAAATCTTACCCTTGCCCTCATCGCCCCACTGGGCACCGACCAAAACGGTTGACGGCATGTTTACTCCTTACATTCATGGACTGTCTACGCGCCACGCCGGCACGCAGAAGCACAAAACATTCCTAGTATACCCGTGCAACGGGCGCCTGTCCTACTCCTCGGCATGTGCCCCATCAAGCTCATAGAACTTGGTGGATGCCGGCAGGAACATCAGGTCGACGTCGCCGATCGGGCCCGAACGGTTCTTGGCCACGACGATACGCGTAACGCCCTCGTCGGGTCGATCGTCGCGCGAGGCTTCGGCCTCGTCGGCGGAGCGGTCCAAGAACATAACGATATCGGCGTCCTGCTCGATGGAGCCCGATTCACGAAGGTCGGAAAGCTGCGGGCGCTTGCCGGTACGGGATTCGACCTGACGCGAGAGCTGCGACAGCGCGATGAGCGGGATCTTGAGTTCCTTGGCCATGATCTTCAGACCACGCGACATCTCGGAGACCTCGACGGTACGGCTCTCGGAGCGGCGTCCCGGCGGAGGACTCACCAGCTGCAGGTAGTCCAGGATGATGATGGCCTTCTCCTTGTTGTGGAGCATGCGGCGGCTCTTGGCGCGAATCTCGGTCACTGTGGTGCCGGGCGTATCGTCAATCAGAATATCGAGCTTGGACAAGGTCTGCGTGGCCTCGTTGATATTGGCCCACTGCTCGGGGCTAATGCGGCCCATGCGGAAGTCACTGATCGAAATCATGGCGTAGGCGCAAATCAGACGCTGGGCAATTTCCTTGCCCGACATCTCCAGCGAGAAGAAGCCGACGGTATAACCGGCCGCGGCAGCGTTGAGCGCCAGATTCAGGGCGAACGACGTCTTACCCACAGCAGGGCGGGCGCCGATGATGATGAGCTGGCCCTCGCGAAAACCCATGAGCATGCGGTCGAGCGACGGGAAGCCCGTGGGCACGCCCGCAGCCTGGCCGCCTGCCTGGCACACTTCCTCGGCCTCGTTATAGGCCTCGACCATAAACTCGGTCAGCGTCTTGTAGCTCGACTTGACCTCGCGCGCCGTGACCTTGAGCAACTTGCTCTCGGCCAGCTCCACGACCTCTTTGGTATCGGTGGGAGCGTTATAGGCCAGCGCGTTGATCTCGTTGGTGGCGCCGATCAGCTCACGCAGCATCGAATCGCGGCGAACGATAGCGGCATGGTGCTGCCAGTTGACGAGCGACAGGGTCTGACCCATCAACTCCAAAATGTAGGCCTCGCCGCCCACGGCATCAAGCTTGTTGATGCTTCGCAGGTAATCGATCAGCGAGATGGAGTCGATGGGAATGCGGCTGTTGTACATATCGACCATCGCGGTATAGATGGTCTTATGAATGGGCCGGTAGAAGTCATCGGGCTGCAGCTCGACCTGGGCCTCTTCGACCACCTCGGGCGATAGCAGCATAGCGGCCAGTACATTGGCCTCTGCATCTTGGTTTTGGGGAAGACCCAACTTTGAGCCGCGGTCCTCGACCGTCAGCCCGGTCTCCCTATCGTCATATGCCATGAGCATCCTCATTCATATCGCTTGCGAGCATCCATAGTATCAGCCACGGTCCCAAAACGCGCCGCGCGCCGCCAATCATCACCGAACCAAACGGACGAACGGTCCTGTATATAGGACTTCGACGCAACGTTCACCATGACACTCACTCAGCGCAAAAAACAAAAGGGCGCCCTGGTTTCCCAGAGCGCCCTTCTTAGAACAAGATTGTTGCGTTGCAGCAAATGCTACTCGGCAGCAGCCTCAGTCTCGACCTCGGCGGTCTCGGCCTCGGCGACCTCAGCGGCCTCCTCGACCTCAGCCTCGGCAGCGAGCTCCTCTGCGGTAACGCCGACGAGAACGACAACCTCGGCCTTGATCTCGCGGTACAGCGAGATGGCAACGGTGTGGGCACCGGCAACCTTGATGGGCTTACCGAGCTCGACGCGCTTGCGGTCGATGTCCATACCGAGCTGAGCCTTGATGGCGTCAGCGATCATAGCGGCGGTAACAGAGCCAAAGAGGATGCCCTCGTCGCCGACCTTGACGTCAACGGTGACCTGCTTGCCCTCGAGGGCAGCCTTGGTCTCGTTGGCGGTAGCCAGACGGACGGCCTCGCGCTTGGCGATGTTGTTGCGACGCTCGTCGAGCTGCTTGAGGTTGCCCTTGATGGCGGCAACAGCGAGCTTCTTGGGGAACAGGAAGTTCTCAGCGTAACCCTGAGCGACCTCTACGACGTCACCCTCGCCGCCCTTGCCCTTGATCTCATCGAGAAGAATAACCTTCATGATGCGTCTCCCTTCTTAGCCGCGGTCGCGGTTGCCACGAGAGGAAACCACGGGGACGGTGTACGGCAGGAGAGCCATCTCGCGGGCGCGCTTGATGGCGTTGGCGATGTCATGCTGATGCTGCGTGCAAGCGCCAGTGACGCGACGGGGCTTGATCTTGCCACGATCGGTCATGTACTTACGGAGAAGCTGAGTGTCCTTATAGTCGATGAACTCAGTGTTCTCCTTGCAGAACTGGCAGTACTTACGACGCGGCTGACGTGCAGAAAAATCATTAGCCATGTCAAAATACCTTTCATTTGGCAACTTCGGCGAACCGAAGCCGCCTCTCACTCAAAAATAGGTGAACAACCCTTAGAACGGGATGTCCTCATCGTAGACGTCGACCGCGGGCGGCGTAGCCACCGGTGCGGCAGGACGTGCTGCAGGCGCGGGAGCTGCGGGGGCATAACCGCCCTGATCGTAGCCACCCTGGCCACCACGGGAGCTCATAAACTCGATCTCATCGACGATGACCTCAAGCTTGCTCCGGCGCTGGCCGTCGCGCTCCCAAGAGCTGTAGCGCAGCTTGCCCTCGATCGCGACCTTGTTTCCCTTTGCCAGGAAACGGCTCACGGCCTCGGCGCGGGTGCCGAACATAGTGCAGTCGACAAAGTTGGGATAGTCCTCCCACTCGCCAGTCTGCGCGTTACGGCGACGATCGTTGACGGCGACGCCAAAGGACAGAACCTGGGTTCCGCCGGCGGTGGCGCGCAGCTCGGGATCGCGGGTGAGGTTACCGGTGATGTTCACTCGATTGATGCTCATAACTCACTACTTCCTCTTGGGGCACAAGCCCAGTCCAAAACGACAGTCTTACTCCTGGTCGTCGCGACGGACGATCATGTGGCGGACCACAGCGTCGGTGATGCGCAGGATGCGATCAAGCTCGGCGATCTGGGTAGGATCTGCGTGGAAGTTGATGAGGGTGTAGTCACCATCGGTGAGGTCGTTGATCTCGTAGGCGAGCTTGCGCTTGCCCCAGTCGTCAACGGAGTCGACCTTGCCAGCGCCCTCAGCGATCGTGGTATCGATACGCTTCATAACAGCGAGACGAGTCTCGGGGTCGAGCGACGGGTCAACAAAGAACAGCAGTTCATAAGCCTTCATATTGTCACCTCCTCTGGGCAAATGTGGCTTCAGGTCGTGAAGGTGCGCCTGAAGCAGGAAAAGACTTGGTAATAATATCTTTCAACCTCCTAGGCCGCAAGAATATGCAGCTACAACCTCATGACCTCCACATATGCCCATACTCGCACGACGTTTCATGCGTCTTCCAACCAAATGCTGACCAAGTGCTTGACGGATTTGTGGACAAGATACGACGCCGCGGGGACAAGCTGAGCCAAGCCACAGGTCAACGGGCACAAGGCTGTGGTCGCAAAATGCATACCAGTGGTCCACAGCGCCACCCAAAGATTTTTAAATTCATTGCCAAGTCGCTTATGAATACCCCTTTTGAACAATTGAGTTAATCAACCCCGCTGGTCGGAAGCCGTTTTTTGGCACCTCAAACCCCACTGCAACGACAAGCGCGGCCAAGCGTTTTAAAAAATGCCAACTTTTCTGTTTGCACTTTGCGGTTCCTCGTGTATACTGACTTTCGCATTTAACGGAGAGTTGTCCGAGTGGCCGAAGGAGCACGATTGGAAATCGTGTAGGCGTCAAAAGCGTCTCCAGGGTTCAAATCCCTGACTCTCCGCCAGTTAATTCCAAAGCAGGCCTTCGAGCCTGCTTTGTTTTTACCCCACGCGGAGGGGTGGCAGAGTGGTTGAATGCGGCGGTCTCGAAAACCGTTTGGCCTGTATAAGGTCACGAGGGTTCGAATCCCTCCTCCTCCGCCATTTTGGTTGAGAAAGCTCCCGAAAACGGGGGCTTTTTTGTTTAGAGTCCCTTACAAGCAAATACGGCGGAGGAGGAGGGATTCGAACCCGCCAGGGCGCAAAGCGTAAAGAAAACGCGCCAGTGGCGCGTTTTTAGCGCAGCGCGGTCGGCGCCAGCCGACCGGATAAATTTTGAGCGAAGCTCAAAATTTGGACATCCCTCCTCTTCAGCCACGCCCCCATCGCTTTCGATCTCAACTTGAATCCCAAACGTGTACATCACCCTCCAAAAACGACATTTTTAGACATCTTTGGAGTGTGATGTACACGTTCGCATATGACGCGCACCGAGCATGAGTCGATTTGCTCACATCCGGTATATTTCCCCACCTCAACGGACATAAGAGGTTGGTGTCAGCTCGAAGCGAGAGGTCCCTAATGGATACTCCTGTTCTCATTACGCATAAAGCCGCATGGCTCGTCCACCATGCGCCACAAGACCTGGTTCGAGCCGTCGCACAACGCGACTACCAGATAGGTGTGCGGGGCCTCTCTACCCAGCAACGCATCGCGCGCATTCGGCAGGCACTTACCGACTGCGGCATTCCGTCCACCATGCTCAAGACTATCGACATCTCCGTAGTATTTGCTTTCGAGCGAATTCGCACCAACGGTGTCACTTGCCACGTTCTCGGCCAAAACCTACCCTACGACCATATTGGCGAGCTTACGCCCGGCATCTTTATCACCGACGAAGCCTTCACCTTCGTGCTCACTGCCGAGTGGATGGATAGGATCGAATACCTCGAGTATGGTTACGAAGCTTGCGGCGACTATCGCATGGGGCTCAATCCCTCCGACCCTTATACCGAGCAACCAGCCACCACCTCCAAGGACGAAATTGTCGAGTTACTCGATCGGCACCCTGGCAAACCCGGCGCCACACGCGCCAGACTCGCGCTCAGACACATCTACGACCACTCAGCCTCGCCCATGGAGACCGCATCGTCCATCGCCCTTTCACTTCCAACAAGCGAAGGCGGCGTTGGTATCCGAGGTATCGAACTCAATAAACCGCTCGAAATCCCTCAACGTCTTTGGCATTGCACAAAAGCCCGAACGCTCAAAATCGACACTCTTGTTACTTATCAGCGCAGAGAACTCGGCATCGAATATAAGGGCGGCTTTCACGATGAGGTCGAACGCAAGGGAGCGGACGCGGAACGAGAGGCCGTGCTCGCCCAAATGGGATATCGAATCGTTACGCTCACCTCGGCACAGTTCGCAAGTCAGCTTGCCTTTCACCGCGCCATGAACAATATTCGCGAAGCACTCGGTATGCCCCGCTGCACGGACGCCGAGCACCAGCGAAAGCAAAACGAACTGCGCAAGGCACTTATCCGCAACTGGAAGGGCGCGCAGGGCGAAGACATGCCTTCCGAGTAGCGGCATCTCAGCGCCCCACACCAAACGTGTACATCACCCTCCAAAAACGACATTTTTTGACATCTTTGGAGGCTGATGTACACGTTTGGTGCCTACGCCCGCATCCAGTCCCGACCGTTTACCGAGCTATAGGGTCGCCAGACCCGCCAACCATGTACTATGTACGGGCATTGTCTAAACCCGCAACACAAAGGACCCCACCTTGCCCGTCGTCGCCGCTATGACCGTTACCTCACACGCCTCGGATGCCATGGTCGCCATCCCGTTTTGGCTCGAGATGTTCGCTGTTGTCGCGGCATCGATCTCGGGCGTTCTGGTCGCGCGCGAGCACAAGCTCGACCTGGTGGGCGCCGTCGCGCTCGCCGTGGTTTGCGGCCTGGGCGGCGGTCTTTTGCGCGATATGACGCTGCAAGTGGGCAACGTCTACATCCTCAACCAGCCGATGGCGCTCCCGCTTTCCATTGCCACGGCAGCCATCATCTACATTTTCCCGGCAATCGTCGACAAGCCCGAAAAACTCATTCCCCTGCTCGACATCATCTCGGTGGGCATCTATGCGGCAACCGGCGCGGACAAGGCGCTGGTCTACGGATTCGCACCGGCCGTATGCATCATGATGGGCTTTTTCACCGCCGTGGGCGGCGGCATGTTGCGCGACGGCTTTATGGGCGTGGTTCCGGGTATTTTCCAGCGCACCAACTTCTATGCCATCGCGGCTATCGCCGGATCGGCAAGCTATGTCTGCCTCGTCATGAGCGGCTTGGTCAGCAATGTCGTCGCGCTGGTCGTTTGCGTCGTAGTGACCATGGGCCTGCGTTGGCTGTCGCTGCGCTTTGACATCAAAAGCCCCACCGAAGAGGACATCGCGCGCTTTTTGCACCACAAAAAGTAGATTGCGCGGGCTCATCCTTCGAAATGCAACCGAGAGGTTCTTTTAGAGCGCCCACGCGTTGGGTACCCTGTTAGGTGCATATCGAGCATCTGACGAAGGATTCACTATGCCCCACAATCAATTCCCGTCGACCCAACGCCGTAAAGCGTGGGGCCGCATCACCATCCTATTCGCGCTCATCGCTCTGGCGCTCACCGCACTTCCTGCTACGGCTTTTGCCGGCACGGACACCGCAGGCAACGTACTTGCGACCGACAACGACGCCACTCCGTCCGGCGTCGAAGGTGACCTGTACTGGGCAGGTCAGAGCCTCAACCTGGACGACACCTCCATCGACCGCGATATCATCGCTGCGGGCGATACCCTCTCGATCCGCGACTGCACGGTGGGCGGCGCCGTTCGTCTTGCGGCGCGCACCATCGACATTGCCAAGACTACGGTTGATGGCAGCGTCACGGTCGTCGGTCAGCACGTCGTGCTCAATTCCGACAGCACCGCCAACTGCTTCTATGCGATAGGCGAGACGGTTGCCCTGCGCGGCTCTACCAAGTCGGCAGCGCTCGCGGGCGATACGGTGACCATCGATGGCACCGTCGAGGGCGATGTCGAGGTTTGGGCCGACAAGCTCATCCTGGGCAAGAACGCCCACATCACCGGCACCGTGAACGCGCACGTCTCCGAGGACCCCGAGCGCGCCGCGGGAGCCGAGGTCGGTGCCCTCAAGATCGACCGCACCGAAAACGAGGGTACTTCCACCGTTAACGATGTCATCGGCGGCATCGTCGCCGCGGCACTCTCGACCTGCTTTGTCGCTCTGCTGCTCGAGCTCGTCTTTCCGCGTGCGACCGCCAGCGCCGCCGGTATGCTCCACCAGCATCCCGCGCCCCTGTGGGTGAGCGGTCTTCTGGGTACGATTGCTGTCGCCCCCGCCGTCCTACTGCTGATTATCTCTATCGCTGGCCTGTCGCTTGCCGGAGCCCTCTTGTGCGGCGTTATCGGCATCGCATTGGTGTCGAGTGCCTTTGCGGGGTGCGCAATCGCCCGCATGGTCGGACACAACCAGAACCGCTACGCCATGGCAGCCGTGGGCGGTATCGCCGCGGGCGTGCTTACGGCAATCCCCCTCGTAGGCGATTTCATCAGCGGCGTGGCCTTTGTCTTCACGCTCGGCTACGTTATCCAGATCATCTGGCGCAACGCCCACCTCAAGTCGCAACAGCCGGCTAATACGCCGGAACTCCCCACCGCTTAGCCGCCAACCACCACAAGGGGGACAGGCACCTTTGTGGTGGTGCAAACGAACCTGTTCCCCTTGGACCAAAAAGGGCGCCGACCATTGCGGTCGACGCCCTTTCTTGTTAGTCGCTATAAAGCCCAGCGCTTATTTGTTGACCTGACCGGCGCGAACGGCGGCCTTCTTGCGGTCGGTGGCGTTGAGCAGACGCTTGCGCAGGCGGATGTTCTTGGGGGTGATCTCGACCAGCTCGTCGTCGGCGATGTACTCCAGCGCCTCCTCCAGCGAGAAGGTGCGAGGCGGCACCAGCTGGACGGAGATATCGGAGGTCGAGGAACGCTGGTTGCCCAGGTTCTTGGTACGGGCGATGTTGACGACCATGTCGCCAGCCTTGCTGCGCTCGCCCACGATCATGCCTTCGTAGCACTCGGTACCCGGCTCAACAAACAGCTGACCGCGCTCCTGCAGCGTACCCAGAGCGTAGGCAACGGCCTTCTCGGTGGTCATGGAGATCATGGCGCCGTTCTGGCGGTTGCCGATCTCGCCGGCGTAGGGGCCATACTCCAGGAAGGTGTGATAGAACACGCCCTCGCCGTGAGTGACGTTCATGATGCGGTTCTTAAGACCCATGATGCCGCGGGTCGGGATCTTGAACTCGAGGTGCGTCACGATGCCCGAGGTATCCATGCTCGTCATGATGCCGCCGGAGGTGCCGAAGACCTCAACGACCTTGCCCGAGTACTCGTCCGGGCACTCGACGACGGCCTGCTCGACGGGCTCCATCTTGTTGCCGTTCTCGTCCTTCTTAAACAGAACGCGGGGACGGCCGACCTGGAACTCAAAGCCCTCGCGGCGCATGGACTCCATCAGAACGGACAGGTGCAGAATGCCGCGGCCCGAGACCTCGACGCCACTCTTGTCCTCGAGCTCCTCGATCTTCATGGTCACGTTGTTCTCGGCCTCGTTGAACAGGCGCTCCTTGAGCTGACGGGCGCCCACGATGTCGCCGTCGCGACCGACGAGCGGGGAGGTCGAAGCCTCAAAGACGATGGACAGGGTCGGCGGGTCGATCTCGATGGGCTCGAGCTCAACGGGGTTTTCGATATCGGTATAGACATCGCCGATATCGGTGCGGTCGATGCCCACGACGGCAGCGATGTCGCCGGCTCCGACTTCCTGGCACTCGGTGCGGCCCAGGTAGTCGAAGGTAAAGAGCTGCTTGACGGTAGCGGTGGCGCTGGAGCCGTCGTTCTTGACGACCAGGATCTGATCGCCCTGATGGATGGTGCCGGAGTACACGCGACCGATGCCGATGCGGCCAACGAAGTTGGAGTGGTCAATGGTCACGCACTGCATGGCCAGCGGGGCATTCTCGTCAACCTCGGGAGCGGGCATGTCATCGATGATCATATCGAGCAGCGGATACATGTCCATGTTGCCGTCGTTGGGGTCAAGACGGGCAAAGCCATTCATGGCGCTGGCGTAGACCACGTGCTCCATGGCGAACTCGAGCTGGTCGTCGGTGGCACCCAGGTCGGCCATAAGGTCCAGGCAGTCGTTGTAGGCCTTCTCGGGGTTGGCGCCCGGACGATCGATCTTGTTGATAACGATCATGATCTTGAGGCCGGTGTCGATAGCGTGACGCAGCACGAAGCGGGTCTGGGGCATGGGGCCCTCAAAAGCGTCGACCAGCAGCAGGGCGCCGTCGGCCATACGCAGCACGCGCTCGACCTCACCGCCAAAGTCGGCGTGGCCCGGGGTGTCGATGACGTTGATCTTGACGTCCTTGTACTCGATAGAGATGTTCTTGGCGAGAATCGTAATGCCGCGCTCGCGCTCCTGGTCGTTAGAGTCCAGGACGCGGTCCTCGACCTGCTGGTTGGCACGGAAGGCGTCCGTGGCACGCAGGAGCTTGTCGACCATCGTCGTCTTGCCGTGGTCGACGTGGGCGATGATGGCGATGTTCCTCAGATTGTCTACGCGCATGTAGTTCCCCTATCTTCTATCCATATACAAACGGCACGCGTATGCGGCCCGCCCAGCGACACAACGCTCAGCGGGAATATTGAGCCTTTTACCGAAAACTCGTTTATTTTAGCGATTTTAGATGAGAGGGGTTTCCTCACCTGCAGGTTCAGGGTCGCTCCACATAAAACCATCGCCGGCGCCCATGCCCTCATACAGCACATATGCCGAAAAACCGCTCTCGAGCGTAGTCTCAAAGAAGCTCACGAGCAGAGCGTCGTGGTAGCCTCCGTCAATTTCGACGCAGCCGGTATAGCCGATGGCATAGCGGGCGATACGGCCCAGGCCCTCGTCCTTAAGACCCATCTTGTGCTCGGAGATAAAGTTGGTGGCCGCCTCGAGGCACGCCTCTTCGCCATCCTCATCGAGCGCCGCCAGATAACGGTTGGAAGCAGCGTCCTCAATTGCCACGACCACGCCAGGGTTTTCACCGGCGGCAAGGTCGTCCAAGAACGCGCCGATCAGGTCACACACCATGGCGTCGAGCTCGGCGGAGACGTTATCGGCGTCCTGCATATCCTGTGCCATCTTTAGACCTTCCCATCGAGTCTGGCGTCGTTACAGTTCTTGTGCCTCGGCGGCGATCTTGGCGGCAGCGTCGCGGGCGCGCATCATATCCATCGCGCGCTTGTCGAGTACCTTGATCTGGTTGGTCAGCATTACTGCATCGACCACACCCCAGATTACCAAGCCTGTTGAAATCGAAAACCCAAGCGCACCAACTGTACCACGAAGGCGCGAGCAGATTGCCGCGACAAGGGCGGAGACGACAACCATCTTGATAAACGAGCCGCGGCGCTCGCGAAGCGTGCGGGCCTGCGTCACATAGGCAATGCGTGCCGCCTCGGATGCCTCCGAGCGCATCTGGGCCTCGCGCGCAATGGCCGCCGCCACAGCCGACATACCGCTGGCCATCAGCGAACACTCCGCAACCCTGCCGCCCCGCATTTAGAAGTCATCGGGGGAGAGCGTATGGACGAACTCGTCGAACTTCTCGAACTCCTGCTCGTCGTCGACATCCTCGGCGTGGGTGGAAACAGTGCCCAGGCGATTCATGATGTCGTCCTCCACAAACATGGGGGCATTGCTGCGCACGGCCAGGGCAATGGCGTCACTGGGGCGGGCGTCGATCTTGCGCTCCTCGCCATCGGCCAGTACGACGATCGTCGCGTAGAACACCGGCGGCTCGGCGCGAACGATCTCGATGCGCTCGAGCTTGGCGCCCAGGGCGTCAACGGTATCGAGCAGCAGGTCATGGGTAATCGGGCGCTCGGCGCGGCCGCTATCGATGCCGCGGCTGATGGCAGCAGCTTCAAACGAACCAGTCTGAATGGAAAGGGAACGCAGCGGCGCGGGCGAGTCCGATTTGCTGCTGCGCTCACGAAGTACGATAAGCGATGGCACGGGACCGGCGGCCATGACGATGGTCTCTATGTCGACACGAACCATGGAACACCTCCGGTACGTAGCGGTTAACACGCGGCAGCCCGCCGCATTGAATAGCTATACTACCCAAACTTTCGCACAGCACACAAAATCAAAGTAGTTAATTTGGGACGGGGCTTTTTTGACTACTTTCAGTAGGTAAGAAAAAAAGCCCCGAGGCAACGCCCCAGGGCTCTTCACGGTTTTGATGGTGGACCTGACAAGATTCGAACTTGTGACCTCCCGGTTATCAGCCGGACGCTC